>JBBQIZ010000229.1:0-6358 GCA_038325425.1 Chthoniobacterales bacterium
TGCGCGAGCAGATCGGCGAGGGCGGGTTCGGGACGGTGTGGGTGGCGGATCAGGAGAAGCCGGTGCGGCGGCGCGTGGCGCTGAAGATCATCAAGCTGGGGATGGATACGAAGGAGGTCATCGCGCGCTTCGAGCAGGAGCGGCAGGCGCTGGCGATGATGGATCATCCGAACATCGCCAAGGTGCTCGACGCCGGCGCGACGCAGTATGGGCGGCCGTTCTTCGTCATGGAACTGGTGCGCGGGGTGAAGATCACGGAATACTGCGACGACCAGCAGCTCTCCACGCAGGAGCGCATCGAGTTGTTCATCACCGTCTGCCAGGCGGTGCAGCACGCGCATCAGAAAGGCGTGATCCACCGCGACCTCAAGCCGTCGAACATCCTCGTGACGATCAATGACGGCAAGGCGGTGCCGAAGGTCATCGACTTCGGCGTGGCCAAGGCGACGCAGGGGCGGCTCACCGACGCGACGGTCTATACGCAGTTCCAGCAGATGATCGGCACGCCGCTCTACATGAGCCCCGAGCAGGCGGAACTGACCTCGCTCGACATCGACACGCGCAGCGACATCTACGCGCTCGGCGTGCTGCTTTACGAACTGCTCACCGGTCACACGCCGATCGATCAGGACACCATGGCCCGCATCGGCATGGACGAAATGCGGCGCATGATCCGCGAGGTCGATCCGCCGCGGCCTTCGATGCGGATGAAAACCCTCGACGGTGCCGAACTCACCACCGCTGCGAAACGCCGCCACACCGATCCCGCGCGCCTGCCCGGCACCTTGCGCGGCGACATCGACTGGATCGTGATGAAGTGCCTCGAGAAGGATCGCCAGCGCCGCTACGACACCGCGAATGGGCTCGCGCTCGATCTCCAACGGCACCTCAAAAACGAAGTCGTCATCGCGCGTCCGCCGACCACGGCCTACCTGCTGAGCAAGCTCATCCGGCGCAACAAGCTCGCCTTCGCCGCCGGCACGGCCATCGCGGCTTCGCTCGTCATCGGCATCGCGGCGAGCGTGTGGCAGGCGGTGCGCGCCACGCGGGCGGAACATCGAGCCGTGACCACGGTTGATGAACTGCGCGCGACCGCGCCGGCTTTTGCCGAGCAGGCGCGCGCGCTCGCGGCCAAGGAGCAATACGCCGACGCCATCGCGAAGCTCGACTACGCGATCAAGCTGCGGCCCGACGCGGCGGAGTTTCTCGTGCAGAAGGCCGACCTGCTCCAGTGCCAGTTCAAGCTCGCCGATGCGGCCGCGCTTTACCGTGCGGCCCTCGCGCTCCAGCCCGTTCATGCCCGCGCCGAAGCCTCGGTGAAACTCTGCGACGAACTGCTCGCCGCCCCCCTCGGCCCGGACGGCAAGCTCACTCGCGAAAGCCTCGTCAAGCTCCACCTCGCCATGCAGAAGGAGCAGCGCCCGGCGGCGGAGCTGCTTCCGGTGGCGCGGCTGCTGGACGCGGAAAAGGGGCTTCTCGTGGCCTACTGGCTCGACCGGCTCAAAGACCTGCCGATCTCCGCCGAAAAGCCGCTCAAGGATCGCCTGACGATGCGCGAGGACGGCCTGCTGGAACTCGATCTCACAGGCATCCAGATCACCGAACTCGCGCCGCTGGCCGGCATGCCGCTGGGCAAACTCTCGCTCTGGAACTGCGTGCTGATCACCGATTTCACGCCCTTGCGCGAATTCCGCTCGCTGACTTATCTCGACCTCGACGGCAGCCAGATCGCCGACCTCTCGATCCTTCGCGGACTGCCGCTGGAAGAGCTGCACATCGGCGGCACGAAAGTCTCCGACCTTTCGCCACTGCGCGGGATGAAGCTGAAGACGCTCGGACTCTATGGTTGCCGTCGCTTGTCCGATCTCAGCCCGCTCGCCGGCATGCCGCTGACCACGTTCTACGCCCGAGAGATCGCGCACGGCACCGACTTCTCTCCGCTCAAAGACGTGCCTTTGGAGAAATGCGTGATCGACCGGTGTTCCGTCACGGATCTTTCTTTCCTAGCCACTGCTCCAGTGAAGGAGCTGGGTCTTTACACCTGCGATCAGTTGCGCGGATTGGCCTGGTTGAATGAACTGAAAACGCTGGAGCGGCTCGTCCTGCCAGGGAACTACCGCAATCTGCCCGATGAGGATCTCCAGGCCATCGCGGCCTTGCGCAAACATCCACGACTCGCGTTTCTCCAGGGGGATGCGATGACCAACCGCTTCGCGAGTTGGCGCATGTTTCAGATCACCCAGTCGAAGGAAATCTTCTGGCGCGACTGGGATCGTGAGCTGGCTTTCCTCCCGGCGATCCGCGATACCGGTTTTGACTTCTCGCTCACGAAACTCCCCGACGGAACTTACCGCCTATTCATCGAAAAACAGCCGCTCAGCGACCTCTCGTTCCTCAAGGACGCCCCGATCAGCGAACTGATGCTTCCCAACTGCAAAGTCGCGGATCTCTCGCCGATCCGAAATCTCCCGCTGCGCAGTCTTTCGCTTTCGGGCAACCCGGTCGCCGATCTGGAACCGCTCCGCGGCATGCCGCTCGAAAGTTTGCGCCTCTCAGGAACCCCCGTCAGCGATCTCACCCCGCTGGGTGGCCTGCCGCTCAAGGAACTGTATCTCAATGGGTGCGCCAACATCACCGATGTGGCCGTCATCGCGGGCATCACGACTTTGGAAAAACTCACCGTGCCGCCGCCAGCGCGCCATATCGAAGCGCTGCAAAAGCTGACGGGGCTGCGGATGCTGGCTTTTGAAGCCAACTCCGGTTCGCAGTGGATCCCCAAGTCCACCGCCAAGGATTTTTGGGAAATGTGGCCGCGGCTCGCGTGGATGCGGAGCTTGAACGACGCAGGAATCATCTACACCGCCACCGAACTCGCCGAAGAGACAACGGGGGTCACAACCCTCAAGGAATCGCCAGGTGGCCAGGCGGAAGACAAAAAGCCCGCCACCAAACCGGTCGGAAAGTCCGCGGGATTCTGGTCGGTCACGGTCAAGTCCAAGGAGTTCAGCGATTGCACCATCTTCCAAGGCGCGCCGATCCGCGAGTTGATCCTCAACGGCACCGGAGTCGCAGACCTCCGCCCGCTGGAAAATCTCCCCCTGGCCAAGCTCGAAATCCGGTCCACGCCCGTGACCGATCTTACGCCCCTGCGCGCGCCCACGCTGAGCGGCAGCCTCCGGGAAGTGTATCTCAGTCGCACGGAAGTGACCGACTTCTCTCCCCTGGCCGCCTGCACGAAGCTCGAAAAGCTGATCGCCTCCGGAACTGCGCTGGCCGATCTCAGCTTCCTGCGCGGTCGCAAGCTGGTGGAGGCCATGCTCGGTTCCACCAAGGTCACTGACATCTCCGTGCTCGCGGGCATGCCACTCAAGAACGTGGCCCTTACTGGCACTGCGGTCACGGACCTTCGCCCGCTGCTCCAGTGCCCGACGCTGGAATCGCTCACTCTTCCGGAAGGAGCGCGCGATGTGAGATCCCTGGGTGCTCTCAAGGCGTTGAAAGCGATTTCCTACGAGGCGCTGAGCAATGGCCTGCCGAAGCAGACAGCTGCGGAGTTTTGGAAGGAATACGAGCAATCGGAATGGCGCATCGCGCTGCGACAGGCGGGCATCAAACCCAAGTCCATCAAACAACTCGAGGACGGCACCTGGGACGTGAATCTCGAAGACTCCGCGATCCGCGATCTCGGCCTTCTTCACGGCGCGAAGATCAGCAAACTCAACCTCGGCAGCACCGCCGTCACGGACCTGGCTCCGCTGCGCGGCATGCTGCTCAAGGAACTCCGGCTTAACCACGTCAAGGTTACCGACCTCAGCCCGCTCAAGGACATGCCTCTCGAACTTTTGCACATGGCCGGAACCAAAGTCACGGACTTGAGCCCGCTGCGAGGAATGGCGCTCGATCGGTTGGACCTTCCCGGAGCACCCGTCGCCGACATCACTCCCCTCCGCGACATGCCGCTGACAACCCTGGGTCTGGGCAACACCTTGGTGTCCGACCTTTCGGCATTGCGCGGGAAGCCTTTGATCTCGATCAAGCTGCGCAACTCCGCGGTCACCGATCTCTCGCCGCTCAGCGACTCGAAAACGCTCGAAATCATCACACTTCCCGCCAATGCGAAGGACATCGAATTCCTCCGCCACTTTCCAAATGTCCGTCGGATCAGCTTCACCGAGAACCCGAAGGACTACTCACCGGACCAGACCAGAGAGGAGTTTTGGAAAGACTACGACGTGCGGCGCAAGCTGAACGCCATTCCGGGTGCCGCGGGGCGGTTCAAGAAACTCGATGGCGGCTGGGAAGTGGACCTCGGCAAGTCGAATTTCTGGAACCTCAAACTGCTGGAAGGTCTGCCGATCACCAGCCTCAAGCTCGGGCAAACCGCCGTCACCCACCTGGGTCCGCTGCACGGCATGGCGCTCAAAAAGCTGGCGCTCAACGAAACCAAAGTCGCCGACATCAGGCCCCTCCAGGGAATGCCGATTGAGGACCTTTCCCTGCACAATACCAAGGTGGCCGACATCTCGCCGCTGCGCGGAATGCCTCTGACCCGGCTCCTCCTGCGCGGCTCACAAGTCAGCGATCTCTCACCGCTCGCGGACTGCCGCACGCTCAAGACGTTCATCCTTCCGGCGAACGCGAAGGACATCGAATTCCTCCGGGACTTCCCGAAGCTCGAATACCTCGGCTACCACATCACCACTGCTGAGGGCGCTCTGCTCGGCCAGCCCGCGGCAGAGTTCTGGAAAGACTACGACGAGATGCGCTGGCTGTGGACCATCCCCGGCGCCGCCGCGAAAGCGAAGAAGCTCGCCGACGGCTCCTGGGAGGTAAATCTCGGCGAAACCGCCATCAGCGACCTCAAGCCACTGACTGGTAAACGGATCAGCAAGCTTGGCATCGGGAACACCGGCGTCACCGAATTGAGCGCGCTCCCCGGCCTTCCCCTCACTTACCTCGCGCTCTACAACACCAAGGTCACCGACCTCAGCCCGCTCGCCGGGATGAAGCTCGAGCACCTGCACATCAGCGGCACCAACGTGGCGGACATCTCCGTCGTGCGCGGCATGCCGTTGACGAGGGTGCGGCTGCACGCCTGCGCGAAACTCACCGATGTTTCGCCCCTCGCCGGGCTCAAAGACCTCACCGAACTTTTGCTCCCGCCGAATGCGAAGGACATCGAATTTCTCCGCGACCGCCGGGCCTTCCCCAAGCTCGAACGCCTCAGCTTCGTCGAAAACGAGAAGACCCGCCTGCCCGACAAGACTGCCGCGGAGTTCTGGAAGGAATACGACGCGAGGAAAAAATGAAATCACTCGCTCAAGCCGCCATGCTCCTGGGTGCCTGCGCGCTGGCCGGCTGCGCTTCATCGCCTGAAGCCGGTCCGCACACGGCTCTCGACACCTACCCTGATCCGCGCACGCTCCGTCAAAATCTCGATTGGCACGAGCGCCGGCAGGCGGAGATCGATAACAAGTATTCGGACTCCCAAAGACACCAAAATAAACGCGAAAGGGAGGAGAGAGAAAAGAACAGGAGGCGTGACTAGGGACTGTCGATCCATGTGCCTTGGATTGTTCGATGGGAAGGAACAAAGAAGGAGATGGTCAACCCGCGTTCCCTCCTGAAAGCTGCCGGTTGATGAGCGATGTCACGCGGCTTCTGGTGGCGATCCAGCACGGCGACGCGCGGGCCGGGGAGGAATTGCTCCCGCTCGTCTATGCCGAGCTGCGCCAGCTCGCCCGCGCGAAGATGGCGCGCGAGCAGCCCGGCCACACGCTCCAACCGACCGCGCTCGTTCATGAGGCGTGGCTGCGAATGGGCGGCGGCGGAGCCGCAGGCGTGCCGTCGTTTGAAAACCGCGGGCACTTCTTCGGCGCCGCTGCCGAGGCCATGCGGCGGATTCTCATCGACCGCGCCCGCCGCAAGCTCGCCGCGAAGAACGGCGCGGGCGCGGAGCACGTGGACGCGGACGAGATCGAGATCGCCGCGCCATCGAAGGACGACGAACTGCTCGCCGTCCACGAAGCGCTCGACGCCCTCGCCACGCACGACCCGCGGAAGGCGGAGTTGGTGAAGCTGCGTTACTTCGCCGGTCTCTCGATCGACGACGCCGCCGACGTGCTCGGGATCTCCGCGCCGACCGCGAAGCGCGACTGGACCTACGCCCGCGCCTGGCTTTTCCGGGAGATTGGCCGCGGCAGGTAAAACCGCTTCAGCGCCACCCTCCCTAAAACTTGATCGTGGCGAAGAGCGCGCCCTCCTGCCCGTCGTCCAGATTGCGGCGCATATCTCCGAAGGTGTAGGTCGCTCCCACGGTGAGATTCCGACTCAGCCGGGCATTCAATGTATAGCGGGC
>JBBQIZ010000230.1:0-6357 GCA_038325425.1 Chthoniobacterales bacterium
GCATTCGTGGTCAGCGTCGATAGCGGGCCGATGCACATCGCCGCCGCGCTCACGCCGCGCTTGCTCTCGATTCACACCTGGAGCGATCCGCGCAAAGTCGGCCCCTACAATCCCGCGGCGTGGATCTTAAAAGACGGCGCACTTTTCCGGATGAAAGATTTCGGCGCGCCCGCGCGGCATCAGCCCGCGCCCGACATCGCCGCTGTCGCTCGCCACGTGGGCAAGCTCGTCGTTTAAGGGGGCGACGGAGTGGGCATCGGGATCGCGCGCTCCAAAGCCCGCTTCACGCCGATAAGTCCCTGGCGTTCGACTCTGCGGAGAAGGCCTCCGGGCAGCATGGACGATGAACAGGCATTCTCCGGAGCCGGACCGTTCCCGGTATCGGCGCTAACGCTGCGCGAACTGCGCGCGCAACCAGCCGCTCAGGTAGCGCAGCGGGTGGACGTCGGAGTCGAAGGCGAGATACTTGAGGAGCAGTTCGCTGGCGCGCGGGTGGGCCTGGATCACCCGCAGCAAATCGGCGCGGTAGCGCTCATCCGCGAGCTGGCTGAAAAGTTCGCCGAGGCGCCAGGCCGCCGCTTGGTGCAAATCGACGCGACCTTCATCGGCCAACTGTTCCGCCGTCAGCGCGAGCGCCGTTTTCCACTCGCGCAGCCGCAGCGCTACCGCCGCGCGGCAGTCCCGGATGTCGGCCGCATACCGGCCTTCGGGGAAAGCGCGGTCGTAGGCATCGAGCGCCGCGCGCACGCGTTTTGCGTCGAAGGGTTCCTGAGCCGAAACGGTGCTCACGTAACCGCCTTCCCAGCGCGTGCCCTGCGGCCACGGCATATAATTCCGCAGCGTCATTTCCTCCGAGCTGCGATAGACCGCGCGGGCGTGGAGCAGCAGCGCGGCCTCGCGCTTTTTGCTGCGCGGATATTTTTTCAGGAAGGCCTCCGTCTTTTTGGCGAGCAGCGGATAATCGCGGGTCCGATAGGTGTCGCCGTCGCCCTTCGTGAGAATGTCAGGATCGCCTTCCTTGGCCTTGGGATTGAGCTTCACGAACGTGAATTGGTTGGCGATCACCGCGAGATCGAGGAACTCAAAGTAATCCGCGACGGGCTTGGCCTCTGGATCGGCGAGCGCAGTCTGGATGTCCTTCTGCAACGGGCCATCCGGATGATCCGCCGAACGGTCATCCCAAACACGACTCCCCCCGATCGCGGATTTCTCCAGGAACCGGAGGCGGAGTTCGACGTATTTTTCGCGCACTTCCGGTTTCACCTCCGGCTCGGAGAAAAAGAGGGCGAGGTCCTCAAAGAAGTTCACCCAGCGCGCATCGTAGAGTCCGGTGAAGCGGCCGAGCGCCCCCGCGAGCAGCCTGTCGATGCGGGCTTTCACGACGGCAGGGTTCCCGGAGCGTGCGTCTTTCACCAGTTCCCGCGCGTGCGCGGCGTACTCCTCCGTCTGCGGCCCACCTTCCGGGTAGTCGTCCCCCACCTCGAAGATTTCCAGCACCGGCAGACGCGCCCCGGCGGCGTCGCGATCCTGGCGGCCGTAGTTTTGCTCGGGCGGGCGTTTTTTCGGCGCGGGAAAATTCCACGTTACGGCGGAGCGCCGCGCCTCGACGGAGCTCGCGCATTCCTTGCGCAGACGATCGTAAAGTTTGCGCGAAACGTCGGCCCATTGGCGCGTGCGGGCGCGTTCGTCGGTGAAGGGCGAGACATCGGCAATCAGCGGCATCGCGCGCAGCGCCCGCCAGAGCGCGGTCGCGGTCGTCGCGGTGCCCGGCTGCGCGTCGGAGGCAGCGAGCCACCAGTTGAAGGCGTGGCGCAGTTCGTCGCGGTTTTCGAGATCGAGGCGGAAGTTGCCGGCGTAACCGAAGACTGCCGCGGCAGCGGCGCGACGCACGTCGGCGTAGGCGTCTTCGTTCGGATAGACCAGCCGCCGGTTTTGGTCGGTATCGAGCGGGTAGGTCAGCAACTGGCCGCGCGCCGCCGCCCAGGCATCGCCGAGCGCGAGACACGCCTGCGCTCGCGCCGCCGGGTCCTTCGCTGCGCGCGCCGCTTTGGTCAGCGTTTCCAGCGGTCCGGCGATGAGGCCGAATTGGGCGGGCGTGAGATACTTCTTCGCTTCCTCAAATTGTTCCTTGGCGAGCAGGCGCTGGGCGATCGGCTCGGTGAAACGCAGTCGCTGCACGGGATCGAAATCCGGCGCGAGGGCCGTGGACGCGAGTTCTTCGATCGGCGCGAAATTCAGCAGCAGATCGATCAATTGCCGGACCTGCGCCGCGGGCACCGCCGAATAGATCGGATAGGTGCCGGGATTGGAATCATCCGCCTCTTCCGCATCCTCCGGCGGCACGGCGTTCGCGTCCTCTTCCTTGGCCAGCAGCGGATCGAGTTCGAGGATGGCCTCGCCGGCTTGCCGATCATCCGCCAGTGCCAGGCCGAGCCGCAGTCGCGCGCCGGCGGCGAGCGGACTTTTCGGAAATGTTTCCAATAACGCCCGCAGCACGGGGATGGCTTCCTGCGGACGTTTTGCGCGCTGCAACACGACTCCGCGCGCGAGCAGCAAGTCGTCGGTTTTCGCGGCTTCCGCGGTCGAGAGAAGCTTCAGCGCCTCGTCGTGCTGGCCGGCCCCGCTCGCGGCGAGCGCGAGGGTGGCGAGGTAACGCGGCCGCCACGTCGCATCCTGGTAGAGTTGGTCCTGCCCGGCGATGGCCGCGGCGATTTTCGGGAGCAGCTTGCGCCGCCAGGCGCGCACCTCGTCCACGGGATCGTAGCTGCCGTTGTAGTTGTCCGATTCGCTGGAGTTGAGCAGCAGATAAACGAGCGCCTGCGCGGCCTGCGGATTCTCCGCCACCTCCGCCCAGGCCTTGTCCTGCGGTGCGGAGGCGAGATGCGAAAGGGTGGCCTCGCACATGATCGTCGCGGCGCCCGCGAGTTCAGGATGGTCGGGAAAATCGAGTTGTCCGAGATAACAGCGCAGCGCCGCCGCGAAATCGCCGCCATCGTAATACCAGGCGCCGAGCCAGCCGAGCGCGTCGCCGGCCCAGCGCCCGTTCGGATATTTGGCGAGATATTGATCGAGGAGCAGCTTCGCGCGCGGGCGCTGCTCGGGCACGAGCTGGCGATCGTCCTGCGTGTAGTCCGGCGAACGCGAACGCGAGAGCTGGCTGCGCGCGGTCATGAAGAGCGCGATCTCGGCCCGCGGATGTTTCGGGAAATCTTTCAGCACTTTTTCAAACCACGCCTGGCTGTCGGTGTCGCGGCGTTCCAGGAAAAGAGCGGCGCCGCGCAGATACAGATAATGCGGGCGCAGCGCCGGCGGGGCCGTGGCGAGCCGCGCGGCGATTTCCGCCGCTTCGTAGGCGGAGGCGCGGGTGCGCCACGCGACATATTCGGCGATCTCCGCCGGGCTGGCCGGTCCGGCGAAAAGATCGCGCAGATCGTTGAGGAGATTGAGCGCGGCGGTGTCTTGCGTGGCGCGGGCGCGTGGAATCACCTGGTCGATTTGGGCCAGGGCCTGCGCTTTGGGGAGCGCCTTGAAGGCCGCCACTTCCGCGTCCACGTCCACCGCTTCGACTTTGGGTGCGGGCTGCGCGGTCTCGGAGAGGATTTGCTGGAAGGTCTTCGCGGGAAGTTGGTCGAGCTTCAGAAAGTCCGGAAGCGACGTGAGCGGCTCCTCGAAATAATCCCCGGTGGCGTGCAGCGAAACCGGGGTGAACACGGCGGCGACCGCGAGTGCGAGGCTGGGCAGGAGCGAGTGAAGAGGCGGGCGTTTCATGGGGTGGCGGAAGCGGAGAGCGCGGGGGCGAGCGGTTGCCATGCGGGCGCGGGGTTGCCGTCGAGGACGCGGTAGCGCAAAGCCTCGACGGTGGCGCCCGGCGCGAACTGCAGCAATCCGGGGCGCAACGACGCGCGCCCGCGCAGATGGCTGAACCAAAACGTCAGCCGCGTAGCCAGCGGCACGAGCACCGCGATGGGTTTTTCGGCGTCCGGCTGCGCGTGGCTGGTCACGCGCCAGAAATCGCCGGCGAGCGCTTCGCGAAAGACGGGCGCAGGCGCGTCGATCTCCAGCGCGTAGCCGCGGTCGCGATCGCTCTTTTCCCCGGAGAGCCGGGGCGCGAGGTCAACGGGCGATTCGTTGACGAGTTCCAGTGGACCACCCGTCGTGCGGCGCAGGATGAGGCGCGGTTTTTCATCGGTGGCCAGCGCGGCGAGATCGCCGAGTGACCAGCCTCCGGGCCCGCCGCCATCCGGCAAGCGGAAGAGCACGACGCCTTGCGCCCCGGCTTCGCGCGCCAGTCGCACGGCTTGGGCGAGCGCTGCGCGATCGGTGAAACGTGAGGCGACCATTTCATCTTTCAGGACCGGCGTGGAGGAAACGCGGGTGTCGGCACTCGCGCGGAAGAGCGTCACGCCGAGCCGCGTCGGCGCGAGCGTGTGCAGGGCTTTGTGGAAACAGAAATCGTCCCACGCCCAGTTGGGAATCTGCCCGCGCGAGACGCCGGTGCGGTCGAAGACGGTGAGTCGCGCGAAATTGGGCAGACCCGCGCGCCACGGGATCGGGCACTGCTGCCACGGCGACATTACTTTCGCGAGTTGCCCGGGATCGAGCAGCGGCGGCGGCGGCGCGGTTGCACTCACGCCGGTCGGTTCGGCTTGGAGGTCGTAAAACATCGGCACGATCTCGGCGACTTCGCGGGTCAGCGCGGCGAAGCCCGGCAGGCGCGGCCATCCCGTGAGCGCGGTGATCGAAAGATCGGGCACGGCTGGGCGAATCTCGCGGAGCGCGGCTGCGTATTCGGGCAACAGTCGATCCGGGCAATCGTAGTCAATCTGCAGCGCGCCTTTCGCGCCGGCCACGCGCGGCAGTTCGCGGCGTAGAATCTCCATCGCCGACGGCGCAAAGGGTTGCTTCACCTCACTGGTCAGCCGCACCACCGGCACCACCCGCATGCCTTCCGCCAGACCTTCCACGACACGCGGCGGATTTTTCCACCGCCAGGCGCCGTCGCGGTTTTGCATCTCGCCGACGTGCAAGTAGAGCGTCGTCACCCCTTGCGCGACGAGGGCCACCCGCTCTTCCGCCTGCAACGGCTTCGTGCGATGCCAGACCCAGAAATCCATCCCGGCCGCGCTCGCCGCCGGTCCGATGGCCAAGGCGCCGGACAGACAGATCCAGGAAAGCAGGCGGCGCATCCGACTGCTTTACCATCGGTTACGCCCCGGCGTCATCCGTTGCTTGAAAATTCGAATGGCACTGCACAATTCAATTGCGACAGAATCTCAGGCGCTGCTAACTTCCCCCGCCCTCGCACTCATGTCCGCGCCCCTGCCTCACACGACCCTGACCCTCGCCCGCGCCAAAGTCGGCGAGCGGCTGCGCGTCGTGGCGATCTGCGCGGAGTGCCCGGACTGCATGCGGCTGCGCGAACTCGGCTTTCAGGATCGCGTGGAAGTGCGCAAGGTTTCGGACGGCGCGGCGATCATCTGCTCGATCATGGGGATGCGCGTGGCCATCGGCCGCGGCCTCGGCGAGCATGTGCGCGTGGAGAAAATCGCGGCATGACGACGGAAGCCGGCGAACCGCTCAGCACTCTGCCGCTCGGCCAAAAGGCGCGCGTGCTCAGCTTCGATCTGCCGCCGGAGCAGCATCAGCGTCTGCTCGAAATGGGCCTGACTGTCGGCGCGCAATTCGAGGTCGTGCGCTACGCGCCGCTCGGCGATCCGATCGATATCAAAGTGCGCGGTTACCATCTTTCGCTGCGGAAAAAGGAAGCGTCCGGCGTGCGCGTCGCCCGAGTCTGAGATGAATGCGCCCGTCGCAGCGCCGGTTTTCGGATCGAGCCGCGAAGTCCTCCGCCACGTCGCCATTGCCGGCAATCCGAACTGCGGCAAGAGCACGATTTTCAATGCGCTGACCGGCTTGCGGCAAAAGGTCGGCAACTATCCGGGCGTGACCGTCGAGAAAAAGACGGGCCGCTTCTTCGGCAGCCACGGCGAGCCGATGGAGCTGCTCGATCTGCCCGGCAGCTACAGCCTGCAGGTGCGTTCGCCGGATGAAGCGGTCGCCCGCGACGTCCTGCTCAGCCGACAGCCGGACACGCCGCGACCGGACATGGTCATCTGCGTCGTCGATGCCTCGAATCTCGAGCGAAATCTCTACCTCGTTGCCCAGATGCTCGAGCTACAGATTCCCGTCGTCGTCGCGCTGAACATGGTCGATGTCGCGGAGAAAAACGGCGTGGTCATCGACCTCATGGCGCTGCGCGAAAAGCTCGGCGTCCCCGTGATCCCCATGGTGGCCACGAAAGGCACCGGCTTCATCGAACTGCGCCAGGCGGCGTCCCGTTCACCCCTGCCGCCGCCG
>JBBQIZ010000231.1:0-6294 GCA_038325425.1 Chthoniobacterales bacterium
CCCTTTAACATCACCCTCGGCATCCCGATCTATCTCGAGATCGCCCGCGTCCTCTACCGCTAACGCCATGAACACCCACCCGATGAAACTCGTCACCATCGTCTGCGAAGCCTACGCGCTGCAGGCGGTGAAGAAGCTGCTCCCCGAAGTCGGCGCGCACGGCTGCACGCATTTTCCCGTCGAAGGCGACGGCGCCGGCGGGGCGCGTACCGGCGAGATGAAAGAGTTCGCCAACGTGCAGATCGAAGTCGTCCTCACCGCCGACGCCGCGAGTGCGCTGCTCGCGCGGATCGAGAAGGAGCTGATCCCGCGCTATGGCATGATCGTTTTCGAATCTGATGTGCGGGTGCTGAGAGCCGGTAAATTCTGAAGGAATGGCGGCGGAAGACCGCGTGATCCTCGTCATTGACCGCGCGACCAGGCACCTCCGCCGTGTGCGCATGAGCTGGCACGGCCGCGAAAGCACGCGCGGTGCGAAGGCCGGATGGAAAGGCCGCGCGGCTGCTCCGGCAACAACGCGGAAATCACCATCGGACTGACCGATAGCTGAGCGCATCAGGCCGTGGCGGCGGGCGACGAGAGCTCCGCCGACACCGTTGCTTCTCCGGCGAATACTTGGTGGATCGCGGCATTGAGTTCCGCGAGGGAAAACGGCTTCGGGAGAAAGGCGACCGTGCGCGGGTCGGGGAGGTTGGCCGGGTTACCGGACATCAAGAGCACTCGCGCCTGCGGGCGCTCTTTGGAAAACCACTCGGCCAGTTCGTCGCCCCGCATCCCTGGCATCTCCACGTCGGTCAGCAGCAGGTCGATTTCCGCGGCCGTATCGGAGCGGACGATTCGCTGCGCCTCGGTCCCGTCGTTGGCCGTCAAGACCCGGAAGCCCACGGCCGACAAGTGCCAGGCGATGAGGTCGCAGATCGACGGGGCATCATCGACCACGAGCACGGTGAGGTTGGCGTTCATCGGGCCGTCCTCCCATCCGCCAGCTCGGCGACGCAGCCCTCGGCAGTCGTCTGCGCGAAGAACTCCAGATCTTTTTTCGCCGCAATCGCGCGCAGGCGAGTCTGGATGCGGCGGACGCATTTCCCCTCGCTGTCTTGGAAGAGCGCCACCAAGGCCGGCCTGGTGCCATCGATCATCCAGGCCCACAGTTCGAGCCATTCTGCCACCGCGGACGGAAGGTCGCGCTCACCGGATGCGGAGACGATCACGAGGTCGGCGGCGGTCGCGGCCCTCACCGCCGCATTGCGCACCTCGCTGAGCGCCAGCACGTCGAAGCGCCAGAGATCGCTCACGCACTCGCAGTCCGCGCGGATCTCGCCCAGCAGTTTGTCGGCAAACCGTTGGGCGCGGCTTCCGACGTGGGCGTCTTCGTAGATCATCACGATGTGAAACTGCCGGCCGTCCGAGAGGGGTTCCTGCGGCTCTGGACAAATCAAGGTTGCTTCCATGGCGATCATCTTGGACGGCGTGCCGGGGAGCGGACAATGAGGCTGGTTGCGCGCAGTGTCCGCGCCATTTCCTGAGTGTGGCTCAGGAAATTCCTGAGCGTGGACTGCGGGGCGCGCGCGCTGGCGGGGCGGCCTACGCTTCGCCCCGCGCGATGCCGCCAGACTCCGCCGCCGTCCAGCGTGCGGCGTAAGCCACCAATTCCGCCGCCGAGCCGAGACGGAGTTTCTTCTTGATGCTCAGACGATGCGTTTCGACCGTCTTCGGGCTGAGGTGAAGCCGGTCCGCCACCTCCTGCGTGCAGAGCCCCTTGCCGAGCCATCGGAAGACCTCCAACTCGCGGTCGCTGAGCTGGCTGAGCGGCGAGTGGTTTCGCGGGTCGCGGCCGCTGAAGATTTCCACGATGCGCGCCGAGGTCTTCGCACTCACGTGGATGCCGCCGGCCAGCACGTGCCGGATCGCGGTGGCGAGCTTTTCGGGGCCTTCGCTTTTCATCACGTAGCCGCGACCCCCGGCGCGCAGCACCCGCTCGGCGTAGATCTCCTCGTCGTGCATCGAGAGCACGATCACCGGCAGGCCGGGGCACAGGCTCGCGAGGTCTTTGATCAACTCCAGCCCGCTCTTTCCCGGCAGGTTGAGATCGGAGACGACCACGTCCGGGCGCAGCTTCCCGATCGCGGGCAACGCTTCCTCCGCTGTCCCGACAGCACCGCAGACCCAGAGCCCCGACTCTTTCCCGAGCGCATCGGCCAGGCCCAGGCGCAGGAAGGGATGATCGTCCACGATCAGCACCCGCGCGCTGGACGGCGCGGCTGCTTCCTTCCCGGCGAGCCTTCGCTTCATCCTTTCACGGTGCGTTTTGGAATGCGGCCGACGACTTCGGTGCCGCCGGCCTCCCGTGGCTGGATGGTGGTCTGCCCGCCGAGCAAGCCGGCGCGGTATCTCATGACATGCAGGCCCATGCCCGGCTGGGCGGAAACATCCGCCGGAAGACCGCAGCCATCGTCCTGCACGGTGAGGTAAACTTCGTCGTCGCGCTCGCTCAGATGCACGGTGATCTGCTCCGCATGACTGTGGCGCACGGCGTTGCGAATCGCCTCCTGCGCGATCCGGTAAAGCGCGTTGGCTGCCTCCTGGTTCTCGATCCAGACCGGCGCGGGGCATTCCAGAGAACAACGCATCGGACCCGCGCGCTGCGTCGCGGCGGTCAGTTGTTCCAGCGCGTGCATCAGCCCGTTGCCCTCCGCCACTACGGGATTCAAGCCGCGCGCTGCTTCCCGCGCATGATCCGTCGCCCCGAGGAGCGCGACTTCGATACTTCGCGCGTGAGACGCCTGCGGATGACCGGAGGTCTCCAAATCCTGGCGCAGCGCGGTCAAAAGGAATCGGGTGCCCACGAGTTCCTGGCAGACGCCCTCGTGCAGGAGATCGCTGGCCACATACAGCCGCTCCTGCTCGGCGATCCGGAGCACTTCCGCCTCCAGCCGACGCCGTTCGGCCATCTCCCGTTCGAGCGCATCGACGGCCGCGCGCAGTTCGGAGGTCCGCTCGATCACGCGCGATTCCAATTCCCGGTTGAGCGTGCGGATTTCCTCCTCGCTGCCTTTGCGCTCCGTGATTTCCAGGGCGGTGCCCGTCATCCGCACGGGCTTGCCGGACGCCGCGTCGTAGAAGGCGCGGCCTTTGGAAGAAATCCAATGCACCGCGCCGTCGGGCCACTGGGTGCGGAATTCGATGTCGTAGGGCATCTGCTCCGCCAGCGCCCGGGTCATGGCGGCATCGGCCTGGCGTCGATCGTCGGGATGGATCGCGCGAATAAAGCGGCCGTAGTTCATCGGCTCGTCGGCCGGAATGCCATAGATCGCCTTGCAGCGCTCCGACCATTCGAGTTCGCCCGTGGTGATGTTCCAATCCCAAGTGCCCAGATTCGACGCGTCGAGTGCGAGGGCGAGCGTTTCATTGCTGTGGCGTGCGGCGGCCTCGGCCTGGCGAAGGGCCGCGCGCTGCTCCGCCTCGTCGAGCGCCCGGCGCAGGGCCAGGGGCAGGCGCTCGAGCCGATCCTTGAGCACGTAGTCCGTCGCGCCCGCTTTCATCAGCTCCACAGCCGTGTCTTCACCGATCGTCCCGGAGACACAGATGAAGGGCAGCTCCGGGGAAATCTCGCGCACCACGGCGAGGGCGGCGTCGCCGCGGAAACCGGGCATTTTGTAATCCGACAGCACCACATCCGGCCGCGCCCCGGCGAGGGCGGCGCGGAATCCCGCTCCATCCGCGACGCGGCGCAGCGTGTGGGCGATGCCGGTCCTGCGGAGCTCGTGCTCGATCAGGAGGGCGTCGCCGTCGGAGTCTTCGAGCAGGAGGATCTGAATGGGGGAATTCATGGCTGGGGCAAGCCTGCCGGCTGGGCCGTGAGGATCGCGTGATCGAGCGCTTCGATGCTGACCGGCTTGACCAGATGCGCGATGCAGCCCGCCGCGCGGGACCGGTCGAGATCCTCGGGCGCTCCCAATCCGGACAGGACGACCACCGGGAGCCGGTGACGCTCCCGCAGCTCGACCGCGAGTTCATGACCATCGCCGTCCGGCAGGCCGAGATCGGAGATCGCGAGATCGAACTCCTCATCCGCCGCGAGTTGGCGCGCGCGGGCCGCGGACTCCGCCGCGTTGACTCGATGGCCCCGGCGCGCGAGCAGACGCTGGAGGGTCTCGCGCGTCGCATCGTCGTCTTCCACGATCAGGATGCGCAGCCGTTTCGAGGTCGCGGCGGCGGGCGCGCCGGGCAGGGTGCCGGCATCCCAGGCCGCCAGCGGCAGATCGAGATGAAAGGCGCCGCCGTGTCCGCGCCCCGCGCTTTCCGCCCAGACGCGGCCGCCATGCGCGGCGGCGATCTCCCTCGCGATCGACAGGCCGAGGCCGAGCCCGCCATATCGCGGCGCGCTGGCTTCGTGGGTTTGCGCGAAGGCGTCGAAGACCCGCGCGAGATCGGCGGCGGCGATGCCGATGCCGGTGTCGGTGACGGCCACGCGCAGCGCGCCGCCTACATTCCAGGTGCGCACGGCGATGGCCCCGCCGGGCGGCGTGAATTTGACCGCGTTCCGGAGCAAGTTCCACAGCACTTGCTGGAGCCGCACCGCGTCGCCCATGAGGCGATGGTCGGTGGCGGCGAGGTCGAGCGTGAAGGTGAGCCGTTTTGCTTCCATGTCGCCCCGCACGAGCGTCTCGACGCGCCGGATCAGCGCATGCGCATCGCACGGTGCCAGCTCAATCCGCAGCTTGCCCTGCGTGACACGAGCGAGGTCCAGCAAGTCGTCGATGAGCCGCACTTCGGTTTCGATATTCGCCCGGATCATCGCAAAATCCTCGCGCACTTCCGGCGGCAGACTCGCGGAGCGCTCCTCGGCGGAAACCACCATCAGCACGGGCGTGAGCGGCGTGCGCAATTCGTGGCTCAGGGCCGCGAGGAAACGATCCTTCGCCCGGTTCGCCTCCTCGGCCTGGTCGCGGGCGAGCCGCATCTCTTCCTCCGCGCGCCGGCGCAGGTCGTGTTCGCGGGCTTCGGCGAGCGCGCGCTCGATGGCGGGCGCGAGTCGCGACAGCCGGTCCTTGAGCACGTAGTCGGTGGCGCCGCTTTTGAGCAAGGTCACGGCGCGCTCTTCGCCAAGAGCGCCGGTGACGAAGATGAACGGGCGATCCGGGTGCAGGGCGCGGCTCATTTCCAGGGCCGCCGCGCCGTCGAAGGCGGGGAGATGATAGTCCGCGAGGATGATGTCGTGCGCGTCGCGGGCGAGCGCCGCCTCGAACTCCGCGCGATCGGTCGCGACGGTGATGGCGGCTTCGAGGCCCGCGCGCTTCAGCGTGTCGCGGATGAGCTGCGCATCGGCGGCGTCGTCTTCCAGGTGGAGAATGCGCGGGCCGGTATTCATGACACGGAGGGGTGCGCCGGCGCGGGTGGCGGCATGTTGTAAGTGCCCCAGAAATCCCAAATCGCCTGGAGCGACGAGCGGAAGCGGTCGAACTCCATGCATTTGACCACGTAGCCGCTGGCGCCGAGCTCGTAGGCGCGCTGGATGTCGCGGTCGTGGCGGGAGGCACTCAGCACGACGACCCGCGAGAGCCGCTGCTCCGGCAGGGCGCGCATCCGCTCCAGGACCCCGAAGCCGTCCACGCGCGGCAGCTTGAGATCGAGCAGCACCACGTTCGGCGGCTGGGGCTCGCGCCCGGCAGGTCCGCCGCGGCCTTCGAGAAAATCGAGCGCCTCCACGCCGTCGGAGACATGGTGGATGCGGACGCCCGGCGCGATTTTCTTGAACACCAGCATCGCGAGCTCGGCGGAGGCGGGGTCGTCTTCGACGAGCAGGATGTGGCGGTTTTTCATAAGAAAAGGACGGTGGTATCTCAGTTCCTGGGCAGCGAAAAGTAAAAGCCCGCGCCCTGACCGGGCTGGCTCTCGGCCCAAATGCGACCGCCGTGCCGGTGGATGATGCGGCGCGAGGTGGCGAGGCCGATGCCGGTGCCCTCGAAATCCGTCGTCGAGTGCAGCCGCTGGAAGACGCCGAAGAGCTTGTCCGCGTAGCGCGGATCGAAGCCCGCGCCGTTGTCGCGGATGTGGATGACGTGCTCCGCCGGCCCGCTCTCGCAGGTGATCTCGATCACCGCGGCAGGCTGGACGCGGGTGAATTTGACGGCGTTTTCGAGCAGGTTCGCGAGCACCTGGCGGAGCATCGCGGGATCGCCCCGCACCACGGGCAGCGGACCGATCTTCCACTCGATGGCGCGGCCTTCGATGGCCGGCTGGAGGGTGTCGCGGGTTTCCTCGATGAGTTTTTCGAGATTCACCCCGGTGGGG
>JBBQIZ010000232.1:0-6272 GCA_038325425.1 Chthoniobacterales bacterium
AGATGGTGAGCGGAATGATCAGCCCCGACGACGAAGCCATGAGTCCGTAAACGCCGATGCCGCGCTGATACGCAAGCCCGGAACTGCCGAGGATGGCGAAGGCCGTCATGTTCGTGCCGAAGACCGTGAGCAGAAACACCCACGGCCCGAGCGACCGACTCGCGAGGAAGAAATCCTCCTTCGATCCCGTGCTCTTCCGGAAGGCAAATAGCCCGACATAGAGCACGATGCCGAGGTAGATGAAGACGACGATCGCCGGGATCATGGCTTATTTTCCTCATCGAGGTTTTCGGGCCACGCGAACTTCACGAGCAGCGCCATGGTGATCGCGGCGAGCACCGAGTAACCCAGATGATAGGTAAGTCCCGGCGGCAGCATGCCGAAGAGCAACGGGCCGGACTTGGTCCAGTTCCAGACATCCTGATGCAGCGCAAAGACGAGGAGCACCCAGATGGTGAGCAGCCAGTGTTTGGTTTTCATCGGCTTGCGAGTCGGGAGAAGGAGTTAGTTAAAGAAGGTCACCTTGCCAGTGGTGATGTCATGCATCCCGCCGACGATTTGGATCTGACCTTCCTTTTCCATCTGGCGGAGGATCGGGCTCTGCCGACGAATGTTTGCCATGGCCGTGCGGACGTTCTGCTTGGCGGCGGCATCGACAAACTCCGCATTCTTCGACGAACGATCCGATCCGCCGACGGAGGGTGTTGCTTTCACTGCGGGTTCGATCCGGTCGAGCAGCCCAGTGAGATTGCCGAGTTCGACGTCATCGCACGCGCCTTTCACTGCACCGCATTTGGTGTGGCCGACGACGGCGATGAGCTTTGAGCCCGCCACCTTCGAGGCAAATTCCAGACTGCCGAGGATGTCCGGGTTCACGATGTTTCCGGCGACGCGCGCATTGAAAACATCACCGATGCCTTGATCAAAGATCAGCTCAGTGCCGGTGCGCGAATCGAGGCAGCTCACGACGCTGGCATAGGGATACTGTCCTTTGGACGTTTCCTTCACCTGCGCGAGGTAGTTGCGGTGCACCGACCGACCGCTGACGAATCGGGCGTTGCCGTCCTTGAGCTTTTGCAGAGCTTGTCCCGGCGTGGTCGCCTTTTGGGCGGACTGGGTCATGGTCGCGCTATTGGGCGAGAGCGTGGAGCAGCCAGTTCCGGCGATGGCGATGAGGGCGAGGAAGAGGTATTGGGTTTTCACGGCAGTAGGTGGGTTATGGGTTGGTGGGGTGTGGAAATTGGGAGGTGATCGATGGGCGGTGATGGAATTCCGGCGCCTCGTATCGTTCCTGTCTGCGACCGGGGTGGTCGTGGCGCAGAGCGAATTGCAGTTCGGCGAGGTGCCGCTCGATCGCTGCGAAGTGTGCCGTCGCGGCGTCGGGATCAGGCCGGGGACGTTGGGCCTGCTTTTGTTCGTCCAGCTCCGCGTTCATCTCGGACATGCTGTTCATGATGATCCCGATGAAAAGGTTCAGCATGATCATGGTGCCGACCAGGATGAAACTGACGAAGTAGATCACGGCGGCGATGGGTGCGGCGGTTTGCGCGGCGCTGAAGAGTTCGCTCCAGTTATCGAGCGTGATCATTTGGAACAACGCCATGAGCGCGACCGCCAGCGAGCCGAAGTGCTCTGGCGCGTGCGGTCCGAAGAGACGGATGCCGATGATCGCGTAGATGTAGAAAACGAGCCCCAGCAGCAGACTCACGTAACCCATCGCGCTGAGGCTTTTCAGCAGTGCGCCGACGAGGAGTTGCAGCTTGGGCAGCGCGCTGACCAGCCGCAGCAGACGCAGCGCCCGCACCAGTCGCAGCACCGCGGCGAAGGGTCCGCCAATCGGCAGCAGGCACAGCGCGACGATGGTGAAGTCGAACACGTTCCAGCCATCCCGGAAGTAATCGAGCGGCCGACGTCCATGCGCCGCGAGCTTGAGTGCGATCTCGGCGATGAAGACGGCCAGCACGGCGGCATCGAGCGTGTGCAGGATCGTGCGATGCTGCGCGACGAGCGCGGCGTTCGTTTCCACGCCCGCGAGCACTCCGGCGAAGACGATCACCGCGATGATCGTCCCACGGAACAGCCGCGAACCGACGATGTGTTTCGCCAAGTGGATCATGAGATCTGATCCACCTGGGCCGGTTCCGGCTGGATCAAAATATTGTCCTCCTTCACCACGACCTTCCTCGGCCGCAGCAGGGACACGATGACCGAGACTGCGAGAATCCCGACGATCACGCCCAGCGAGAGATGCGTATCGATCTTCCACGCCGTGTGGCCGAGCAGCATTTTCACCCCGACGAAGCTCAGCACCACACCGAGGCCGATCTTGAGGTAGTGGAATTTGTCCATCACTCCCGCGAGCGCAAAGTAGAGCGAGCGCAGGCCGAGGATCGCGAAGACATTCGAGGTATAGACGATGAAGGGATCCTTCGTGACCGCAAAGATCGCCGGGATGGAATCCACCGCGAAGATGAGGTCCGAGAACTCGACGAGCAACAGCACCACGAAGAGCGGCGTGGCCATGCGGACGCCGTTTTCTTTCACGAAGAACTTATCGCCGCGATAGTCGTTCGTGACGGGCATGAGCTTCTTGAACCAGCGCACGAGCGGATTGCGCTCGGGGTGAATTTCCTCCTCGTTCTTCACGATCATCTTGATGCCCGTGAGGATGAGGAAGGCGCCGAAGACGTAGATGATCCAAGCGAATTCCGCGATGAGCGCCGCGCCGAGAAAGATCATGATCGCGCGCATGACGAGCGCGCCGAGGATGCCCCAGAAGAGCACCTTGTGCTGATAGATCGGCGGCACCGCGAAGTAGGAAAAGAGCAGCGCGAAGACAAAGACGTTGTCCACGCTGAGCGACTTCTCGATCACGTATCCGGTGAGGAATTCGAGCCCTTTCTGCGGGCCCATGAAGTGCGCGACGCCGAGGTTAAAGAGCAGTGCGAGCGTCACCCAGACGGCCGTCCACGAAAGCGACTCCTTGAGCGTCACAACGTGCGCCTTGCGATGAAAGACGCCGAGATCGAGCGCGAGCATCGCGAGGACGAAGACGTTAAAGCCGACCCAGAGCCAGAGAGTGTCAGTCATTCTGAAATAATCTTAAACAGGCGTTTCCGCGCCGAGTGCTGCTGAAGGTCAGGGGCGAGAGCTGAGGGTGAAGTCGGCCCAATCGAGATGGGTCCCGGCCCGAAAGAGCTCGTAGGCGACCGCGTTGCGCAGGAACACGACCTGGACGACGGCGATGTCGTCCACCAGTCCGATGGGACCGATGGAGTCAGGGATCAGATCGCCTTCGCGGAGGAAATAGGTGACGGCAAACGCCGCCTCCAGCGCCGCACCATAAGGCATCTCACGATACTGATCGGTCCAGACCTGCTCGACGATGTGCGACAGAAACCACAACTGGCGCTCCGCCTCCGGGTAGCCGGAATCGCGGAGCCGGGCGAACTGCTCGCGGTGGTCAGGCATTTCGGCGACAAGCCGGTGCGCTTCTGCTGGCGTCAGCCGCGCGGCGCCGCGCATGATGAGTTCGACGAGGTCGGATTCGGTGAATTTTATGTTTTCGGATTTCATAAGAAAGCTGCGGTGGGTGAGTTGGTCTGCCTCAGGCATTTTGGTCAGGGTGTTGGTCGGTTTAGTGGTCATGATGAGTCACGAGCCACGGGCATGACGGTGCTCCTTGGCTCTGTCTGGCAGAGCGCGACGTCGAGTCGTTCGTCCGGGCGCAGGGAGTAGAAGTTGCGCTCCATGGCCTCGGCTACGGGCGTCCACTCGCCACGTTCACGCAGGACTTCAAAGAGCCGCGCATGAGTGAGGACGCCCACGACACGCTCGCCATCGAGCACCGGAAAATCCTGCTGCGAACCATCGAGGAGCAACCGTGCGACGTCGCCGAGGGCGTCGTGTGGCGAGAACGTGCGGAAGTTTGCAGGCATGGCTTCACGGTGGGCGGGTGGTTTGGTGGAGTCTTAGTTGGAGGTCTCAGGCTTCAGCGCGGCCCAGTCGAGGCCGTGCGCCGCGCAGTAGTGCTCGAAAATCGCGGCATGCCGGGTCAGCACCATTGCGACGACGGCACAGTCGTCGCGGTAGCCGACGTCCGGGAGGTCATCGGGAATCAAGTCCATGTCCTTGGCCGTGTAGAAAAGGGCGAAGGCGACTTCATTACAGACGGCCTCCGGCAGGTGGCGGACGCACTCTGGATCGCGCGCGGCATCGGATTCAAAAAACTGCGCGAGGAAGTCGAGTTGCCGCGCGAGTTGCGGATGCGTCGGGCGCAAGTCGCTGATTTTCTGGCGGAGGTCTGCGAGGCCGCTGGGGAGGCCGGCAGAGTCCTCGCGCACGACGAGCCGTCCCCCGTCCTGGACAAAGCGTTCGAGGTCGAGTCCTTCGTCCGAGACGTAGGTAATGTAGCTGGCGAGATGCGATCCCTCGCGGGGGTTGGGAGTATTCATGGTTTCGATGGGCATCGGAATGCGTCGGTGGGTTGATGGATCAGGTCCGCGCGCCGGGCGCAGGGCTCCGGCCTGGCTGGCTCGTCTTGAGATTGCTCCGGACGCGCCGAGCCCGTTTTTCATGAAGCTGGCCGATGTTGGCGGCGAGCTGCGTCATCGTCTTTTGCCACGCGGCTCGGAGGGTGTGATCGGCCGCTTCGGCGAAAACGTCCGGACCCGGCGTCACCAAATGCGCGCTGACCCGGAACGGCGGGCTCGCTTCAAGGCGACGTTCGATGACCACTCGCGCTTCGTCGATCTGCCGCGTTTTGCCGAGTTCTCCGAGCTGCTGCTCAATCAACACGGTGAGCGACGTGGAGGGCGTGTGGTGGAGATGTTTGAGGGTGATTTTCATGGCAGCCCGACTCTGCGCGGGCCCTGCGGATTCGACAAAGACACATTCTCGCATCTACCGTGAAGGTTTATGGAATCCTCAAACACCGCCGACGAATGGCTCAATTACCACCATCTCCGCTACTTTCACGCCGTGGCCCGCGAGGGCAGTGTGAGCCGCGCCGCGGAGAAGCTGCGCATCTCGCAGCCCGCCATTTGCGCGCAGGTAAAACAGCTCGAAGCCGCGCTCGGCGAAACGCTCTACCGGCGCAGCGGTCGCTCGATCGTGCTCACCGACTTCGGCCGCACCATCCACAGCTACGCCGAGGAGATTCTCGCGCTCGGCCGTGAGCTCCTCACCGTCGCGCGGCGCGCGCCCTCCGCCCGGACGCCACGTCTGCAGATGGGCATCGTGGATTCCTTTCCGAAGCTGCTGAGTCTCGAGATCCTCCGCCCCGTCTTCGCGCAAGAACCGGCGGTCCGCGTGACCTGCCACGAGGGCAAGCTCGACGACCTGCTCGGCCAGCTCGCCGCGCATCGCCTCGACGCGCTGCTCGCCGATGAGCCGCCGCCCTCCAGCGCCAAGGTCAAGACTTTCAACCATCCGCTCGGCGCCAGCGGCGTGACCTTCTGCGCCTCGCCCGCGCTGGCGCAGAAGCTCACCGGTCGCTTCCCGCGCAATCTCCACGGCGCGCGAATGCTCCTGCCCACGCAGAATACGGCGCTGCGGCGCGAGTTGGAAAAGTGGTTCCGCGCCGTGGCGATCGAGCCGCTGGTCATCGGGGAATTTGAAGATGCCGCGCTCGCCAAAATCGTGGCCACCGAAGGCCTCGGCGTCACCGTGGTGCCGACCATCGTGGCCGCCGAGGCGATCGAGCGCTACGGTTTCGTGAGCATCGGCCGGACCGGGGAATGCCAGACGCAACTTTACCTGATAACCGCCGAGCGGCGCATCGAGCATCCCATCGTCGCCCTGCTCGCCCGCGAGGCCAGCCGGGCGCTCAGCGGCCGCCGGAGGAAGGCCAGGCGCCCCGCCGCGCCCTAGATGCGCCGCGCCTCGCTTGCGTCGTTCGAGGCCAACGTCACCAATCTAAAAGGCAACAAGGGCGCCATCGATCTCCTCTGGCGCGGCAAGCTCCTCGTCGAGCACAAGAGCTACGGTGAAGACCTCGCCCTCGCCCAGACCCAGGCCTTCACCTACATCGAGGATCTCACCCGCGAGCAGCGCTGGGACGAGATTCCCCGCTTCGTCCTCGTCTCCGACTTCGCCCGCTTCGTCCTCTACGATCTGGAGCCCGACGACCAGCTCGACCTGCCCCTCTTCCAAGGCCGGCAGATCACTCCCCACCACTTCACCCTCGCCGAATTCCCCAAGCACGTCCGGCACTTCGCCTTCATGCTCGGGCAGACCCGCGTCCGCCTCGACCCCGAAGACCCCGCCAACGA
>JBBQIZ010000233.1:0-6219 GCA_038325425.1 Chthoniobacterales bacterium
AGCCACACGAAGATCATCTTCCGCCATCTCCTGCCAAACCTCGGCGGCATCGTCATCATCTACCTCACGCTCACCATCCCCGCAGTCATCCTCGACGAAAGCTTCCTCAGCTTCCTCGGTCTCGGCGTGCAAGCGCCGCAGGCCAGTTGGGGCAGTCTGCTCAGCGACGGCGCGCAAGTCATCAACCCGGTGAAAAGCTTTTGGTGGCTCTTGTTCTTTCCAGCGCTGGTCATGTCCGTCACCCTCCTCGCGCTCAACTTCCTCGGCGACGCCATCCGCGACGCCCTCGACCCGCGGGCGCGGCGCTAGGGCTTCAGAAAATCCGAGAGCTTTTGCAACAAGCGCGCGTGCCGATCGCGCGCCACGGCGCCGAGCACTCCGAGCATTCGATCGGCCGGCAGGACGGCCAGGAAGCCGAGACGAATCAGCGAAGGCGCCTTCAGACCGCTGCCGGTGAAATCCGCATGCCTCGACGCGAGCACTTCATCGAAGTCCACCACCTCATGGTGAAGCTGCGTGCTGACTCCACAGACCAGCCAATCGCCGAAAGCGGCATCGCCCGGAGCACGATCACGGGACGCGGCTTCGTCTGCCCATCGGCCTGCGGCAGCGCCACCAGAGCCACATCCCCGCCGGTCACGACTTGGTCTTCAGATCCGCCAGCGAGTATTCCGGTTCGAGTTCACCGTAGGCGTTGGCTAGCGGCTGCGTGGCCAGGCCCGTCCATTCGGCACGCTCCGCGTCGGGAGGCAGCACTGTCACCGCCAGCGGCGCATTTGCGGCAAGTTCGAATGGCTCATCGAGGACGATATGCTTCCCGTCATAGTGGGCTTTGAGGATCAGGGCTGCCATGGCGCAGGAATACTCTCTCCCCGACGTTCCGGCAAGCTGGCAGCGGGGCCGGTGCTTACGCCGGCCGCTGCTCGAACTCCCCTTCCCACTCCCGCATCCGGCGATCGACGACGAACGGGCCGAAGGGCAGCAGCGCGGCGATGAAGACCATCACCACGCGCCCGAACGGCCAGCGCGCGGTGATCCAGACGCGGAGCAGCGCAAAACAAAAAACGACGAAAAGCACCCCGTGAATCCAACCGAAGATCTTCACCGCGAGCGGCTGGCCGGCGAGATACTTCAGCGGCATCGCCGCCCCGATCAGGAGGAGAAAGGACACCGCCTCGATCAGGCCGGCGCGGCGGAGCAACGGGATCGGATTCATCACTTCCGCGTCGCGAGATATTCGATCAGGTCGCGCATCTCGCTCTTCGAAAGAAACATCCCCGACGGCGGCATCGGCGACGGCGCGCCGAGGCGTTCCTTGATCTGCGCCACGGGCACGGTCGTGACCTGCGGTTTGCCCTGCTCGTCCATCGTCTCGATCTTCAGCGCCGCGGCGTCCTGGCTGAGCAACCGTCCGGCGGTGATGTTGCCGTCATTGAGCGTGAGCACGACGGTCTCGAAGCCTTCGGCGATCGTCTTGTTCGGCTGGACGATGGATTCCAGCAGGTAAGCGCGGTCCTTGGTTTTGCCGATGCGCGTCAGTTCCGGCCCGACGAGGCTGTCGCCGATCTCGCTCTTGTGGCAGCGCAGGCATTGGGTCTCCGCCTTTTCGCGGAAGAGCTTGCGCCCGCGCTCTACGCTGCCGCCGGCGAGTGAGACCTTCCACGGCGCGAGTTCGTCGCCCGCCGGCAGCGTGGCCTGATACTGCGCGAGCTTGTCCTTGAGCGCGCCGCGCGGCTGCGCGGCTTCCAACACGTCGAGTTGAATCTCAGCGGCGAGTTTCCCGGCGATCAATTGATCGAGCAACGCCGCGAGTTGCGCATCCGCCTCCGGGCTTGTGATCTGCGCCAGCGCCAGCACCGCGCCTTGTTTTTCGCCCGGCCCGCCGTGCTGCACGATCTCAGCAATGACCTGCACTGCGACGACCGGATCGACCGCGGCCAGCGCCTGCAATCCTTCGCTGCGCACCTTGGGATTTTTGTCCTTCACCGCCAACTTCGCCGCCGCGGCGAGGCGTTCGTCTTTCAAAGTAGCGAGCGCCTTGATCGCTTCGATGCGCGCGGGAATGGCGGCGCGGTCATTCGACGCGAGCTGGTAGAGCGGTTCGCCCGCGCCGCGCAAGGAAAGCTTCGCCGAGAGCTGCGCGACGATTTCCTGAATGCTGCCGGACGAATCTTTCAACAGCGCCGGAACGGCCGGCGTGATCGCCGCGACCGCCGCCTCGGTGCCGCGCGCCGGGAGCGGACGCCAGTTGTTGAGCAAGCGGTCTTTCGCACTCGGGTTCTCCCACAAGCTGAGCGCGTCGAGCGCATCCTTGCGGGCGATTTCCGGCGCCTCGGCTTTGGCCGCGAAGGTCGCGAGCGCCTGCGCGTTGGCCGACTGGCCGAGGCGGTAATGCGCATTGATCGCGCGGCCGAGGATATTCGGGTCGGTGATCGCGGGATTGTTCAAGACCGCGGCCAGCGCCGGGAAAGCGTCGGTCATCGGCAGATCGTGAATCGCCCGCGCCGCTTCGAGCACCACGCTCGCATCCGTATCCTGCAAAAACGCCGCGACCTGCGGACTCTTCTGCCGGCGCAACGCGACGACCGCCCCGCCGCGCACCGCCGCGGAAGCATCGTTCGTTTTGCCCACCAGCTCCTGCGCGGTCGCGCAGCCCGCCAGGCCCATGACCGCGCCGTGGCGCAGGACCGGATCGGCGTCGTTGTTTTCGGCGAGCACGCGACAAAGCGCTTCGACCGCGGGCTTGTGGCCGATCTTGCCGAGACTGAGCGCGGCAAAGAATCGCACGCGAGTTTCCTTGTCCTGCAAAAGCGCGGTCAGCTTCTCGCCGGCACTCGTGACTTTTCCGTCGCCGAGCACCTTCGCCGCTTGCGCACGGACTTCGGGGTTCGCATCGGCCAGCAACGCAGGAAGCGCATCGAGAGCCGCAGGATTTTTGCCCGCGATCTGCCCGAGTCCCCAAATACCGTGCAAACGCGCCAGCGGATTGGCGGCGTTCTTGTCGGCGGCGACCCGCGCCAGCGTCTGCCAGTTGCCCTGCTCGGCGAACTGGAACTGCGCCGCCAGCCGCACCCGCTGATCGGGGTGCCCGAGCAGTTTCGCCAGCTCCTCCTTCGGCCGGTTGGCCATGCCCGCGGCGATCAGTTCCTGGGTTTCTTTTTGCAGCGCCGCGTCCGCCTTTTCATCGGTGAATTTGTAGATACGGCCCTTGCCCACACCGCCCCAGCTTTGCACCCAGTCGAGCACGTAAAGCGCGCCGTCGTTGCCGAACTCCACATCCGTCGTGAGCACGCCTTTCACAAAGTCGCGCCGTTCCTTGACCTTGAAAAAAGCGCCCTCCGGCTCGAGCGCGATTTGATGCACGGTGCTGGCCGTCGCGCCGCCGCGGAAATCGGAGAGGTAAAACTGGCCGCGATATTTTTCCGAAAGTCCGGTGCCGGGATTGTAAGTCAGACCGCTCGGACCGTTGCCGATGTTGGCGATCGGCGGGACGAGATACCGCGCCTTCCGCCCTTCCACTTCGTCCCACAACTTCTCGCGATTCCACGGGCCGCGATCCGGGAGATATTGATAGGCCATGCGCCAGCCGCTGTCGCCGCCTTCGACCAAATACGCGAAGCGCGCCTTGTCGCCGCTGTCGGAGTTGTTGTCGCCGGTGAAAAGATTGCCGTGCTCGTCGAAGGCGAGTTCCTGCGGATTGCGCACGCCGGTCGCGAAGATTTCGAAGCCCGTGCCGTCGGGATTGCACCGCATGATCGTGCCGGTTTCGGTCGCCGCGACTTGCGTGCCTTCCTTGCTCCGCACATTGATCCCGCGGTCGCCGATCGAAAAATAGAGCAGACCATCCGGTCCGAAACGAAGGCCGTGCATGTCGTGCCCGCGAAAGGCGAACTTCACGCCGAAGCCGGTGAGCAGCTTCTCCTTCGTGTCCGTCACGCCGTCGTCGTTTCTGTCCTGGAAACGCCAGAGGTGCGGAATGCTCGTCCACCAGACTTGATCGCCCCGCGCGAGAATCCCCGCGCCGGTGCCGTCGAGCGGATCCTTGAATCCATCGGCAAAAATCGTCGCTTTGTCCGCGAGCCCGCTGCCCGTCGTGTCTTCCAGCCGGCGGATGCGATCCTCCTTGGTCGTGAAACGCTCCGCGAACTTCGCAGGATCGGCGTAGTGCTTCTTCATGTAAGCCAGCCGGTCCTCGATCGTCTGCGCGGCGATGTCTTCGTCGAGCCACTGCTTGTGCCCGCGATTGTCCTCCACGCCGCGCTCCTGACGAAAAGTTTCGGCCACAAACCAGCGACCTTTTTCGTCCTGCGAAAAGGCCACCGGGTTGGCGAGCATCGGCTCCGCCGCCCACAGTTCGACCTTCAGGCCGGGATCGAAGTTGAAGGACTTGATCGCGTTCTTTCCTTCATCGGAGGCGGGCGCCACGGTCGATACGGAGCCCCCTTGTTCGACCGCGCAGAGCGTCTGGGGCAGCAGGACAGCGATGGCGGTGGCGAGGATGAGTGGAGGATATTTCATGGAGGTCGGAGGGTGCGAAGGCGCACAGGAAAGCAGTGAACATCTTACGCCGCAAGTCGCGCCGGGGATGAATCCCCGCCGGGCGTGCGCTCCGCAGCGTCCCGCAGGAAACAGCGGCCCCGCGCCATTCGCCGGGGGCTGATTCATCTCATCGGCAAATGCGTTGCTAAGAAACCACCTTTCTGCTGATTTCCACCCCGACCCCGCTCGACATTAATTTCACCCGCTCCTCTCCCCCATGATTGCTCCCCTGCTCCGCCGCTCTTTCCTGATCGCTCTGCCCGCCGCCCTCGTCCTCGCCGCACTCCCCGCCCGCAGCGCCGCGCAGGATGCTCCGCCGCCCGGCTTCACCGCGCTCTTCAATGGCCAGGATCTGAGCGGCTGGTTTGGCTGGGGCACGCGCGATCCGCGCGAACTGCTGGCGATGACGCCCGAACAACTCGCCGCGTACAAAAAGCAGTCGATCGAAGGCGGCGGACCGGTTGGCAAACAAGGTCCGGATCACGTCAACGCGCACTGGAAGGTCGAGAAGGGTGAACTCGTCAACGACGGCAAAGGGCTCTACCTCACGACCGACAAGAACTATGGCAACTTCGAGTTGCTCGTGGAATACAAAGCCCTCCCTCTCGGCGACAGCGGCATTTACCTGCGCGGCGTGCCGCAGGTGCAGATCTGGGATTCCAACGAGACGGACGAGAAAGCCGTGCAACTCGGCAAACCGAAAGGCTCGGGCGGGCTTTGGAACAACGCCCCCGGTTCACCCGGCAAAGATCCGCTGGTCAAGGCCGACAAACCGCTCGGCGAATGGAACAAGTTCCGCATCGTCATGGTCGGCGCGCGGGTGAGCATCTGGCTGAACGACAAAATGGTCGTCGATCACGCGACCCTCGAAAACTACTTCGACAAAAAGAAGCCCGCCGCTGAGCGCCAGCCCATCCTCGCGAAGGCTCCGATCCAGCTCCAGACTCACGGCAGCGAAATCCGCTGGCGCAACGTCTTCCTCCGCGAGATCGGCAGCGACGAGGCCAACACCATCCTCTCCAACCTCTCCCACAAAGGCGCCGAAGGTTTCAACTCGCTCTTCAATGGCAAGGACCTCACTGGCTGGCAGGGCGCCGTGGACAACTACGAAGTCGTGGATGGCGCGATCGTTTGCAAGAAAGGCAAAGGCGGCAACCTGTTGACCAAGGAAGAATACGGCGACTTCGTGGCGCGCGTGCAATTCAAGCTCCCGCCCGGCGGCAACAACGGCCTCGCCATTCGCTGCCCGCTGGAAGGCAACACCGCCTACGTGGGCATGACCGAACTCCAGGTGCTCGACGACAATTACGAAAAGGTGAAGGGCAAGCTCGACCCGCGGCAGGTCCACGGCTCGGCCTACGGCATGGTCGCTGCCGCCCGTGGATACCAGCACCCGATCGGCGAGTGGAACTTCCAGGAAGTGACCGTCAAAGGCTCAACGATCAAGGTCGAACTCAACGGCACCGTGATCCTCGACACCGACTTGAGCAAAGTGGACCTGGCGACCGTCATGGCCAAGAGCGCGCACCCCGGCAAGGACCGGCCGAGCGACTTCTTCGGCTTCGCCGGCCACAGCGATCCGGTGCCCTTCCGCAGCGTGCTGATCAAGAAACTGTAGAGCGCACGAGCAGACCGCGCAGTCGCTTGCGTTCCCGCCAGCCGACGAGACCAGCCAATCCG
>JBBQIZ010000234.1:0-6149 GCA_038325425.1 Chthoniobacterales bacterium
TTCCGGTCGCGTGCCAGGCGGATCTGGATCTCATATTCGCCGTCGCGGGGAAAGGTGTAGGCGATCCGCGTCCCGCCGCGCGTGCCCGGCGGCAACCCCTCCACGCGCTCCTCCTGCGTGATGTCCGGCTTGATGCGAATCGTATCCCCGCCCGGCACCCGCTGCGCGCCGCCCACCGCGAGCCGGCTGATTTTCTGCGCCGCAGAAATATAGCGATCGAGCAGCGTCGGCGACAGCGTGCCGACCGTCACATTGTCAAAGCCATGACTCGACTCATCCGCCGGCAGCAGCGTCGTCGCATCAATATCCAAGGCCAGCAAATCGCGGATGACGTTCTGATACTCCGCGCGATTCATCCGGCGAATTGTCTCGGTCCGCCCCGGCCGCGGATGCGCCGCCGCCTCGCGGTCGAGCGCCGTCTCCAGCGTCGCGAGCACCGCTCGATACTCGTCGTCGGCGGGACGCTTCTTCCCCGCCGGCGGCATCTGCCCCGCACGAAGCCGGCGCACGACTTTCTCCCAAATCTCCGCATGCCGCATCGGCTCGTCCCCCATCACCGCATCGAGATTGAGCTTCCCTTTGCTCACCTCCGCATCGTGACAGTCCGCGCAATAACTCCCGACCATTTCGCGCACCCGCGCCTGCGGCGCCGCCTCATCGGCGAAGACCGCGGAGGTTAGCGCGAGGGTGACCAAGGTGAAGAGGGGGAGCTTCATCGGGCGACATCTATGCACTCGTTGGTGGCTTTGGAAAGTGCGGCCTGACATGAGGGCGGAACTTCGCTCTTCCGACTGATTGCTTCCGGATGATCGCCAGCCAGTCTTCATCCGCGTCCGCAGGCGAAGTTCCGAGCGCCACTTTGCCGCCGCCGTTGACGGATTTCACCGGGCCGCCTGCGAGCGCGCCACCGGTGCGCGGGTTGAACCAGTTCACGGTGAAACTGCCCGTCGCGCCGCTCAGGTCGAGGTCGGTGGTGCCGCCGTTCGGGAGATAGACGAGATACGGCAGTAAGGTGACCGCACGTCTCAAGGCTGACGCTCGTCCCACTGGTTCGGCGGCCAGCCAGGTCGGAGTCGGCGTTCTCTCGATCAAACGGCCGGCGGGTCGATGAGGAAACGGGGACGTGCCGACGCGATCTCTTTGCTCGTTCCCAAACTGCGGGTGTGGGAATGCCCTCCCCGACGAGGCGACCGGAGGAAACGACTTTCCGCTTGGTGGATGACTGGAAGACGATCGTGTTCAGACTCGCGGCCCGAGCGGGCCGGCGGCGGGCGTCACGACGTTCGTGCCGGCGACGCTCAGGAACGAACGGGCGAACTGTTGTGTGGCCTCACTGTCGGCCCGGTCGGAGATGTAGTACCAGTCGGTCTGGAGCCGCTCCGGCGTGACGTCCACGATCGAATAGCCGTGCGAGTCGAATTCGAGGTAGCGGATGTGCGGGTTGGTGGCCTGGAAGATCTGTTCCACCTGCACGGAAGCGGTGCGCGGCGGTGCGCCGAGGATCTCGTTCAGATTGTCCGAGGTGATCGATGTGCCGACCATCTCGATGGCGGCCGACGGCGCGGAGCCGGCGCCGATCGGCACATTGCACGCCCAGGAGGAGTGAATGTCCCCGGTCAGGAAGGCGACATTGTTAATGGTATTGGTGTAGAGATGTTCGAGCAATTCGCGGCGGTCGTCGGTGTAGCCGTCCCACGAGTCCACGTTGAACGGCACGCCCAGCATGAGGCCGAGCTGCTGGAGGGCCTGCGGCGGCACCCCGGGATTCGCAAACCGGAAGTCCACGGGTGAGATCATCACCGAGTTGCCCACCAGCTTCCACCGCCGGCTGCTCGCTCCCAGGTTCTCCTTCAGCCAGTCGAGCTGTTCGCGTCCGACGATCTCCCGCGCCGGATCGTTCTTCGCGGGATCGAGGCCGTTCGCGGGCTGGAGATCGCGATACTGCCGCAGGTCCAGCATGCTCAGGTCGGCCAGATTGCCGAAGCTGAACTGGCGATAGATGCGCGTGGGGGCGGCGATGGGATCCGGCAGGCGGATCGGCATCCACTCAAAGTACGCCTGGAAGGCTCGGGAACGCCGCGCGAAGAAGTTGCCCTCCGTCGGCTGATGATTTTCGGCCCCTGCTTTCCAGGTGTCATTCGTCACCTCGTGATCGTCCCATGTGCAAATGAACGGGTGGGCGGCATGCAGCGCCTGGAGGTCCGGGTCCAGCTTGTATTGCGCATGGCGCTGCCGGTAATCGGCGAGGGACAGGATCTCATTGGCGGGAGAATGCACCCGGCCGATCGCCGCGCCCGGGCCATACGCGCCCGGCTCATATTCGTAAATGTAGTCCCCGACGTGCAGGACGAAGTCGAGATCATCGCGCTGGGACAGATAACGATACGCGGAGAAATAGCCGCCTTCGTAATTCGAGCAGGAAGCGAGGCCGAAACGGAGCGAGGAAACCGCGGCTCCCGCCGCCGGGGCCGTCCGCATCCGCCCGATCGCGGAGTCCTCATTCTTGAATCGAAACTGGAAGTAGTAGGTGGTCTGCGGAGCGAGCCCGCTCACGTCCACCTTGACGGTGAAATCGTTCAACGGACCGGTTTCCACATGACCCTTTTTCACGACCCTCCGGAAAAGAGGATCGAGGGCCACCTGCCAGTGCACCTGCTCCTTCTTCTTCCCAAGTCCGGTGCCCGGCAACGCCGCCGGCTCGGGTGTCAGGCGGGTCCAGATAATCACGCGATCGGGCAACGGATCGCCCGAAGCGACTCCATGCATAAAAGCAAAGCTGCGCGACTTCGCGCGAACGATGTGCGGAAAGCCCAGCGCTCCGGCAGCGGCGCCAGCCGTCGCCAGCGCGAGAAAGCGGCGGCGAGGAAGCACGAGTCCGGAGGGGGTGGTGGAAGGAAACGACGAACCGTCTTGAGAATTGGATTTCATGATCGTGAGGATGTGGGTAGCACTCCGGCCGCGCCGGAACGCATCGAGTCCAGCAAGGGACTGTGCCGCTGGCGTGGAGATCGCGCGGAGTTTGTGTGAAATCCTGCGAGGTCGCGGCCCAGGGCTATTTGCCCCTTCCGCTCCGCCGAGGGCGTTGGCGTCGTCTTGCGGGGGACGCCAGGCTTTTGCTCCATCCTCCATGGTTAATTTCGAGTGCTCCACTTTTCGACCGCCGCGCCACCCGACTCCACCCGCCGCACTTTTGGTCCGCCATTTTTCAGGTGGTGGCCGCGGGTCACACGAATGTTACATTTCCCCAGCCCGGGCCGGCCGCAATGGCACGCGGACTGTTCTATGAAACGCTGCAATGCCTTTTCAACCGACGCCCGAAACAATTCTCACGCCCGAAGTCTTGCAGGAGTTGATCGCGCATCGCTTGTCCTTTGAGGGCGAGTTGAAGGTCGGCGAAGTGCACGACCAACTGGAGAAGCGCACCGATGAATACTTCGGCGTGGTGCGAGCGGGCGGGTATCTGGGGCTGATCTCGAAGGCGCAGATCGGACTGAAGCTGAGCGGGCGCTTCGGCTACGCGCTCTACGCGAAGCAGCCCATCGAACAGGATCTGCTGCCTGCGCCGGTGGTGGTGCGACCGGGCGAGGAATTGCTCGTGGTGCTCGAGCGGGCCTTGAACCGCACGGGCGCGCAGTTTCACGAAGACTTGCCGGTGGTCGATGAACTCGGCGGGCTGCTCGGGATTCTGCCCATGCCAGTGCTGGTCCGGTTGCAAAAAGAGATCATCGCCGAGCAAGTGCGCCGCGCGGAGGAACAGCGGTTCGCGTTGCAAAACCATGAGGTGCAGCTTTTCCGCAGCCAGCAGCGGCTGCGGCAGAGCGAAGGCCGATTTGGGATTTTGTTTGAAAACAGCCCGCTCGGCTTTGCGCTGCTCGGCGCGGGCGGGCGGATCGAGGCGTGCAACGGGCGCTTCGCCGAGTTACTCGGCCTGCCGCCGGGCGCGGAACTGCCCTCGCTCGAAGCCTGCGTGACTCCCAAACAGCGGCACGCGCTGGCTGCGCTGCTGCGCTCGTTTGAAACCAATCTCGATGGCGAAGTGCCGCGCACCATGGAGCTGCGGCTCGAGCCGGTGACGAGCGAGCCGCGGCTGACGCGCTGCGATTTCCACTGGATCCCGCAGACCGGCCAAATCTCGCTTGCGGCGCAGGACATCACCGCGCAGCGGCGGCTCGAGCAGCGGCTCCAGCAAAAGGAAAAGTCGGCGCTGCTCGATTCGCTGGCTGGCGGCATCGCGCACGAGCTGAACAACAAGCTGCTGCCGGTGATGGGTTACGCGGAGCTGCTAAATCTGCGCGCGGGCGCGAATCCGGAGCTCGGGCAGTTTTGCAAAATCATCCAGCAAAGCACCGTCGAGGCTGCGGAGTTGGTGGCCCAATTGCTTCAGCTCTCGCGCCCGCCGGCGCTCGATCCGCAGGAGTGCGAGTTCGGGGCGATCGTCCAGGACGCGATCGGGATTCTGCGGTTCCGCCTGCGGGAAGCGGGCTGCGAACCGCTGGTGCAGGGACCGCCGGGGCCGCACTGGCTCAGGGGCGATCCGGCGCAGCTCAAGCAGGTGATCGTGAACCTGTGCCTGAACGCGCTCGACGCCATGCGCGGGGTCGTGAGCCCGGTGCTGCGGCTGACGCTGCTCGTCGCGAACGGCAGCGTGTGCCTGCGCGTGCAGGATCGTGGGCACGGCATTCCGCCGGAACATCTGGCGCGGATCTTCGATCCATTTTTTACGACAAAGAGCGTGCAGCAGGGGACGGGGCTGGGACTGAGCGTGTGCTTCAGCATCGTGCAGCAGCACGGCGGAACGATCGAGGTGGAGAGCACGGGGACGGAAGGAACGGTCTTCGCCTTGTGCCTGCCGCTCTCGAACCATGCGGATCCGCCCGCCGGCGGCCGTGATCGCGAGACGGAAGCGGGGCCGCGGCCAATGGCCGGCCAGCCGGTCGTGCTGGTGGTGGACGATGAGGAGTTCATCACGAGTCTGGTCCACGAGGCGCTGCGCAGCCAGCTCGGCTGCCAGGTGATCCGCGCGGCGAGTGCGGAAAACGGGCTGGAAGTGCTCGCGGCCACGGCCTGCGATTTGATCATTTCCGACGTGCGGCTGCCGGGGCTCAACGGACTCGCTCTCTACGCCGCGGTGCAGGAACGCTGGCCGCATCTCGTCGAGCGTTTCTTTTTCATCACCGGAGACGCCGGCAGCCGCGAGTTGACCAGCGTGCTCGAAGCGACCACTCGCCCGGTGCTGCGCAAACCTTTCAGTATGGACACGCTCGTCCGCCAGGCCGCTGCGCTGCTGCGCCCGGCCGACCTCGCCGGTGTGCATTGATCAGCGGCGATACCTCGAGGCGTGCAGTGCCATGCTGCTCTGGGCGGCCACCCCCATCGAGGCACTCGCCGCGCCGAAACAGCGCGCGGACCTCATGCGCCCCCTGCGCGCGCTGCAATCACCCGATGGCGGCTGGGCCATCGAAAACCTCATCGTCGGCCCGCAGACTTTCGAGCATCTCCAAGCTCGACGCAGAGCGTGGCCGCGACGGCTCCGCCACCGGCTTCATCGTCTATGGGCTGCGCCAAGCCGGACTCGCCGCCGCCGATGCGCAGCTTCAGAAAGTGCTCCGCATCCGTCTCATGAAAGTTTCTCTCAGCGCACTGCTCATCGGCTTCACCGCCTCGCTCCACGCCGAGATCCCACTCTGCCGCGATGGGAAAATGCTTACCCCTCATCGTCGTGCCGGTGCAGGATGGAGTGACCCATCACCAGACGCGCCATCATGAGAGACTTCGCTTTCACCAAAACTAACCGTCCTATGCGCGCTTCATGCGGCGCTATCGTCATGAGCCTGGCGGCTGGTCTCAGCGTCTTTGCGGAGCCGGCGGAGCGCTGGGTGGTGCCGAGCTGGGGCGATGTCGTTTGCCTGTATGGACCGGGGACGGATGCGTCGATGGATTCGCCGGAGGCGATGGAACGCACGATCAAGCGCTGGATCGCTCGCGGCATGACCGGCGTGACGCTGCGGACCGATCTCGCCGACTACGAGCCGATGATTCACCGCAATCAGAGCACGCAGCAAAATCCTCGGCTGCAACTGTTGCTCGACTATGTGGATCAGGTGTCCGCGCGATTCGGCGTCATCGAGACGGCGGAGAAAATTGGCGCG
>JBBQIZ010000235.1:0-6118 GCA_038325425.1 Chthoniobacterales bacterium
TCGTCCGCAGCCCGCCTTATCTTAGTGCCATTCGGGTCGATCCTTGAATGGCTTGCAAAGTAGCATTGGATCGAATCATTGGGGAGCGCGCACTCACCTCTGCAGAAAAACAAATGCGATCTTCACTGTCCAGCTCAATACTCACTGGTCGCGTTCCTCCGGGAGCGAGCGTGTGATCGCCTGCAGGAGCTCATTCTCTTGAGCGGCCAGAACGGGATCGGCCTGTAAAGAACGGCGAAAGATCGCTTCGCGCCGATCGCCGCGATCGAGCAGATGATAAACTGCGCCGTGGAATTGAGCGCGCGCCTTGCGAGCCACGCTCCCGACCAAAGCAGAAGCCCGCAGAGTCGTCGAGTTTCTCTTTGCAAGGCTTGCAAGGATCGACCCCGGAGCCCGGAGCCATCGTCCCAGGCCAAGGGTATTTTCCCGGAGAGCGCCTTTCGCTATGATCCCGCGACCAACACTTACTGCTGTCCGGCGGGAGAGCTTTTAAAACCGCGCCGGGTCCAATTGCCCGTTTTTGTCGTACTTAATCCCGTCCGCCGTCCCGTTGCTCCCGTTGCCGTCGCGCTGGGTGAAAGTGCGCCGGCTCACCGCGTCGTAACCGTAGTTGATTGGCCCGATTTGGGCAACACGCCCTATATATATGGCCTGACCCCTATTCTCTATTCTCTCGACAGCCCTTCCGAATCCGAGCAGAACCGAGTCCTGAAGAGCATCCATGACCGGATGAAGGAAGCGATTCGGTGACCGAAGATGCGGCCTTGGAGGGACGACCGCCATGTCGTCCCCAGCATTGTCTTGAAGCACACAAACAAGGACGGGACAGAGCCCGTCCCTCCAAGATCCGCGGGCAGCTCGCTCGGCGCCTTTCAGCCTTTGCGCGCGCGAGCCTTGACGAAATCGCCGGGGGGACGTTGCTGGTCGTCGGGCGCGGCGCCGGCAGAGTTGGCCAGGCCGACTTCGTCGTCGGGCAGGAATTTTTTGAAGAGACTCTTATCGATCGCTTTCATGAAAGCTTCATGCGGCGAGACGACGCCCTGCTGAAGCAAGGCCCAGATGGCGTCGTCCATGAATTGCATCCCCTGCCCTTTTCCGCTCACGATGACGTCCTGCAATTTTTGCGTCGCGCCTTCGCGGATGATGGAGGAAACGGCGTTGCTCGAGATGAGGATCTCGTTCACGGCGATGCGGCCGCTGCCGTCGGCCCGCTTGAGCAGGAGTTGGGCAAGCACCCCGCGGAGGGAATTGGCCAGCATGGTGCGGGCCTGCGGTTGTTTGTCGGCCGGGAAGACGTCGATCATACGATCGATGGTTTTGCGGGCGTTGTTGGTGTGCAGGGTGCCAAAGACGAGCAGGCCAGTCTCGGCCGCGGTCAGGGCGAGCGAGACGGTTTCGAGGTCGCGCATTTCACCGACGAGAACGATGTCGCAATCTTCGCGCAGGGCGGCTTTGAGCCCGGCCGGGAAAGTGGAGGAATGCTCCGGCACTTCGCGCTGGGTGATAATGCTGAGCTTGTTGTTGTGCACGAACTCGATCGGCTCCTCGATCGTGACGATGTGCCGCGCGTAGTTCGTATTGATGTAATCGATAAGCGCGGCCAGGGTGGTCGACTTGCCGGAGCCGGTCGGGCCGGTGACGAGGACGAGGCCGCCGCGCAGATGCCCGAAGTCCTTGACCACGGACGGGATGCCGAGCTGGTCGAGGCTCATGATTTTCGTCGGAATGAGACGGAAGACGCAGCCGTAGCCGTGGGTCTGCTTGAGAAAGTTGCAGCGGAAGCGCGAGTGTTCATCCATCTCGTAGGCGAAGTCGAGGTCGCCGGATTCCTCGTAGCGCTGCCAGCGCTCGGGGCCGCTGATCTCGCTCATCATGTAAGCCATCTCATCGCGGGTGAGCGGTTCATTGCGGATCTGCATGACTTCGCCGTGCCGACGGATCTTGGGCGGCTGCCCTTCGGCGAGATGAAGATCGGAGGCACCGGCGTTGACGAGAACTTCGAAGAACTGATCGATGTAGGCCATTGGGGAGGTTGAGAGTTGTTGGTTGAGAGTTGAGAGGCGCGGTCAGGCGCGTCCGAGATTTTCTCCTAGAAGGTAGGTGCGCAGGCCGCTCAGCATGCGGCTTTGTTCTTCGGCGGCCATGTAGAGCGCGCGGAAGGTTTCTTCGGGGAGGTAGTTTCGGCGGCGGGCGATAAAGGATTGGGAGATGACTTCAAAGAGGGAGCCGGTGGCGATTTCGACGAATCGGGCGTAGTCCACGCGAGAGTGGCGGGAACTGCCTTCGGCGAGATTGGAGGAGATGGAGACGGCGGCGCGGCGCATTTGATTGGTCAGGCCGAAGCGGTCGTCATCCGGAAACGTCGCGGTGGCGCGATACACGGCATCGGCGAAGTCGATGGTCTTCTGCCACGTCTCGAGTTTCTCGAAATTAAACATAAGCGTCGGTGGCTGGCGTAATGGGTCAATCGGTCTGGCGCGCCACTCAACTCTCAACGCTCATCGCTCAACGTTCCCCGCCTCACGAGGCGAAATGCTGCTTCATGAGCGTCTTCTGCTCAGCGCGAGCGTAGGCCTCTTCCTGCGAGATGAGACCGGCGTCGTAGAGCTCGATGAGCGAGTCGTCCATGAGTTTCATGCCCTGCTTTTTGCCGGTCTGCATGACCCCGGGAAGCATGTAGGTCTTGGCTTCGCGGATGAGGTTGCCGACGGCGGGCGTGTTGGTGAGAATTTCCAGCGCGAGCGCGCGGCCGCGGCCATCGACCCGCGGGATGAGTTGCTGCGAGACGATGCCGCGCAGCGATTCGCTGACCATGATGCGGATCTGCTCGCGCTGATCGACGGGGAAAACGTCGAGCACCCGATCGAGCGTGCGGGCGGCGTTGCCAGTGTGCAGCGTGCCCATGACCACGTGCCCGGTTTCGGAGGCGGTGATGGCGAGCTGGATAGTTTCCAAGTCGCGCATTTCCCCGACCATGATGACGTCCGGATCTTCGCGCAGCGCGGCGCGGAGGGCGGCGCCGAAGGAGCGGGTGTGCGAATGCACTTCGCGCTGGGTGACGTGGCAGCCCTTGGATTCGATGATGTATTCGATCGGATCTTCGAGCGTGATGATGTGGTCGTGCCGGTTGCGGTTCACTTCTTCGACGAGCGCGGCGAGGGTCGTGGATTTGCCGGAACCGACGGAGCCGGTGACGAGCACCAGACCGTTGTGATATTGCGTGAGTAGCTTGAGCGATTCGGGCAGGCCGAGTTCGTCCATCGACCGCAGCTTCGTGCTGATGATGCGGAAGACGAGGTCGATGCCGATGCGCTGGCGGACGACGCTGGCGCGGAAGCGGCCGAAGCTCGTGGCGTAGGCGAAATCGACGTCCCCGCGATCCTTGAGGAGCTGCTTTTGCTCATCGTTCAAGAACCCCATGGCCAGGGATTCGGTGTCGGCGGCAGTCAGAATATCGGCCTGCAGCCAGATGGCTTCGAGGATGCCGTTGCGCCGCCAGATGGGTTGCGCATTGACCCCGAGATGAATGTCCGAGGCCGCCGATTCCTGGGCGATCTGGAGGTATTGATCGACGTGCTGGAGCGTGTGAACCGGTTCGCTTTCCACAGCCACTGCGACTGCGACTGCGACCGGTTTCGGGGAGGGGGAGGGATCGTCTGCCATGCCTGCGGGAAATTGCTCCGGGGTCGTGGGGGAATGCAAATGCAAACTTTATCTCGTCGCGAGAATCACCACGAACGACCCCATTTTTGAGTGGGGCTAACGCTGGCCGTAGGTCTGGGCGTGCGGCGCGGCGAACGTCTCCGTGAATCGGCGCGTCGCCCACCGGAGGAGGAAGGGCCGGGCGAAATCGAAGGCGATTTTCGTGATCCCGAGCAGCAGCCCCGCTTTGCCGGCTTTCTCCAAGGTATCGTCGTTCTTTTTGGGAAGAACCCTGACCTCAGTTTTTTTCGGGCGGCTTGGCAACCGGGCGATGAGCAAGCCGAGCACGGCGGCGCCGCCCATCCAGGGCACAGGATTCTTCTTGAAGGCCTGCCGGGCGCGGGTGGAAAAATCCAGCCCATGCCGCAGGGCCACGGCGTTTTCGCTGAGGCGCACGCGGGCCCGGGCAAGTTCCGCGACTAGTTCTGCTTTGTCGTTTTTTTGAGCCATTCCTGGTCTTTCTGAAATTCTTCGATGGTGAGAGGGAACATCGGTGAACCGAGCTTTGCCTTGGCGATAAAGAGCAGCGCCACCGCGCCGAGGAAATGCAGCGCCGCGGCGCCGAGCAGCACCCAGACCCACGCGTTTTCGCCGTGGAAAGCCAGCCCGATAAGGAAAACGATCGCGAGGAGGAAGAGGACATACCCGAAGATCAGCGCGATCAAACCGCCGATCGCCAAGCCGAGGATGATGCCGCCATGGATGGCGGCCTCCTTGCCCTCAATGCCCGCCAGTTTCAACCGCGCCTGCAGATAGCTCAGCTTGGCTGCGAGCAGCGTGGAGAATTGACCGAAAATTCCGGCGGACACCGGGGCGGTCGGACGAACTGGATTTGCCTCGGCCATGCGCCAGCCTTTAGCGGCGGAAGATCAGGCCGAGCACGAAGCCCGCGGCGATCGCCGTGATGACGGCCTTGGTGGGATTGGCGCGGACGTAGACTTCGCCGTCTTCCTGGAAGGTGCGGACGCGTTCGCGGGTTTGCCCGTAGGTATCCTCGGCGCGACCGCGGAACTCGCGGGCCTTGGTCTCAGCGGTCTCGCGGAGTTCGCGGGCCTTGGCTTCCGCCGCCGCGCGCAGATCTTCGGTGGCATGTTTCAAGTGTTCGCGGGATTGATCGACCGCTTCCTTGAGATGCGCCTTGGTGGCATCGACCGCTTCTTTGGCGTGCGCTTTCGCGCTATCGAGATCGGACTTGGGTTTGTTTTCGTTTTCGTTTTCGTCGGACATGGCGTGGGATTTCGTTTGTTTTGGACTGCAGGGACGATGTTCGGCACGCCCAAAGGCGCACGGCTGCATCGGATTCGCGGGAAGGGTCTCAGGTGCGCTTAGCGGGCCTTCATTGCTCGCGGAAAATGATGCGCGCTTTGCTCAAATCGTAGGGCGAAAGTTCCACCTCCACTTTGTCTCCGGGAACGATGCGGATGAAATGTTTGCGCATTTTGCCCGAGATGTGAGCGAGCACGAGCGCGCCGTTCGGGAGTTGCACCCGGAACATGGTGCCGGGGAGCACATCCTTGACAACACCTTCGGTCTTGAGTGCGTCTTCTTTCGCCATGCGCGGGGAAAGATGCGAATGCGCCGCGGCGATTGCAATCCCGCAGTGGGTGATGGCCTTCACCTGGGTGCGGCCGGGCGCGCGGGCAGCGGTGAGGTGTCCGCGTATTCCGTGGGATCCGGCAGGCCGGCGAGCTGGAAGGATTCGCGGCGCTCGACGCACGTGCCGCAGGCGCCGCAGTGGATGTCGCCGCCTTTGTAGCAGGACCACGTCTCGGCGAAATCGATGCCGAGTGCATGACCGCGCTGCGCGATTTGCGCCTTGTTCATCGCGATGAACGGCCGCAGCAACTCGACCTCCGCATAGGTGCCGCTGCGCAACGCCGCGCCCATCGCATGCATGAAAGTCTCCCGACAGTCGGGATAGATGGCGTGATCGCCGGCGTGCGCGGCGATGACGAGTCCGGCGGCGTCGATGCTTTCCGCGTAACCGCCCGCGATGGCCAGCATGATGCCATTACGAAAGGGCACGACCGTCTGTTTCATGGTCAGTTCCTCGTAGTGCCCGTCGGGGATTTCGCCGCCGGACGCGAGCAGGTGCGAGGTGAAGAGTTCGTTCATGAACGCCAGCGGAATGACCCGGTGCAGCACGCCGAGCTTCCCGCAATGCCGCTCGGCGAACGGGATCTCGCGGAGATTGTGCTTTGAGCCGTAGTTGAAGCTGACCGCGGCCACGACTTCGTGGCTGGTGCGCGCGTCGTAAAGCGCGGCGACGGAATCCATGCCGCCGCTGACGAGGACGATGACTTTCATGATTTCACGCGCCGCGCTTCCGGCCTTTGCCGAGCGCGGCGGCGGGCGGACGCTGCTTCGGCCGGTTCGGGTGCTCCGCATCGACCGTCACGGCGATGCCGCCCCGCGG
>JBBQIZ010000236.1:0-6055 GCA_038325425.1 Chthoniobacterales bacterium
TTCGGCGTGCCCGCCAATCACGGCGATCTGACCGGCATCTATGTCGAAAACCGTTTCGTTTATGGTCTGCGATCGGGAAAAATTCCTGCGGGCATGAAAGTGTCCGGCCCGGACGCCGACACCGGTGATTTCAAATCCACCTACACGAAAGAGGACACCGAAAGCGGCCGGGCGACGATCCTCGATCTCGACGCACCACGCCGCGTCAATGAGCGCGTGATGCCGCTGCTGACGCGCAAGTCGGTGGAATGGATCGAGCAGCAAAAAAGCGGCGAACCATTTTTCCTCTATTACACGCCGGTCGCCGTGCACAACCCGGTCACGGCGGACAAGGACATCGCCGGGCAGAGCGCCGCGGGTCCTTTTGGCGACTGGATCCACGAACTGGACCGGAGCGTCGGCGCGATTCTCGCCGCACTCGACAAAGCCGGACTCGCGAAGGACACGCTCGTCATTTTCACGAGCGACAATGGCGGCGTCAACAAACCCGAGCGCGCGGACACCCCGCAGACGCAGGCGATCAAGGCCGGGCTGGCCGTGAATGGTCCGCTGCGCGGCGGCAAACACACCGTCTGGGAGGGCGGTTTTAAGGTGCCGTTCATCGTGCGCTGGCCCGACCGGACCCCGGCGGGCACCGAGTGTGGCGACATGGTCAGCCTCGCCGATCTGCTCGCCACGACGGCGGCAATCGTCGGCGAAAAGCTGCCCGCGCCGAGCGAAGCGGCGGAAGACAGCTTCAACATTCTGCCCGCGATCCTCGGCGAAACCGCCGCTAAGTCCGCCCGCACCGCCATGATCGTCCATAGCTCCGATGGCGTCTTCGCGCTGCGCCAGGGGCCGTGGAAATGGATCGAGGGTGTGCCCGTGGACAACGTGAAAGGCGCCGTGCGCAAGGTGCGTTCGCCGGAGCTCAAGCCGCAGCTTTACGACGTGCAAAAAGACCCCGCGGAAACAAAGGACGTCAGCGCGGAGCATCCGGAAGTCGTCCGGGAATTGACCGCGCTCCTGAACCGCTACCGCGACGGCGGTTTTAGTCGCGAGTTGCCGCCGGTTGTCGAAAAGCGCGCGCCCGCCGCGGCCGTGCTGCCGCCGCTCAGTGGGGAGATCATTTTCCGCGAAGCGCTCGACAAAATCCCCGGCAATCCGTGGAAGACCAAGGGCCGATGGACGCCGGCGGACGGCGGCCTGGCGGGCGCGCAGCCGCCAGAGATGAAGCCGGGCGCGACCTTGCACCGGCCGCTTACCATCACCGACGGCACCATCGAATACGCGATCCGTTTCGACGGCGCGAATCGGCATTCGCTGCGGATCGAGACGGCGGACGGCAAAGGCAGCTTCCGCATCGAGATCTCACGCACGCACCTCGGAATTACGAAAAATCCCGCGCCCGGCGAGGGTCTCGACAAAGTGGAGCCGCTCGTCCGCCAGTCGCTGGAACTTGCGTCCGCTCATTGGTACCCGGTGCGGATCACCTTCCGCGGCCCACAGGCGACCGCGCAGGTCGGCCACGTCAGCGTGACGGCGTCCCACGCGATCCTCGCCGAGCCGAAAACCGCGATGAATCTGCTCGTCTTCGGCGAACAGGCGGCCTTCCGAAACGTCGTCGTGGCGAAGGCAACTTCACCGCAACCGTGAGGTTCGATCGCCACCGCCGCCACCGTCCGACCGATTTTATGAAAGCCATTGTCTCATTCCTTTTCCTGATCGTTCTTCCGCTCTTCGTGCGTGCCGAGACGCAAGTCGGGCCGTGGAATCTCACCGCGCTGAAATCGCAAGTGCCCGCGATGAAATGGGTAAAACAGGAGAGCGCAGTGCATTCGCTGACCTACGCCGGCGAGCCGTTTAACGGTCAGCCCACCGAGGTGTTCGCGTTTTACGCTTCGCCCATCACGCTTGGCGAGGCGCCGGCGGGGACGAAGTTTCCCGGCGTGGTGCTCATTCACGGCGGCGGCGGCACGGCGTTCGCCGAGTGGGTATATCTGTGGGCGAAGCGCGGGTACGCGGCGATCGCGATGGACCTTTCCGGTTCGCGCCCATCCGATCCCACCTACGATCCGAAGACCGGCAAGCCGGTCGGGCATCAGTCCGACGCCAAGCTGCGCACGCGCCTGCCGAACGGCGGGCCGAATCATGGCCATTCGGAAAAGTTCGACAGCATTGGCGGGGACACGAGCGACGACTGGCCATTTCACGCCGCCGCGAGCGTCATCCGTGCGCATTCGCTGCTGCGCAGTTTTCCCGAAGTCGAGGCCGAGCGCACGGCGGTCACGGGGATCAGTTGGGGCGGTTACACGACCTGCCTCGTCGCGTCGCTCGACGATCGCTTCAAGGCCGCAGTGCCGGTGTATGGCTGCGGCTTTTTGTTTGAAGGAGAGTCGGTGCAGAAGCCGAGCATCGACAAGCTCGGCGAACGCCGCGCGGATTGGATTCGCGAATACGATCCTTCGAGCCTCCTGCCGCGCTGCCGCGTGCCGATCCTCTTTGTGAATGGCACGAACGACGTCCACTACCCGCTCGACAGCTATATGAAGAGCTTCGAGCGCGTGCCGGGGGAAAAGCAGATGCGCATCGAGGTGAACATGCGCCACGGCCATCCGCCGGGCTGGGCTCCCGAGGAAATCGGGCTGTTCATCGACTCGAAATGCCGCGGTGGCCAGCCGCTCCCCGTGCCTGGCCAACCGGTGATCGAAGGCGAGCAGGTGCGCGTGCCGGTCCAGTCCACGACCGCACTGAAACAAGCCCGCCTGCATTACACGACCGACACCGGCCTGCGCTCGAAACGCCAGTGGACGAGCGTGCCCGCGGTGCTCGGCGAAGGCGTGGTCACCGCGCCGAAACCGCCGGCTGAGGCGAACACCTGGTTTCTCACCATCACCGACGCCCGCGACGCGATGGTCAGCACCACGGTGCAGTTTGCGACACCGATTTCCGCCACTCCATGAAACCACGACTCGCCCCCCTGCTTTGCCTGATGCTCGCCACGGCGCTCCTTGCAGCGCCGTCGCTCCACGCGGCAGAACGGCCGCCGAATGTCATCCTCATCATGGCCGACGACTTCGGCTACGAATGCGTGACCGCGAACGGCGGCGAATCCTATCAGACGCCGCACCTCGATCGACTCGCCGCGACGGGCGTGCGCTTCACCCAGTGCCACGTCCAGCCGCTCTGCACGCCGACCCGCGTGCAGCTCATGACCGGCAAATACAACATCCGGAATTATCTCAACTTCGGCACCCTGCCCCGGACTGAGACCACCTTCGCGCAAATGCTCCAGCAGGCCGGTTACGCGACCGGCATTTGCGGCAAGTGGCAGCTCGGCAAAGAGAAGGATTCACCGCAGTATTTCGGTTTCGACGAATCGTGCCTCTGGCAGCAGACGCGCCGTCCGCCGCGTTATGCGAATCCCGGCCTCGAATACAACGGCGTCGAGCGTGATTTTTCCAAAGGCGAATACGGCCCGGCGCTGATCAACGACTTCGCGCTGGATTTCATCAGCCGCCATCGCGACCGCCCGTTCTTCCTCTATTACCCGATGATCCTGACCCACGATCCTTTCCAGCCCACGCCCGCCAGCGCGGAATGGGATCCGGCAACGACGGGTGAAAGGGCCAAGAATAACGTGAAGCATTTCGCCGACATGACCGCCTACATGGACAAGATGATCGGGCGCGTCGTGGCGAAGCTGGAGGAACTCAACCTGCGCGAGAACACACTCGTGATTTTCCTCGGCGACAACGGCACGCACAGCAGCGTCACGAGTCGCTTCCAAGGCGGCGACTATCGCGGCGGCAAAGGCACCACGACCGCGCGCGGCACGCACGTCCCGCTCATCGCCAGTTGGCCGGCGGTAATGAAGCAGGGGCGGGTGAACGCTGACCTGATCAGCAGCACTGATTTTCTGCCGACGCTTGGCGCCGCAGCCGGAGCCGCCCCGCCCGCGGACACCGACGGCGTCAGCTTTCTCCCTCAACTCCGCGGCGAACGCGGCACCCCGCGCGAGTGGCTCTACTGCTGGTATTCCCCTCGCCAGCGCGCCGACCTCACGGTTCGGGAGTTCGCCGCGACAGCCGACCACAAGCTCTATCGCGACGGCCGCCTCTTCGATCTCGCGCGTGATGCGTTCGAACAGCATCCGCTTGATTCCGCCGTGCTCCCCGCGCCGGCTGCGGCCGCCGCCGCAAAGCTGGGCGCGGTGCTGGAAAAGTTCAAAGATGCGCGCCCCGTCGCTCTGGATGAAGCTTTCGTCCGATCCGCGAACGCAGAAAAGAAACCTCGGAAGAAGCCATCCAACTAACCCTGATTTCCCGTCGCATGCTCCGCCTCCTCATCTCCCTCGCTTTCGCCTTGGCGCTTCTGCCGCAATTCTCGCACGCCGAGAAACCGAACATTCTCTTCCTCTTCGCCGACGACCAGTGCTTCGAGACGATCCGCGCGCTCGGCCACACCGACATCGACACGCCAAATCTCGATCGGCTCGTGCAGCGCGGCACGACTTTCACGCACGCCTACAACATGGGTTCGTGGAGCGGCGCCGTGTGCGTGGCGAGCCGCACGATGCTCATCACCGGGCGCACGGTGTGGCGTGCGAATGCGATCTACGATGCGACGGACAAGGAGCGGGAAGCGGGCCGTCTCTGGCCGCAGATGATGGCGCGCGCGGGTTACACAACCTATTTCACCGGCAAGTGGCACATCAAAGCGGACGCTGCAAAAACCTTCGACGTGACGAAGCACATCCGCGCGGGCATGCCGAAGGATACGCCGGAGGGCTACACCCGTCCGCTCGCCGGAAAGCCCGATCCGTGGAGCCCGAGCGATCCGAAATTCGGCGGGTTCTGGGCCGGGGGAAAACATTGGAGCGAAGTCGCTGGCGATGATGCGATCGAATTCCTCGGAGCCGCGAAGCAAAAGGCGAAGCCGTTCTTCATGTATGTCGCCTTCAATGCGCCGCACGATCCACGGCAGTCGCCGCAGGAATATGTGGACAAGTATCCGCTCGATCGCGTCGCCGTGCCGAAGAACTACCTGCCTGAATATCCGCACAAAGACGCGATGGGATGCGGGGCCACTTTGCGCGACGAAAAGCTGGCGCCGTTCCCACGCACCGAGCACGCGGTGAAGGTCCATCGGCAGGAGTATTATGCGCTGATCACGCACCTGGACGCGCAGATCGGGCGCATCCTCGACGCGCTGGAAAAATCCGGAAAGGCGGACAACACCTGGATTTTTTTCACTGCCGATCACGGCCTGGCGGTCGGGCATCACGGCCTGTTCGGGAAACAGAATATGTATGATCACAGTCTGCGCGTGCCGTTTGTGGTCACCGGGCCCGGCGTGAAAGCGGGCGCGAAGCTCGACGCGCCGATCTATCTGCAGGACGTGATGGCCACCGCGCTCGATCTCGCCGGGGCTTCAAAGCCCGAGCAGGTCGAATTTCACAGCCTGCTGCCGCTGCTGCGCGGTGAAAAATCGCCCGCCGCCCGCGAAGCGATCTACGGCGCGTATCTCGAACTCCAGCGCGCGGTCATTCACGACGGGTGGAAGTTGATCCTCTATCCGAAGGCGCAAGTCGCCAGGCTGTACAACCTGGCCAACGACCCTGCAGAAATGCGCGACCTCGCCGCCGACCCCGCGCACGCCCAACGCGTCCGCGCGCTCTTCCAGCGTCTGAGCGCCCTGCAAAAGGATCTCGCCGACCCGCTCGATCTCTCCACCGCGTTTCCGAAGCTCTAAGCCGTGTTTTCAATCTTCCGCAAAAATCGTTGTAGAGGCGGCTCTGTCCCGCGTTGCGGGACGTGCCGCCTTCGCCGACAACGCGCCGCAGGGCGGCACGGCCTTCGGCCAGAGCCGCCTCTACAACGAAAACCTTCCCGTTCCTGAGTCACTCACAAACGCTATCACTCCCATGAAACTTCGCCTCCTCACGCTCCTGTTTGCCGTCGCCGCCTGCTCCAGCGCGCTCGCCAAACCGAATGTCGTCATCTTCCTCGCCGACGATGCTGGCTGGGGCGACTACAGCCACTCCGGCAATACGCAGGTCCGCACGCCGCACATC
>JBBQIZ010000237.1:0-6041 GCA_038325425.1 Chthoniobacterales bacterium
GGCCATGGCGGGCATCATCATCTCGCTCGATGCTTTCGGGCCGATCACCGACAACGCGGGCGGCATCGCGGTCATGAGCGGTCTGCCCAAGGAAGTGCGTGCGATCACCGACGACCTCGACGCCGTCGGCAACACCATGAAAGCGGTGACTAAAGGCTACGCCATCGCCAGCGCCGGCCTCGCGGCGATCGTGCTCTTCGGTTCGTATTTCGTGGATCTCAAGCATCACCTCGAAGTCGTCCGGCAACTCGATCCGGCCGCCGTCGCGACGATGCTCAGCTTTTCGCTTAAGGATCCGAAGGTCATCATCGGCCTCTTCATCGGCGGCCTGCTCCCGTATCTCTTCTCCGCGTTCTCGATGAACGCCGTGGGCCGCGCCGCGGGCGCCGTCGTCACCGAAGTCCGCCGCCAACTCGCCGCCAAACCCGGCATCCTGAAAGGCGAAGACACCCCCGACTACGGCGTTTGCGTCGATATCGTGACCAAAGCCGCGCTCAAGGAAATGATCGTCCCCGCGCTCCTGCCGGTGCTGGTCGTGGTGCTCGTCGCCGCCATCCCGATGCTCGGCATGGTCGTCCTCGGCGGTGTGCTCGTTGGTTCGATCGTCACCGGTCTTTTCATGGGCATCTCGATGACCAGTTCCGGCGGCGCGTGGGACAACGCGAAGAAATACATCGAGGAAGGCCACCACGGCGGAAAGGGCAGCGAGGCGCACAAGGCGAGCGTCACCGGCGACACCGTCGGCGATCCTTACAAGGACACGAGCGGCCCGGCGATTAACCCGATGATCAAGGTCGTGAACATCGTCGCCATCCTCATCATCCCGATCTTTTTCTAAAGCGCCATGCCCGCCGAGCCGCCTGCCGGAGCCCCTTTCGAGGTCTTCGCGGCCTGCGCGGATTGGCTGATCGTCATCGGCGGCAGCGCGGTGCAGGCCTACGGCATGGAGCGCATGACATTCGATTGCGACTGCGCGATTGCCGAGCCCGACGAACCGCGACTGCGCGCTGCCCTGGCGCGGCTGGGATACGTCGAGGAACCGCCGCGGCCCGCCTTTTCCCGCTATCATCACGCTGGCGGGACGCGCCCCGTCGTGGATGTGATGCGCTCTCCGGCCGAAACCTTTGCCAAGCTGTTCGCGGAAAGCCGCATCGTGGTAATCCTCGGCTGCCGGGTGCGCATCGCCGCGCCCGTTCATTTGGTCGCCATGAAGCTTCATGCACTCAAGCAGCAGCCCGAGCGTGTGCATAAAGACTGGCCCGACATCTGCCACCTGCTCGAAACATTCCGCAGCGAGTGGACGCCCGCGGAACTCAAAATCCTTGCCGACCGCTACGCCTCGGAGGAATTTGCCGCTGCGTTGCACCAGCACGGCTTTTTATGAATGCCAATTTTCTCGACCTAGATCTGCCCACCGATGCTCCGTTACCGTCGCAACCGCCCTCGGACCCGGATGCGTTGCAACGTTGGCAGGCCGAGCGGCTCGCCGATTTCTACCAATCCCCACACTTCAAAGCCTGGTATCAGCGGACGTTGGAAACCAAGCATTGCGGCGCGCCCTTCATTCTGGATTGAGCGCAGTCGCGGGTGGTGTGCGCGCTGGACAGCCTGCCGCCGGGCGGGCACTAAAAGGGCTCCTGTATGAAAACCCTTTTCCTCACCAACGAATATCCGCCGACGATCTACGGCGGCGCCGGTGTCCACGTCGAATATCTCTCGCGCGAACTCGCGAAACTGATGCCGGTCGAGGTCCGCTGCTACGGCAAGGACCCGCGTGAGGACCGCCTCGACACGCCGTCCCTCAAGGCTACGGGCTACGGCCTCGACAGCTCCGGATACACCGCGCCCAAGCCACTCCACTCCGTCTTCGGAGCCATCCAGCGCGGGCTCGATTGGAACACCGAGAACATTGATGCCGACATCGTCCACCTGCACACGTGGTACACGCATTTGGCGGGCATTACGGCCAAGCTCAACTACGGCATCCCGATGGTCCTCACCGTCCATTCGCTCGAGCCGCTCCGGCCGTGGAAGCGTGAGCAACTCGGCGGCGGCTACGACTTTTCCCGGTGGGTGGAAAAGACCGCGATCGAGATGGCCGACGCCGTGATCGCAGTCTCGCACGAAACCAAACTCGACATCCTGCGGCTGTTCGACGTGCCGGAAGAGCGCGTCCACATCATCTACAATGGCATCGATTTGGTCGAATACCACAAGGTGAGTGCCAACGGCGCGCTGACCAAATACGGCGTCGATCCGAACGTGCCCTACGTCCTGTTCGTCGGTCGCATCACCCGACAGAAGGGCATCATCCACCTCGTCAACGCGATCAAACATTTTGCCCTCGGCTTTCAGGTCGTCCTCTGCGCGGGTGCGCCCGACACGCCGGAAATCGGCGCCGAAATGAAGGCCGCGGTCGCTGCCGCCCAGGCCGTGCGTCCCGGTATCGTGTGGATCGATCAGATGGTCAGCAACCCCGAGAAGATCGAGCTCTACAGCCACGCCGCGGTCTTCTGCTGCCCGAGTATTTACGAGCCATTCGGCATCATCAATCTCGAGGCCATGGCCTGCGAAGTGCCGGTCGTCGCCACCGCGGTCGGGGGAATCAAGGAAGTCGTCCTGCCCGGCGAAACGGGCTGGCTGGTGCCGCTCGCGCAAATGGAGGAGAGCCCCTTCGAGGCGCTTCACCCCGGCATTTTTTCGCGGGACCTCGCCGAGCGGATCAACGAACTGATGGCCGACCCGGCGATGCGCGCCACTTTCGGCAAAGCCGGTCGGGCGCGCGCTGAAGAGGTATTTGGCTGGACGGCCATCGCCCGCCAGACGCGCGATCTCTACGCCGAATTGCTCGCCCGCCGCGCCTCGCGCAAATGACTTTGGCGGCTGCGCGGCAGCGCTCGCCGCTGGCGCTTAGGGGAGCCGCAGGTCGAAGGTGACCAGGCTGGCGTGCAGCTTTTTGCAGGGCTGTTGCGCGATTTCCGGTGGCGCGGTTTCGGGTGCGAGTTGGAATTGGCGGCGATTTTCCTCGAGCCGATAAACGGTGCTCTTTCCCGCGCCGGTGAGAGCGAGGAGCAGCGGCATTTGCGGCGGGATGCCCGGGTGCAGTGACGGATAAAGCGCGGTGCGGCGATAGCGCAGGCCGGCACCGAGTTTGCCAGCAGGAAAGCGCTGGAACGGCAGGGCGCGGCCTTGGACGTGGACTTTGAATTGCGCAGCGAACTCGCGGCTGACGACGATTTCCAGGCGCTCGATCGACGTATCGACGAAGCGGCTGGTGCTGCCGCCTTCGAGTGGCGTTTCGCAAAGCAGCGGCCAGCCTTCGTGACCGCGGCGGATCGTGAGGGTGGCGGCGCCGTCGGCGTGGTGGAGCATGACGGGGAAACGCCACTCGAAGATTTCGCGGAAGAGCGCGGCGGGCAGTTTGAAGCCGGCGCGGCGCAGGTCGCGGAGGATCTTCTCGAAGTCCGCCCAAAGGAAGCTCGGGAGAAAAAACGAGTCGTGCAATTTGTCGCCGAGATCGACGAGCGGTTCCTTGAACGGATGCGCGAGGAGAGACGCGGCGAGGCTGTGCCAGAGCAGGGCGATGGCGGACATCCAGTGCGCGTGCGGCAGCGTTTCCACAGCCCGGAATTCCACCAGTCCGCGGCAACCGCCGTCGAAGTTCACGTTCCAAAATTTGTCGAAGCTCGTTTCGCTGCGGTGGGTGTTGCCGGAAGTGTCGGTGTGGAGATGGCGGAGCGTCTCGCTCAGCAGGTAGCGGTGATCGCCGGGCGGGAGTTCTTCGAGAAAGCGGTAGGCCATCTCGAGGTCGTAGAGTGACGTGGCGCACTCGTCGGGGCGCGGCGCTTGCGAGGAAGAGCCGACGTACTGCCCGGTGAAAAGGTAGGCGAGCGACGGGTGATGCTGCCAGTAACGGAGCATCGAGGTGACCCACGCGGGGTGGGTGAAGAGCGGGTTTTCGTCGAGGCTCGGGCCGCCGAAAAGCAGGTGATTGCCGCCGCCGCTCCCGACCTGGTCTTCGGGCGTGAGTTGCTTGAAAGAGCGCAGGCCGACGCTGGTCGTGGCCTTTTCGAGGATGTCGAGCCACTCGGCGTATTCGCGCCAGTTGGCGCACGGCGGGAGGTTGATTTCCAGCACGCCGGGATCGGAAGCGGCGGCCATGCGATTCCACGATTTGGTTTCGTCGGACGGCACGTAGCCGGAGAGGATCGCGTCGCCGAGACTGAGGTCGCGCAAAGTCGCGGCGACGGCTTCGAGCAGCGCGAGGAAAGGCGCCTGGAGCAGCGGCGGCAGGAAGATCTGGAGTTTACCGTCGAGGATTTCCACGGCGAAGGCGCGGCGGTTGACGTCTTCGGGCAGCTTGCTGAGTGGAAGACGCAGCCCGGCGGGGCCGTCGGCGAGCAGGAGATCGATGGCATCGCCGCTCCGCCAGTCTTCGACGATGAAAGCGTCGTCTTTGTAATCGAGCGGGAGGACGGCGACGGGGCGCGTCGGCTCTAACGGATCGATGCCGCGCAGCCAGCCGTCGCGGACTTCGAGACGCTTGGAAAGACCACTTCGGAATGCATCGAGCACGGCTTGATCGAGCAGCGCGGGTTTGCGCACGACCAATCCAAGCGATGGGACGAGCGGAGTTCCGTCGCGATTCCAGACGAGGTTGATCGCCCAGCGCGGGTTGACTTCGCCGGGATAGAATTTGCCTGGGGAATAGATGGCGACGGCGTTCGGAATGGACTGCGCGATGAGCGCATCGGTCAGCGCATAGGCGTAGCGGAGTTTGGTCGGGCCGAGTGCGGTGACGCTCCATTCGGGGCCGGCGGGATCGACGGGAACGTATGTCGGCTCGCCGCCGAGGGTGAGCTTCACGCCGTGTTCGACGAAAGTGGCGTCCACTTTGTCGGCGACGGTGGCGAGGGCTTTAGGGATTTTCATGAGGAAAGATTTGCAGCGCGGTCGTCATCTGCGCGGGGACGTGGGTGGGGTGAAAATAGTTGCCGAGAATGGGCGAAATGTCCTCCGGGGTGAGACCGACGGCGGCGGTGATGTGGTGATGATTGCAGAGGTAGCCGTTGGTCGGGTCAAAGCCGAGCCACCCGGCGCCGGGCAGGTAAATTTCCGTCCAGGCGTGGAGCGCGCCTTCCGCGACTTTTTCCTCGGACCCGAACTCGCAGAGGTAGCCGCTGGCTAGGCGCGCGGCGAGGCCGAGTCCGCGCGCGACTTCCGCGAGCAGCACGGTGAAGTCCCGGCACGAACCGCGACCGAGACGGAGCGTTTCCTCCGGAGCGTAGGCGGCGCCTTCTTCGCGGCGTTCGTAGGCGAGGTTGTCATGGATCGCCTGATTGAGCGCGACGAGCGTTTGCACCGTGGGCTGCGGCGTCGTCGGCGGCAGCCAGAAGGGGAGCGTCAGCGGCGCGCTGGTTTGTCGATATGGCGCGAGGACTTCCGCTTCCCGCGGTTCATAAACAAACGGGAAATCGAGCGCGTGCGGCGCGAGGAGAAAGCCGAAGGCGTTGCGCGGCTCGATCTCGAGTTCGATTTGCAAGTTCGCGCTGAGCACCGCGGAGGTGCCGGGGTAATAGCACGAGGCGATTTCGTTGTCGAAGAGATCGCGCCGATAACTCACCGCGGCGTTGCTGTTCGTCTGGAAAGCCAGCGAGCGCACCGCGAGGTAGCGATCGGCCTTGGGAAACAGGCGGAAGAGATGGGACGAAAAACTGACCGGTTCTTCGTAGAGATACTGGGTCTGGTATTGGATGCGGACGTTCACGTGTGGGTGGGTTTCCAAATAAGCCGTGTCATTCTGAGCGGAGTGGAGCGGAGCTGCGCTCAGAATGACCCGCAGTTTGAGTGTTTAAGGGATCGGCAATGCTCACGAAGCCACCCGCACTTTCTCCGGCTTGACCGCCCGCCGCTTCATAATCACGCGCACTTTCATGCTCTGGCCGCCGCTGCCTTTGAAGGTGCCGCGCAGCGGGGTGGCATCGCGAAAGTCGCGGCCGAAACTGACCGCCACGTAACGTTCGTTGACCCATTGGCGATTG
>JBBQIZ010000238.1:0-6019 GCA_038325425.1 Chthoniobacterales bacterium
GAAAAGCACGCGCTGTGATGGCCGCGACCCTTGGTGCCATCGACGCCCGGCGTGCGGCCAAACTCCGTGGTCCAGACGACCAGCGTGTCATCGAGCATCCCGCGCTGCTTAAGATCGCGGAGCAGGCCGGCGATCGGTTGGTCGATGTTCTTCGCGTGCTTGGCGTGCTCGGCCATGTCGCCGTGCTGATCCCAATTGTGGCTGCTGCTGCCGTCCACCAATTCCACAAAACGCACGCCGCGTTCGGCGAGGCGCCGCGCGACGAGACATTGCCAGCCGAAGCCTTCGCTCTTCCCGCGCTCCAGCCCGTACATTGCCAGCGTCCCGTCGCTTTCCTGCGACAGATCGAACACTTCGCGCGCTTCGGTCTGCATGTGAAAGGCCGTCTCGAAGCTGCGGATGCGCGCGGCGAGATCGGTGCTTTCGGCGCGCGTGCTGAGGTGCCGATTGTTCAGCAGGTCGGCGAGACCCAGTTCCGCTTCCTGCACGCTGCGGTCAGGCGTGCGCGGATCGAGATTGGCGATCGGCTCCTTCCCGCCGATGACCCGCACGCCCTGATGATACGCGGGCAGGAAGTCGTTGTTGAAAATCTGCAGCCCGGCGTAGGGCATCTGCGGGGCAAGCACCACGAACGACGGCAGATTCTGATTCACCGTGCCAAGGCCGTAGCTGACCCACGAACCGATGCTCGGGCGCGCAAAGAAAAACGAGCCGGTGTGCATGCCGAGCGTGGCGTTGTAGTGCTCGTTGTCGTCGCCCTTCATCGAGCGAATCAGGCACACGTCGTCCATGCAGTCGCGGAGGTGCGGGAAAAGATCGCTGACCAGCGTGCCGGATTTTCCGCCGGGCTTGAAGTCCCAGAGCGGTTTGAGCAGCGCGACCTGCTTGTTGCTCAGTCCGCCGCCGACGCCGGTCTTTTTGCCATCGGCCTTAAACAGCTCCGGCTTGTGGTCGAAGGTATCCATGTGCGAGACGCCGCCGTTCGAGAAGATGAAGATGACGCGCTTCGCTTTGGCGGGAAAATGCGGGCGTTTCGGCGCGAGCGGATCGGCGGAATCTTCGGCCAGCAGTTGCGAGAGCAGGCCGGGGAAAAGGAGCGAGCCGCCGACGAAGGTGCGGAGGAATTCGCGGCGGGGAAAACGTGGAATGTTCATGGCGGGAGATCAGTCGAGATACACAAATTCGTTGAGCCGGAAGAGCGCGCGGATGTAGCTGCGCCAGGTCTCGGCGAAGAGTCGGTCGTCCGGTGTGCCGGCGGTGCGGAGTTGGGTGCGCAGCTTTTCGAGGAAAGCAACGCCCGCTTCGGTTTCGACGTCATCCGCGGGACGCGCAAAAAGCAGCGCGTAGGCGTGCTGCACGCGCGCGGCATCGTGGTCTGCGGAGGTGAGCAATCGCTCCGCGAGCCGCCCGGCCTGGTCGTGAACGAGCGTGTCATTGAGCAGAAACAGCGCCTGCACCGGCGTGGTGCTGGTCGGCCGCGCGGGCGTGCTCGTGCTCGGATCGGCGCCGTCGAAAATCGCGAGGAACGGATGCCGCTGGATGCGCTGCGTCATGAGATACACGCTGCGCCGGTTGCTCTCATAAACGGCCTTGAAGGGATTGTGCTGCGTGTATTTTTGCTCCGCGGGAAACGGATGTGCACCGGCGGGCGAAAGATCGAGCGAACCGCCGAGGGCGAGCAGCGTGTCGCGCAGGCTTTCCGCATCGAGTCGCTGGCGCGGAAACGAGGCCAGCAGCTCATTCGTGGGATCTTTGGCCAGTGCTGCTTCTGCGCGCACCGCGCTCAGCCGGTAGGTGCGCGAGAGCATGATCGAGCGGTGCATCGCTTTCATCGACCAGCCCTCCGTGCGGAACTTCGCCGCGAGGAAATCGAGCAGCTCGGGATGCGTCGGCGGTTTGCCCTGCTTGCCGAAATCATTCGGCGTCGGCACTAGCCCGCGGCCGAAGTGGTGATGCCACAGGCGGTTGGCCATCACGCGTGCGGTGAGCGGGTTGTCCGCCGCCAGGATCCACTCCGCCAGCGCGCGGCGTCCGCTGCTGCCGTCTTTGCCCGCGAGCTTCTGCCCGCCGAGCACGGTCAGGAAACCGCGCGGCACCACCGCGCCGGGTTTCGCCGGGTCGCCCTTCATCTGCAACACCGCGTCCACGCGTTTCGACGCTTCGGCCACGGCGTACGCATCCTCGAACGACTGCGGCCGCGCGCGATGCGCGCTCGCCGCTTGTTCCGCGTCCTTCAACTCCGCTTCGAGCCGTTTTTTCTCGCCGTCCTTCGACTTCTTCACCGCTTCCTTGAGCTTCTTCACGGCATCGTCCAGCCGCGCCTGCTCCTGGCCGCGCGCTTTCATTTCCGCTTCCGCAGCGGCGCGTTTGTCCGGCCCCACGAGCGGCACGAAGTCGCGCTGCTTCTGATCCAGCTCGATGCCCGGCCACGGGTAGCGGGTGCTCGCGAAGATGCCGTACAGCGCGTAATAATCCTGCGCGGTGATCGGATCGAACTTGTGGTCGTGGCAGCGCGCGCAATTCACCGTGAGCCCGAGGAACGTCCGCCCGACATTGTCCAGCGTGTCCTCGATCGTCAGGTGCTGCGGGTAATCATCGACGCGCGAGCCGAAGCGCCGCGCATTGGCGATGTAACCCGTCGCCACGATGCGCTGCAGCCGCTCCTCGCCGTCCCCGCCGAGCAGATCGCCGGCGAGTTGCTCGCGCACGAACTGGTCGTAGGGCAGGTCGCGATTGAACGCCGCGATCACCCAGTCGCGGTAGCGGTGCATCTGCGGAATGGGGAAGTCCGAATTGTCGCCCGCGGTGTCCGCGTAACGCACCACGTCGAGCCAATGCCGGCCCCAGCGTTCGCCGTAACGCGGCGAAGCGAGCAGGCGCTCGATGAGTTGTACCCGCGCGCGCTCCGCATCCGCGGCGGATTCGCGGACAAACGTCTCCACTTCCTCCAGCGTGGGCGGCAGGCCGAGCAGATCGTAGGTCGCGCGGCGAATGAACGCCCGCGGCTCCGCATCGGGCGCGGGCTTCAATCCCGCAGCTTCGAGCCGGGCGAGAATGAAACGATCGAGGTCATTCGTCGGCCACGTGGGATCGCGCACCGCGGGCGGCGGCGCCCCGGCGAGCGGCCGGAACGACCACCACTGCCGCGCTTCCTCCCAATTGATCGCCGTCTTCGCCTGGACCGCCGACAGCGTGTCTTCCGAGCGCGGATCGGGCGCGCCCATTTTCACCCACGCTTCGAGATCGGCGATGACTTCCGGCAGCAGCTTTTTCTTCGGCGGCATCGCCGTGTCCTTGTCGCCGTGGCGCACGGCTTCGATGAGCAGACTCGCTTCGGGATCGCCCGGCGTGAGCGCCGGGCCGGTGTCGCCCCCCTTCTGCACGCCGGCGCGCGAATCGAGCACCAGCCCGCCGCGCAGCTTCTTCGCGTCCGCGCTGTGGCATTCGTAGCAATGCTCCGCGAGCACGGGCCGGATGCGCTTTTCAAAAAAGGCCGTCTGCTCCCCGGTCGGCATCTCCACAAATTTCACCGCGCTCCCGGCCGCCGGGATCGCTCCGTTGCCCGACCACACCTCCAGCCCAGAGAGATTCGCCGCGCCGCCGCGCGCCGCGACGACAATCTTCCCGTCCTTCGCCTGCGCCGGCCACGGTCCGAGCTTTTTCCACATCCCCGCCGTGCCGCTCTCGAACGCCTCGACGACCGGCGCGTCATTGACCAGCACCGAGAAGCGTTCGTTGTGGTTGTCCTCCCAGACGTAGAGGAAAATCCTGTAATCGCCCGGCGGCACCGCGCGCACTTCGAGGTTCACGTCGCCGCCCCACACGCTGGCGCGGATCATCTGCGTGCGCTCCGCGTCGGTCGGCGGCTTGAGCGCCACGCGCTGATTTTCAAAGCGTTTGCCGGTCGTCGAAAAGTCGCGCGCATCCTTCCCCTCCCACGCCTGCCCGTCGATGGTCAGCGCCGGACCGTTCAGCACGATGCCGCGGAAGAATCGCGTCTCCTCGGCGTGCAGACTGCGCGAAAATGTGGCGAGGGCGACGAAAAGACAGAGCAAGCGGGCGGTGGAGAACGGCATGGGGGTGAAGCGCGGAAGATACTTTCCGGAGATCACAAAACCACACTTTTTGTTGCCGCCGGTCGATGGGTGCGCCTTTAGTATTCCTGCCCTGCCGAATGCCAAAGCCCCCATGGCATCCAGAACGCAAATTCGGGATGAAGTTGCGCAACCTGCGGAGGGCGCAGCGAGCCGTGCGGGGGAACATTTAAAACGGAAGAAATAATTGCCATGAACCCATCTGAAAAATCCATCCTCTGCGGCACCGACTTTTCCCCGAACGCCATCCAGGCCACCACCGCCGCTGCGGCCCTCGCGCAGCGCTGGAACAAGGCGCTGGTGCTCCTGCACGTCGCCGATGAACTCAACGTGAATGCCCAACCGCCGGAGCGCCTCGAAGCCTTTCTGGAGCCGCTGCGCGCGCGCTTGCAGGAGGAAAGCGTGCGGTTGGCCGCGACGGGCGCGGCGGTGAGCGGCGTGGTGTTGCACGGCGATCTCGCCGAATCGGCGATCCTCGCCTTCGCCGAAAAACATCCCGCCGATCTCGTCGTCCTGTCGGCCGTGAGTAAAACGGCCTTCGATCGCTGGACGGTGGGCAGCGTGTCCGAGCGAATTGCCGAGGCGGCCCCGACCGCGACGCTGGTCGTCCGTTCGGCGGCGCCCTTCGAGGCTTGGACGCGCGGCGAGCGGCCGCTCCGGGTCTTTGTCGCGGCGGACTTTTGCGCGAGCACCGACGCGGCGCTCCGCTGGATCGCGGAACTGCGCAAGCTGGGGCCGTGCGAAGTGACGGCCGGCTACGTCAACTGGCCGCCGGAGGAGCGGCACCGGCTCGGCATCCGCGGCCCGGAGAGTTTTAACGAAAACCTTCCCGAGGTGCAGCGCGTGCTGGAGCGTGATCTGCGGGAAAAAGTCGTCGGAGTCCTCGGGGAAGAGGGTGTCGCTGTGCGCGTGCGGGCGAGTTGGGGGCGCGTCGAAGTGCCGCTGATCGACCTCGCGCGGGAAGCGGACGCGGATCTGTTTGTCGTCGGCACCCATCAGCGGCGGGGCCTCGAACGCTGGACCAAAGGCTCGGTTTCGCGCGCCATCCTCCGGCACGCGCCGATGAATGTGGCGTGCGTTCCGACCGCCGCGGTGCCGGCCCCGGCGCCGACCGTTCTCCGCTGCCGGCGGGTGCTGGTCGCGGCCGATCTCCAGCCCGACGGCGCCCTCGCCCTGCCCTCCGCGTATTCCGTGGTGCCCGATGGCGGCACCGTCTGCGTGGTCCATGTCGCGAAGCCCGGCGGAGCGGACGGCGCGACCGATGCCGCGCCGTTGCGGGCGATGATTCCCACCGAGGCGAAGGCGCGCGGAGTGGAGACGGAAGTGAAGACGGTCCGGAATGCGGACGTGGTGCTGGCGATCTGCCAGGCGGCCGAGGCGTTCGGCGCCGACATCGTTTGCATCGGCGCGCACGCCCGGCCCGGAATTACCTCCCGCGTGATGGGGTCGGTCGCGCTCGGCGTGCTCCAGCATTGCCGCCGTCCGGTGCTGGTGGTCTGGCCTCCGGTGGAATAACGCTTTGCCCATGCCCGCGACCACCACCGAGCCGGGCGAAAGCATCGTCTGGCACCACCTCCCGGCCGAGAAAGTAATCGAGAAGCTCGACGCCGATTTGCACGCCGGCCTCTCCGCGGAGGAGGTGCGGAAGCGGCGCGAGAAATTCGGCGCGAACCGGCTGACCGCGAAGAAGGGGCGCAGCGAGTGGATTCGCTTCCTGCTCCAGTTTCACGCGCCGCTGCTTTACATCCTGCTCCTCGCCAGCGTGGTCACCGCGTTTCTCGGCGAGTGGGTCGATTCGTCGGTCATCTTTGCCGTCGTCTTTTTGAATGCGCTCGTCGGTTACCTCCAGGAGGCGCGCGCGGAAAAGGCGATCAATGCGCTCGCGCAGATGGTCGTCACCAAGGCCACGGTGCGGCGCGACGGCA
>JBBQIZ010000239.1:0-5935 GCA_038325425.1 Chthoniobacterales bacterium
GGTCGAGTTTCGCAGCAGCTACGCGACGGCGACGCAGCACGCGTCCGACGACCAGCTCAAGCAGGTGCTGGCGCTCATTGCCGAGGCGAAGCGCCCGGTGCTCTACGTGGGCGGCGGCATCATCTCGGCCGAGGCCCACCACGATCTCCGCGCCTTCGCCGAGAAGACCAATATTCCGGTGGCCACCACCCTGATGGGCCTGGGCGCCTTCCCGGAGTCGCATCCGCTCTCGATGCAATGGTTCGGCATGCATGGCGCCGCTTATGGCAACTGGGCGGTCGATCAGGCGGATCTCGTGCTGTGCTTCGGCGCGCGTTTCGATGACCGAATCACGGGTGACACCAGCAAGTTCGCCTCGCACGCCACGATCGTCCACATCGACATCGACGCCTCCGAGCACAACAAGAACAAGCGCGTCCAGCTCGCGATCCTCAGCGACATCAAGCCCGCACTCGTCCGGCTCAACGAGCTGGCCGCGGCCCACAAGTTCACGCCGCCCGAGACGAAGGCCTGGCACGCGCAGATTGCGACGTGGAAGCAGGAGCACCCGTTCCGCTACGAGCCCAGCAAGCATATCGTGCCGCAGGAAGCGGTCGCCACCCTCTTCGAACTCACCCAGGGCGACGCGATCATCACCACCGGCGTGGGCCAGCACCAGATGTGGGCGGCGCAGTTTTATGATTTCGACAAGCCGCGCACGCTGCTGACCAGCGCGGGCCTCGGCTCGATGGGCTACGGCTATCCGGCGGCGCTGGGTGCCAAGGTGGCGTTCCCCGACAAGCAGGTGATCGACATCGATGGCGACGGTTCGTTCCTGATGAACGTGCAGGAAATGGCCATGGCGCACGTCGAAGGCATCAATGCCAAGGTGATGATCCTGAACAACCAATGGCTCGGGATGGTGATGCAGTGGGAGGATCGCTTCTTCAAATCGAACCGCGGCCACACCTTCCTCGGCAACCCGAAGAACGCCTATAAAGGCAGCCTGGAAGACGCGACCGGCATTTACCCGGACTACGTGAAGATGTGCGAAGGCTTTGCGATCAAGTGCGAGCGCGTGCTCCACAAGAAAGACCTTGCCGCCGCGATGCAGCGGATGCTCGACGCCGATGAACCCTACGTCCTCGACGTGATGGTGCCCTACACGGAGCACGTCCTGCCGATGATCCCGGCGGGCGGCACCTACAAAGAAGTGATCTACGAAGGTCGCCAGACGCTGAAGGCCGGCGACGGGCTGTAGGCTCGCCGAGCCATGCTGCAAATCCGCGCGGGCTTGCCAAACAGGCTGTTCGGGGCTAATTCGCGGCTGGGTTCGCCCAGCCTGTGAAATCGCGCTCCTCCCAGATCCTCCCGCTCGCCCTTGCCGTTGGCCTTCTGGCGGCTTTGGCCGCCTGCACGCCGCCGGTCGTTTCGTCCTCCCCGGAAGCGACTCCGGCGCCTTCGGTAGAGGTGACGCCCGCACCGGCCACCCCGCCGCCCGCCGCCAGTGAGGCCAAGCTCGAGGAGCGGCCCGCGCGGATCGCGGCCCAGATTCCCACGCCGGAATTCACCGGCGACGTAAAGCCGCTGCTCGAGAACTACTGTTTCAAGTGCCACGGTAACGGCAAAAAGAAAGGCGGCCTCTCGCTCGATGCCTTTGCCTCGATGGAAGCGGCGCTGCAGGATCAGAAAACGTGGGGCCATGTGCTGCAGACCTTGCGCGTCGGCGACATGCCGCCCGACGACGAGAAACAGCCGTCGCTCGAAGATCGCGAGAAAATCATGACCTGGATCGACCGCGTGGTTTTCGCCGTCGATCCGACCAATCCCGATCCCGGCCGCGTGACCATCCGCCGGCTTAATCGCGCGGAATACAACAACACCATCCGCGATCTTGTCGGCGTCGATTTCCAACCGGCGGACGATTTTCCCGCGGACGACTCCGGTTACGGCTTCGACAACATCGGTGATGTGCTTTCGCTGCCGCCGGTGCTTTTCGAGCGTTACCTCGCGGCGGCGGAGAAGATCATGAGCCTGGCGATCCTGAACGATCACAAGCCGCGCCCGACGAAGATCTACGTGGATTTGATGCAGATCGAAGGTGGCCCGAAGACCGGCACCACCTCGGTCGCACGCAAGATCGATGAAAACGAATCGACGATCATGATGGAATTGCCGGTGGCCGGCGAATACGCGGTCAAGCTGACCGCGGAATCGGAAAAGCTCGGCGGGGAAGGCGCGAAACTGGAGTGGAAATTCAATGGCCTGACGCTGCGGACGACAGAACTCTCCGGGAAACGCAACGCCAAGGACACGCTCAAAGCCGCGTTGCGCGTGGACAAACCCGGCACTTATCCGCTGACGCTGCGGGTCGCAAACCCTCTGCCGACACCGGAGACGCGCGACGGTCGCCCGCTCAACCGCAGCCTGACCGTCCGCGAGATCCAATTTATCTCGCCGCCACTGCCACTGAAAGCGCCGCCTTCGCAGTACAAGCTCTTCGCGCCCGGCCGCGGCCAGCCGAATCTCGAACTCGCGGCCAAGGCGATCCTCGCCGACTTCGGCAAAAAGGCCTTTCGCCGCCCGCTGTCGCCGAGCGAAGTGGACCGCTTTTTCTGGATCGCCAAACAGGCCGAAAAGAAACAGGCGACCTTCGAGCAGGCCGTGCAGACGGCACTGACCGCGATCCTCGTTTCGCCGCATTTTCTTTTCCGCGGCGAGATGCAGCCCGAACCGGACAACCCGAAATCCGCGCACGCCGTCAGCGAGTGGATGCTGGCCTCCCGGCTCTCGTATTTCCTGTGGAGCAGCATGCCGGACGACGCGCTTTTCGCCGATGCCGCCGCCGGCTCCTTGCGCAAAAACCTCGCCGCGCAGGTCACGCGCATGCTCGCCGATCCGAAGGCCGACGCCTTGGTCGAAAACTACGCCGGACAATGGCTGCAAATCCGCAACGTCAAGCTCGTGCAACCTGATGCGCGCACCTTTCCCGAGTGGGATGAGGCGCTGGCCACGGCGATGCAGCGCGAGACGGAACTGCTCTTCCAGAAAATCATGCGCGAAGACCGCAGCGTGCTGGAAATCCTCGGCGCGGATTACACTTTCGTGAACGAACGCCTCGCCCAGCACTACCGCATCCCTGGCGTGGAAGGCGCGGCGTTCGTGCAGGTCGCACTGCCCGCGGATCGGCCCGGCGGCATCCTCGGCCACGGCAGCTTCCTGACCCTCACCTCGAATCCGACGCGCACTTCGCCGGTCAAGCGCGGTAAATACGTGCTTGAAAACCTCCTCGGCACGCCGCCGCCGCCGCCGCCGCCCGAGGTGCCGGATCTCGACGATAAAAACCGCGCCGAACTGAAGGGCACGCTCCGCCAGCGCATGGAACAGCACCGCGTCGATCCGACCTGCGCGAGCTGCCACGCGCGCATGGACCCGATCGGGTTCGGGTTGGAAAATTTCAACGGCATCGGGGCGCTGCGCTCGCAGGATGAAGCGGGTCCGATCGACTCCGCCGGCCAGCTCGTGAGCGGCGAAAAATTTCAGGGTCCCGCCGAACTGCGCACCATCCTGCTGACCGAGAAACGCGCCGACATTCTCCGCTGTGCGACCGAAAAAATGCTGACCTACGCGCTCGGCCGCGGCGTCGAATTCTACGATCGTCCCGCCATCGAGAAAGCGACGGAGGCGCTCGAAAAGAACCCGAATTTCTCCAGCCTGGTGATGGAAGTGGTCACCAGCGTGCCCTTCCAGATGCGCCGCGGGGAAGGCGATCACCGCAAATTTTCCGAAAAGAAAACCACCGCCTCGCTCTCCGCACCGTAACGCCGCCGCAATCCTCAACCACCACCCGTCGCCATGCTTATCCCCGACAAATCCCTCCAACTCCCGCGCCGCAGTTTTCTGCGCGGTCTCGGCGTTTCCATCGCGTTGCCCTTTCTCGAAAGCATGCTGCCGAGCGTGGTGAAAGCCGCCGCTTCGCCAATGGGCGGGCCGCCGCGCCGCATGGTCTTCATGTATCTACCCAACGGCATGGACATGGAAAACTGGACGCCGTCGGCCGCGGGCGACCAATTCGATTTGCCGTCGATCCTCCAGCCGCTGGAGCCGATCCGCAAACAGGTCTCGGTGCTGAGCGGTCTCGCGCACGTGAATGCGCGCGCGCTCGGGGACGGCGCGGGCGATCACGCGCGTGCCAACGCGTGTTTCCTGACCGGCATCCACGTTCGCAAGACTTCCGGTGCGGACATCCAGGCGGGCATTTCCGCGGACCAGATCGCGGCGCTGCAGATCGGCAAAAACACGCGCCTGCCTTCGCTCGAGCTGAGCTGCGAAACGACCACGCGCCAGGCCGGTTCGTGCGATTCCGGCTACGCCTGCGCCTATCAGCACAACATCTCGTGGCGCAATGAAACCACGCCCATGCCGCCGCTCGGCGACCCGCGCCTCGTCTTCGAGCGCCTCTTCACGACGAGTGATGAAGATCCCGATCTCGCCGCTGGCCGCGAACTGCGCCAGAGCCTGCGCGGCTCGATCCTCGACGTCGTCCGCGAAGACGCGAAGGCGTTCCAGAAACGGCTCGGGGCGACGGACCGGCGCAAGATGGATGAATATTTGACGGGCCTGCGCGAGACCGAAGTCGCGATCCAGCAGCAGGCGAAATTCAAAGCCGAGAACGCCGCGAAACCGCGTCCGGAAATGGAAAAACCCGAGGGTATTCCGGGCGATATGACCGAGCACATCCGGCTCATGTACGATCTGCTCGCTTTCGCCCTGCAGACCGACTCCACGCGCATCGCGACGATGATGGTCCTGCACGAAGGCAGCAACCGACCGTATCCGTTCATCGGCGTGACCGACGGTCACCACGATCTTTCGCACCACGGCAACAGCGCGGAGAAGAAGGAAAAGATCGCCAAGATCAACCGCTTCCACATGGAGCAAGTGGCGTATCTCCTCACCAAACTACAGGGGATGAAGGAAGGCTTCGGCACCGTCCTCGACAATTCGATGGTGGTCGTCGGCAGCGCCATCGCCGACGGCAACGCCCACGCCCACCACGATCTGCCCGTGCTGCTTTGCGGCGGTGGCGGCGGCACGCTCAAGCCTGGCCGGCACGTCCGCTACCAAAGCGAAACGCCCATGACGAATCTCTACCTCTCGCTCCTCGATCGGATGGGCGTAAAAGCGGATCGTCTTGGCGACAGCAGCGGGAAGTTGGAGAGGATTTAACGGCAGGGCCTGACGCGACCGGAAGGACACGCTCCTGCGTTTTCCCAGCGTCCCGCATCCCTGCGCGTCCCCATCTCCGGATTTCAGGCAGCCAGCAGAAGTTTGGGACGCGCAGGAGCACCTCCCTCCGGGCTTAGGGATTGAGCCGCCAGAGCGTGAAGTTCAGCACCGTGGCGAAGCTGACCCACGCGAGATAGGGCGCAAGCAGCCACGCGGCGAGCGGGCGCACGGGCTTGAAGGCGAGCAGCGTGGCCAGGATCGCGACCCACAGCAGGATGATCTCGAGCAGCGCCCAGCCGGGCTGCCGCAGACCGAAGAAGAGCGGCGTCCACGCGGCGTTGAGGACCAGTTGGACGCAATACAGCGTGAGTGCGCGGCGTTGTTTCGCCCAGCCGCCTTCGCGCCAAACGAGCCATGCGGCCACGGCCATGAGCACGTAGAGCAGTGTCCAGACGGGGCCGAAGAGCCACGCGGGTGGACTCCACGCGGGTTTGTTCAGCGCGGCGTACCACTCGGGTGAAGTCATCCACGTCCCGGCGGCGGGCGCGAGGAAAGTGAGGAGCAGCCAGCCGATGAAAGCGAGGAGCGAGCGCATCGGAGTTATTCGGCGGCCACGCGATGGACCAGTCGCGTGTGGGCGAGCAGGCCGGTGCACCAGCGTTCCGGCACGCCATTGGCCGCGCCGAGCAGCGCACCGACGACCGCGCCACGGTGGCAGTTGTCGCCG
>JBBQIZ010000240.1:0-5881 GCA_038325425.1 Chthoniobacterales bacterium
GTGCCGCAGCGGCGCGACGAGGTTCCCCGGCAGCGGCCAGGCCCGCTCCTGAATGCGCGGCGCGAGCGGGCGCGAATTCGCATAACCCGCCGTCATCATCTCCATCTTCGCATCCAGGTTATCCACGTAATGCAGCGCCCAGGCCTCCGGCGTCTTCGGCACGACGGGCGAACCGAATTGCAGCTCCCCGTGATGTGCCGCCAGCAGGTGCAACAAATGCAACCGCACGTCTTCGCTCGCCGGCTGCAGGCCGGAAAAGGCCGCCGCTTCGGGCATCGCGAGCAGTTTCCGCCAGAGCGCATTGACCAGCTCGATGCCGATCGTGATGTGCCCGAGCAGTTCGCCGCGCTCGTCGAACGGCATGACGAAGCCATCCGCAGGCAGCGAGTTTTCCCACAATTTGCCGGCGTCGTGAAAAAGCACGCCCGCCGTGAGCAGGTCGCGATTGAGCGCCGGATATGCGCCCGCGATGGCCAGCGCGGAACGCATCATCTGCGCGACGTGCTCCACGAGCCCGCCCCGCCGGGCATGATGGTTCCCGCGCGCCGCCGCCGCGCGGCAGAATCGTGCGCCGTAGTCCGCGAGAAAAAGCTGCGCCAGCGCATGGAGGCGCGGATCGCCGATCACCGCCAGACTCTCCGCAATGAACCCAAAATCCGCGTCCTGCTTTTCCCGCAGAGCCGGCGAACCAGAGAGCAGGATGTCGCGTTCCTCCTCGGAAAGCGGACGGCAGGTCCACCGCTTCGCATCGAGGCCGAAGGAGCCGTTGTGCACGAACTCTCCAGTGATCTCGAGAAACTCCCCCACGCTCAGCCCGTCGCATAAAGCGTAGGCCGGCGCGTCGCTCCAGGCCCGGAGGGTCAGCTTCGCTTCCGCATCGGCCAGCGTCAGCTCCCAGAACGGCTTGCCGTCGCGCGTTTCTTTTTTGACCAGCGCCTCGGCCTGACCACGCACGGTGGCTTCGACCCGCCCGGCGGGAGCGCGGCGTTTGAGCTCGGCAATGGAAAGAATCTCCGCGGATGACATCGCGCGCCAATGCACGTCCTGGCCCCTCCGCGTGTCGAGGAGGAAATCCAAACTTGCGGTGGCAAACGCACGCGCGTTAGGTATCAATGTCTTTACATTGCCAATCCCGCATTGCTCCCCATGAGAACCTCCTCCTCCAGAAATCGCGCCTTTTCGCTCCTCGAGCTCATCGTCGTCATCCTGATCATCGGCATCGTCGCCGCCTTTGTGACGCCCGCGGCTTCGACGATCCTCCGCGGTTCGCAACTCACCCAGGCCACCCAAGTCGTCACCGATCAGATCGTGCTCGGCCGGCAGCTCGCGCTCACTCGGAATGTCGCGATCGAGGTGCGCTTTATCAAATACATCGATCCGGAAGTGCCCAGCGATCCCGGTGAGTTCCGCGCGATTCAAAGCTTCGAGGTTTTTGAAAATGGCGCGAGTGTGCCGGTCGATAAGCCGCAACTGCTCCCCCAATCCGTGGTCATCAACGGCGGCAACTTCTCCACCCTGCTCAACGATCCCGCAATGAAGCTCGTCAAGCCGGACAAAAAAAAGGATCCCGAGCTGCCCCGGGGGATCGGCCATAACTACGAATACGTCGCTTTCCGCTTCAACGCCGACGGCTCGACCAGCCTCGCCCAGACGGGCACGCTCTGGTATCTGACGGTGCACAACATGAACGACAAGCCGACCGGCTCGACGCCGCCGGCCAACTTCTTCACCCTCCAGATCGATCCGATCAGCGGCGCGACGAAGAGCTATCGGCCGGGCGCGTAAGGCGCGGCCTCATTCCACGAGCGGCACGGTCCGCTTTTCCCGCGCGCTCAGCACCGCGCTGTCCACGATCTGCTGGCCGACTCGCGCGATCTCCGGATGCAGCGGACCGCGCTCGAATTCGCCGCCGCCCAGCACGTGGAGCAAATACTGGATCGGGTCCTGGAACGGCGCGCCCACTTCATCGACCGGATGATCGAACCCCTCCGCTCGTTCCGCCGTCTGCACGCGGACGCCGCTCCTCGCGTAATCGTAGGCGGAGATCGTCCCCTGCGTGCCGCAAATGACGAAGCCGCACCGCGGCTGCGGCTGCTCGATCCACGGATCGGTGAAGGTGCCCCAGCGGGTCTGGATCGTGGAAAGACCGTGCGCGTAGCGGCTGACGATCACCGCGTGTTCATCGACTTCCGCGCTGCTCGCCGCGTCGGTCACGCACGTCACTTCCAGCGGCGCGCGCCCGCCTTGGAACCACGTCCCCAGCGTCGCGCCGTAGCCGGCGTAATCGAGCAGCGAACCCCCGCCCCGCGCCGGATCGTAGAACCAACTCGCCGCCTTCTCCTCCGCGGTCGGTTCCGCCACCACCTTGTCCGCGCGGTGATAAAGCGGGCCGCGGTTGCCGCCGTAATAATGCACGTTCCGCACTTCGCCGATCATCCCGTCGTCGATCAGCCGCTTCGTCGTGAGGTAACACGGCGACCAGCGCGTCGGCCAGTTGATCGCCAGTAGCTTCCCGGTCGCCCGCTGCGCCGCGATCATCGCATCCGCTTCGGCGAGCGAGCCCGCGAACGGCTTCTCGACCATGATATTCACGCCAAACTCCGCCACCCGGCGCGTCCAGAGCCCGTGCTCCGCCGTCGCCGGGCAGAGGATCACCAGATCCGGCTGCGTCTTCTCCAAACACGCGCGGTAGTCGGTAAAGACTCGCTCCGGCGGCACCGCGAAAGTGCGGATCGCGTTCTCCAGCCGCGCCGGATCTTCATCGCAAATGCCGACCAAATCCGCCTCGGGATGCGCCGCGACTTGCCGGAGCAAATCGCCCATGTGCATGTGGTCGAAATTAATCCCGGCGATCTTCCACTTCCGGCTCATCGGTGGGTTCGGTGAACGGCTCGGTTACGCCACTTTCCACGCGCCGCGATAGTCGCGCGTCAGCCACTTCGCGTCGCCCGTGCCGCCGGCGAAGGTGTTCGTCGCCGGGTTCCACTGGAACTTCTGGCCGTGGTAGTAGGCGAAGTTCAGCAAGTGGCAGGCGGTCACGCTGCGCGCGCCGATTTCCACGTCGCAGATCGGCTTGCTGCGTTTCTTGATCGCGTCGAGGAAGTCCTGCTTGTGGTCGGTGCTGGCGTAGAGCTTCACCTTCGCGTCGGCCAGGAATTCCTTCTCCACCGCGTCGAGTTGCTCGCTGAGCGACGGTTTGTCTTCCTTGCCCATGAACTTCGCTTTCTCCGCGCCCTTCAGCGTCATCCGGAACTTCCCGCGGTTGACGTAAATCTCGCCGTCCGTCCCGTAGAACGTCACCCCGTTCTCCGCGATGTGCGTGACCTCCACGCCGTCTTTGTAAATCAGCTTGCCGCCGGCCTGCGCGGTCTGCCACTCGCTCGGCGGGATCACTTCCACCGGCCCGCTCTCATCCGCGCCGAGTCCCCACTGCGTGATGTCGAGATGATGCGCGCCCCAGTCCGTGACCATGCCGCCGCCGTATTCGCGATACTGGCGCCACGCCGGGAAATGATTGTGCACGCCGCGCGGGCTGAGGATTTCGTTGTAGGGCCGCATCGGTGCCGGCCCGAGCCACATATCCCAGTTCAGCCCCTCCTCCGCGGGCTGCTCCGGCAGGTCGCACGGTTTGCCCGGCCCGCCGAATCCCGCGGTCACTTTCGAGACCTTCCCGATCACCCCATTGCGCACCAGCTCGCAGGCGATGCGGAACTCCCGCGACGAGCGCTGCTGCGATCCGGTCTGGAAGACGCGGTTGCCCTTCCGCGTCGCGTCCACCAACGCCCGCGCCTCGTGCACCGTCTGGGTCAGCGGTTTTTCGCAATACACATCCTTGCCCGCCGCCATCGCCGCGAGGCCGATGATCGCGTGCCAGTGATCCGGCGTGGCGATGACCACCGCGTCGATGTCCTTCCGCGCGAGCAGCTCGCGGAAATCCGCGTGCGTCGCGCAGCCTTGGTAATCCGTCGCCTTCTGCTTGGCGTAAGCGTCCTCCACCTGCTTCTTCCCGTCGTTGCGCCGGTTCGTGTCCACGTCGCAGACCGCGATCGCCTGCACTTCACCCTTGCCGGTGAAACCGCTGATGTGCCCGCGCATCATTTTGCCCACGCCGATGAAGCCGAGGCCGAGGCGCGAGTTCGGCGCGGTCTCCGCGGCCCAGATGTGCGACGGCAGGAAGAGCGGGGCGACGCCGGCGGCGAGGGTGGCTTTGAGAAAAGAACGGCGGGAGGGATGCGGGAGGTTCATGGTGGGTAAGATGAGTGCCGGGACAATCCGCGCGCAAGCGGCTTCGTAGCGGAAAAATGCGGACGCTCAGTCCGCGCCGAGCGCGTGGATCGTGCTCACCACTTCGCCGCGCAGGTCCGCACCGTCGCTCGTCTTCAGGTCGTACTTGATCGCCATTTGCATCACCGGCTTCAGCCCGGGGATTTCGAGGAAGACGGTGCGGTCGTCGGTGCCGATGCTCACGCTCTTCACCGTCACCGGGTCGTGCTTCTTCTGCGCGATCTGCGTCTTGGAAAATTGCGCTTCGCCCTGTTTGCCGGCGTCGGTGGGTGCTTCCACGGGCTCGATCGTCGAAAGCTCCGGCGAGCCGTAAGCGCCGCTCCACAGGTAACGCCACTGCTCGACGCTCCAGCTATCGGGGTTCGCGGCGAGCTGCGTGTCGAGCGAGCAGGCGAAGGTCAGCTCGATCCCGTCCTGCTTCACGCGCATCGCGATCGGCATCCGCGGCACCGCGCCGGTGTAACGCACCCGCTGGAACGCGCCGTTCTTCAGCCCGTTCGTCTGCCAGCCGCGCAGGCCGGCGACGTAAAGCTGGCCGTCCACGGGGTGGAAACGTCCGCGCATGATCCCGCTCTGGAAGGTCAGCGGGAACTTCACCACGCCGCCCTGCACGACCCCCTCGGAGGGACGCGCTCCTGCGCGTCCCACTTCGCCCGCCGCGGGATCTGGGACGCGCGGGAGCGCGTCCCTCCGGATCTCCTCCCACAGCACCCCGTAGAGCGCCGACTGCCCGTAGCTCAGGTGCAGCAACTGGCCGCCCCACGGGCCCCAGCGGTCGCCCGGCGGCACCCACACCTGCCCGCCGCCCGAATTATCCACGCGCTTCGGCAGCCAGCAGAGCGGGCGGTCGTAATCGGTCGGCGGCACCGCGCGATGCGCCAGATCGACCACCCCGTGGAAGCTCCCCGGCGTGATCCAGTTGATCTTGCACGCCGGCACCCACGTCCCTTCGTTGTCGCCGCTGGTCAGCTCGCCGCGCGGGCCCACGCCGATCCCGTTCGGCGCGCGGAACCCCGTCGCGATGACCTCCAGCTTGCCGCCCTCCGGCGACACCCGGAACATCGCCCCGTGATGCGCCATGATCTCGTCAAAACCGCGCCCGCCGTTCTTCACCGGCCCGCCCTTGACGAAGTAAAAATTGCCCGCCGGGTCCGTCTGCAGATCGAAGACGAATTCGTGAAAGTTCCGCGTCGCCTTCAGGTCGAAGTTGAACGCCTCGTAGAAGTCGCACTCGCCGTCGCCGTTGAGATCCTTCAGCCGCCAGAGCCCGTCGCGACAGGTCACGAAGATCTCACCGTTCACGATCTTCAGCCCGAGCGCGTGATAGAGCCCGCTGGCAAAGCGCTTCCAAGTCGTGGAGAGCGGCTTCGGATCCTCGCCCTCGCCCTCTGTCTTGCGCGGCCCGCTTTGGCCGGGGGATGAAGAGGAAGATGCAGAGGGAGAGGCAGAGTCGAGCCCCGAGACCACGAAGACATCGCCGTGGAAGGTGCAGACCGCCGCGCGGCCATCGGGGAAAAAGTCGAACCCGCCGATGAACATCGGCGCGCCCCACGGATTCGGGTCCGGGAGCTTGATCGTATCGACGACATACGCCTCG
>JBBQIZ010000241.1:0-5858 GCA_038325425.1 Chthoniobacterales bacterium
GGCATCGCCGGAACAGTCGATCACGACCTTCGGCTGCACCGTGACGAGGCCATCCTTGTTCGCGATCGTCACCGATTCGACGCGATCGCCGACGCTGCGCGCGTCGCAGATGAAGCTATTGAAGAGCACGGTCAGGTGCTCCTTCTGCTCCTGGAAAAGGCGGTCGAGCAGCAGCTTGAATTCAAACGTGTTTGGAATCGTCGGGTTGTGCGTCGCCACCGTCTGCGCATCGGGCGCACACACGCCTGACTTCGAAAGCAGTTCGAGCGCAATCCCTCGAACGACGATGCGTTTCGAGGTGATGTGCGCGATGCCGTCGAAGTAGGGCAAGCCGACGCTGGTAATGATCCCGCCGGCGAACGGCGCTTTTTCGACGAGCAAAGTCTTCGCTCCCAGGCGCGCCGCTGCCAGCGCCGCCGCACTTCCCGCACAGCCTCCACCGCAGACCAGCACGTCGGTTTCGATCGTGCGCGAAGGTTTGGGAGCGGTCCTGTTCTCCGCGGCTCCCAAGGGCAGGGCCGTCGCGGCCGTCCCGACGGTGGCGGCTTTGAGGAAGGCGCGGCGGGTGGGGTGAGCAGTCGATTTCATGGTTTCAGAGGGGGGAAGGCGGCAGATCGATCCACCGAGCGAAGCTCACGGGGAAGAGCGTTGCCGCTTGCCAAGGGAATCACAAAACCGCCGCGGGTGGAGCGGCAAAGTTTATGCGATATGCGACACAAAAAAGGCTGGCTTCGGGATAATTTTCAGGCCGCGCCAACCCACGAGCTTTGCCCCCGCCGCTCGCGGATGACCGCTTACGGCAACCGGCGAATGCGCACGTCCTTGAAGTAGAAGACGCTGTCCGGATCGTGCGCCTGCAGGGCGATGGAACCTCCATCGACATTGAGGAGACGGCCCTCGAAATTCTTCGGCCGCGGGTCGCCATTCTTCTCCGTGTAGTCCACGGTCTGCCGGTCATTCACATAGACCGTGATGCGGCGCCCTTCGACGCGGAGGCGCACTTTGAACCACTGCGTTTCATCGACCGGCGACTCGGCGAGATCGACCACCGCATAGAGGCTGCCCGTCTTGCGTTTCTCCTTCACCGCGGAATTGAGCTGCACCTCGTAACCCTTCTTCAATGCCAGTCGCGGCCCTTCGCCCGAACCAATGTCGGTGTGAAAGTAGATGCCGGAGTTCGCGTTCGGCTCGCCGCGCACCGTGGCTTCGAGTTCGAAGTTCTTAAATCGTCCCGCGTCCGGCGAACCGTCGCCGACATAGAAAAGATGCGCGTACGGCTTCGGGGCGTGCGTGCGAATCGCGCCATTCACGACGGTGAACGCCTCGGGTTGCGTGTTGGCTTTCCAGCCAGCGAGGTCTTGGCCGTTGAAGAGCGGAATCCAGTCATCGCCCGCCCGCGCCAGGCCCGCGGAGAGGACGAACGCCGCAGCAAGGGCGATGAAAGATCGGCGCAGCATCACTTGGTCATCGGGTGCTCCTTGAGCAGTTCTTCAGTCGTAAAGAACTGCACGCGCCCCGGGTGTGCGGCGCGGATTTTGCCGACCTGCTCGGCCTGGACGGGCGGCGCCTGGTTGCCAAAGGCGTTGCGCACGAAGGTGAGCACGGCGGCGACATCGTCGTCCTTGAGCATGCCGCCGAAGGGCGTCATCGGGACCTGGCCGTCGTATTTTTTCCCGTTGATTTCGAGCGGTCCCATCAGGCCGTAGAGCGTGAGCTTGATCAGACGGTCGGAATCGCCGCTGACCCACGGACTTTTGACCAGTGACGGGAAAGCCGGGTCGAGGCCAGCGCCGTTCGGCTGATGGCACGTCGCGCAGTGGCCTTCGCGGTGGTAGATCTCCTGGCCTTTGACGAACTGCTTCTTCGCCGCGGCATCGAGGTTCGCGGGGATGGGCAGGTTTTTGTGATCGGCGACGACGATTTCCGGCCCGCCGGCGAGGCGCGCAGCAGCGGTCTTCACCGCATTGCTGCTCCATTCGTCGAGCGGCTGCGCCGAAGCCACGGCCACGATCTTCTGCGCGGCCGCGGTGTCGGGCAGCCACGAAGCGGCGACGACGGCTTCCAGACGCACGCGGCCATGCGCGTCAGCGGCGGCTTTTTCCAGCAGCGCGGCGTGATCGGCGATGCGGTGAGAGTTGTAACGGAGCACCCGCACCGCGGCAGCTCGGGCGTGGAAGTCCGGCGACTGCAGCACCGCCCGCAGCAACGCTTCGTCCACCTGGTTCAGGCCCCAAGTCACCCACAGCGCTTCGAGCCGCTGGTGTTCGTAGTTCGCATCGTTGCGGTCGAGATTGGCCGTCCACGATTTCAACGCGGTGAGCACTTCCGCCGCGGGCCGTCCGCGCAGTTCACGCCGGGTCCGGTAGCGCGCGCGATCCTCGGGCAGCTTGAGATTTTCCAGCAGCGTGGCGATCGGCGCGCCCGCGATGGCGGCGGGCTTCACCAGCGGACGTGACGGATAGGTGATGCGGTAGATGCGGCCGTGGACGTGGTCGCGCAGCGGGTCGCGCGCGTTGTGCTGCATGTGGCCGATGAGCACGTTGTGCCAGTCGATGACGTAGAGCGAACCGTCCGGCGCGAATTCGAGATCGGCCGGGCGGAAGTTGCCATCGCTGCTCTTCAGCAATTCCTGGCGGAACGTGGTCTTCCAGCCGGTGCCTCCGTCCTCGATCTGGTGCTGTTTGATGCCGAGGAAACCGATGGCGTTGCAGAGGATCAAGTCGCCCTGCACTTCGTCCGGAAAGTGCCGCGACGAGACGACTTCGAGCCCGGATGTCGGGCGCACGGACTGGCCTTTCGGCACGAGGTCCGGCGTGGAGGGCGTCTTCGCGCCGTAGGGTGCTTTCACCGAGACGGGCAGCATCCAGTTCATGCTCGGCCCGGACGTGTGCAGGAAGAAATCCTGGCCCCAGCGGTCGAAGACCGCGCCCCACGGATTCGGGATGCTGAGTTGCGCGGTGCGTTCGAGTTGACCACGCTGCGGGCTGTAGCGGTAAAAGCCACCATCGACCCCGCGCACCGGGCCGTAGGGCGTCTCGACATTCGAGTGTAGGAAGACGCCCTCGCACATGATGAACGCCCCGGACGGGTCGGCGGTGTAGGCGCTGATCGCGTGATGCGTGTCATGCGAATCGAAACCGCCGAGCACGATCTCGCGCACGTCGGCCTTGTCGTCGCCGTCGGTGTCGCGGAGCAAAACGAGATTCGGCTCTTCGGAAACGTAAACGCCCTCGGGCGCGAATTCGAAGCCGATGGGCAGGTGCAGCTTGTCGGCGAAAACCGTTTCCTTGTCCGCTTTGCCGTCGCCGTTGGTGTCTTCGTAAATGAGCAGCTTGTCATTCGGCATCGCATCACCCGGACGATAATGCGGATACGTCGGCATCACCGCGACCCAGAGCCGGCCCTTGTTGTCGAAGGAAAGCTGCATGGGATTCGCGAGATTCGGGAACTCCTTCTCGCTGGCGAAGAGCTCGACTTTGTAGCCCTCGGGCACGGTGAGGCTTTTCTCGGCGTCCGCTCCATAGAGGTATTCGGTCGTGCCGTTTTTGACGCTCGGCTGGTAGTTGGTCGGCACCGGCGGCAGCGGGTGCGTCTTCGAATCATCGACGGCCAGCGAAGTCGTTTTTCCGGAGGCGATCGCGTGGATGAGCTGGTCGCGCAGCGCCGCCATCTCGCGCGTTTTCTTCACCTCGTCCGGATAATTCTGCGGGCCGAAAGGATTGTAGCGCCGACCGTGGGTGTGGACGCCGTTGAGGATGTTGTAGTCGTTCGCCCAGAACCAATCCTTGTTCGCCACCGCCTCGTGAACTTTGGCCGGATCCGCCTTCGCATCGCGCGCCTGCTCACCGTAAAGCCCGTTCGCGAGCAGCACGGCCAGTTCCTGATAACCCGCCTCGGTCGGGATGAAACCATTCGCGGTGAAAGGCTGTGCGGCCTTGGTGTAGAGCGCTTTCGTCGGCGTGAAGAGGTCGATGAAAGTGAGCCCGTGCTTCTTCGCCACGCGCTCCATCGCCGCGGTGTAAAGCGCGAGGTTGGCGTTTTCTCTCTCGCCGTTTGGCAGGTCGCGTTTGGCGCTCAGGTTCTCGTAGGCGATCGGCGAGACGAGCACCAGCCGCGGTGCCGCTTTGCCGTTGTAAGCTTTGCTCAGCGTGTGCTGCGCGAAGGCGTCGAGTTCCGCCTCGTAGTCGGCCACGCGCGCCGGGCCGTCGAAAGATTCGTTGTAGCCGAAGAACGCCACGATGGTGTCGGCCTTGAGGAACGTGAGCCACTGATCCGGCGTCGGGAAAAACCCCTGCCCCTGGTGAATCTTGTTTTCCGGCCGGAACTTCTCCGCGCCCGGGAAGGCCCATTGCGAGTTGCGCGCCGGATGCGGACGGAAGGCCGGCGTGTCGCCCGGCCGGCCCATATTGCGCACGAAGAGTGCGTGTTGCGGATAGCGCAGGTGGAGTTCGGTTTCCAGACGGCTGTAATAGAGATCACGCTCCGCGAGGCCGTTGCCGAGAAAGACCACGCGCTCGGACTGCTGCGGCGGCGCAAGCTGCTGCGGACGCGCGGTCGTCGCCGCCGGCGGCTCCTCCTGCGGTGCGTGCGGTGTAGGCGCCACCACCTGCGCGGACTTCTTCTCTTCACCGGGCAGTCCGGTTTTCGCGCTCTTGCCCAGCGCAAAGTCCGCCGGCTTCAGATTCCGCTTTTTGAAATAATCCGCCTCCTTGATGAAGCGAAACATCGTCGGCTCGAAAGGATCGACATACGCCGCGTCCGCGCGGTCCGGCACTTTCAGGCCCACGAGATGGTAGGCTGCATTGACGATCAACCGGCGCAGATCCTCATCCACAAAATCCGTCGACGCACCGAGCGTGGTGCAGAAGGCCTGCCCCTTCGTCGTGCCGTTCGGCGCGGTGTATTCACGCAGCCAGGCCAGCGGCATCATCGGATTGTTCTTCGGTCCGTCGATCGGGCTCGACGAGGGATCGAGGCTCGTCGTCACCGCCCCGCGGAGCAGGATCGTCGCGGCTTTTTCGTCCAAATTCGCGATGCCATAGACATCGCTCGGCCCGAAGATCTCCCCCACCCCGCGCAGCACCGCATGCCCCGCATTGGCCGTCTCCACAAAGCTCTTCGTCCCCTGCTTGCCGTGCTGACCGTGATGGTTCACCCATTTTTCCCCGAGAATCTTCAACCCGAAATCCGCCCACTTGAATTCACCCGTCTTCGCCGCGCCGGTGAAGGCGTGCGTCGCCGTGCGGAAGCCGATCACCGGCTTGCCCGCATCGAGGAACTTCGCAAACGCCGCGATCTGCTCGGGCGGCAACTGCCGGAAGCGCGTGCTGATGATGAGTAGATCCGCGGCATCGAGCGCCTGCGTGCCGGGGATGTTTTTCTGGAAGTTCGGATCGATGTAACCGCCGTCCGGATTGATCGCGAAGAGCACCGTGCAATCAAAGCCGTGTTTCTGGCTGAGAATCTTCGCCAGCATCGGCGCGCTCTCTTCGCTGCGGTATTCCTCGTCCCCCGTGACGAGCACGATCTTTTTGCCATTGGCCGTGCCCGGCTTCGGCGGCAGATGCAAGAAATCCGCCGCGCCGACAGGAAGCGCAAGACTGGTGAGGACGAGGAGGAGGAAACGGGGAATGGTCATGGGGTTCGTGAACTTAGGGACGCGTCGCGGAAGGAATCCGGCTGCGCGCTATTTCTTTGCGCAGGTCCGCGACGTTTCGCACGGACGAAATGCTGCGGCGACGGGGAAGCGGACTGCATGGGTAGCGAAGAATGCGTGCACCCAGCCTTTCCTTAGCTGACTAATTTCTTCGGTCGCGCCGCGCATCGCTGACTTGAAACCGCGAACTATTGCCTCGCTC
>JBBQIZ010000242.1:0-5840 GCA_038325425.1 Chthoniobacterales bacterium
AGCTCATCGCAGCCATCTTCACCCGCCATCGCCGCCGCTATGGCGATCGGCGGATCGCCGAGGAACTCTCCGACGCGGGCGTGGTCTGCGCCCCGGATCGCATCCGCAGAATCATGCGCGCACGCGGCCTGCGCGCCCTCCAGCCCAAAACCTACGGGCCCAAAACCAGCGACGGCCGGGCCGACCAACCCTCTCCCAACCTGCTGCTCGATCAACCCTTGCCAGCCAAGCCAGACCAAGTCTGGGCCGGCGACATTACCTTCATCCCACCGCGGCCGGCTGGCTCTATCTGGCCGTGGTCATCGATCTCTGCTCGCGCAAGATCGTCGGCTGGTCCCTGGCCGATCATCTGCGCGCGGACTTGGTCGGCAGGCGCTCCGCCAAGCCTTGGGATCGCGCCGCACGCTTCCCGATCTCATCTTCCACAGCGACCGGGGCAGCCAGTATGGCAGCGGCGCTTACCGCCAGCTTCTGCGCGCGGCCGGCCTGCGTCAAAGCATGTCCGCGCACGCCAATCCCCATCCCAACGCCTGGATCCAATCGTTCATGGGCACCCTGAAAACCGAGATGCTCCAAAATGGCTCCTTCATCGACCACACCGACGCCAGGATCGAACTCTTCGCCTCCATCGAAGCCTACTACAACACCCACCGCAAACACTCCTCCCTCGGATACCAAACCCCCTCCGCTTTCGAGGCCAAGATCAACTCCAATAACTAAACAAATGCTGGTCTAGAAATCTAGAGCACCTCAAAGTTCGTCGCGATCAATCCTGTTGCAGAAATCCCAACCTCCGCAGAACCGTCCCGCGAGGTCGGGATTTTACGTCCTAAGGAGATCGCGGCGCTCCTCAGCCATGCGAACCCGGAGTTTGTCCCCTATTTCACCTTGGTGACCTTCGCTGGTATTCGGCCTGAAGAGTTGAAAAAGCCCGCCGAGGTTGCGAACGAGACCTCAGAGCTTTTATGGTCCGACATCAAGATGACTGCTCGGTCGGGTGAAGCTGAACGGGGGGGCGGATTTATTGGTTTGCCGCGGGGGCGGTTTTGTGGAGAGTGCGGTCCCCTTTTTTTACCGTCTCTTCCCCTTCCCAATCTGTGCTGTTATTTCCCGCGATCGATCTGATGTCTGGCGAAGTGGTGCGTCTGCGCCAGGGCAAGGCGGACCAGAAAACCGTTTATTCTCAGGACCCGGCGGCGTTTGCGCAGCGCTGGGAGGCGGAGGGCGGCGACTGGCTGCATGTGGTGGATCTGGATGCGGCGTTCACCGGGGAGCAGCGGAATATGGAGGCGGTGCGGGCGATCTGTGCGGCGGTGAAGTGCCCGGTGGAGCTGGGCGGCGGGATTCGCGATCGGGCGGCGGCGCAGCGGGCGTTCGATGCGGGGGTGTCGCGGGTGATCGTGGGGACGCGGGCGGTGGAGTCGCTGGGGTTTGTGACGGAGCTGGCGCAGGGTTTCGGCAGTGCGCGGGTGGCGGTGGGGATCGATGCGAAGGATGGGCTGGTGTCGGTGAAGGGCTGGACGGAGGAGTCGAAGCTGTCGGCGCTGGATCTGGCGCGGCGGGCGCAGGAGGCGGGCGCGGGGACGATCATCTACACGGATATCGCGACGGATGGGATGATGCAGGGGCCGAATTTTGCGGAGACGGAGCGGATGCTGGGGGCGCTGGAGTGTCAACTGATCGCGAGCGGCGGGGTGAGCACGGTGGCGGATGTGCAGCGGCTGGCGCAGATGACGGGACTTTACGGGTGCATCATCGGCAAGGCGCTCTACGATGGGGCGATCCAGCTCCGCGATGTGGCGGCGCTGCGTTCCTAAATCTTCCTTACTTCCATGAAAGTTCTCTTCCTCGATTGTTTCTCGGGCATCAGCGGCGATATGACGGTGGGGGCGCTGGTGGATCTCGGAGTCAAGCCTTCCACGCTGGAGTGGGAGCTTTCGAAGCTGGATATCGGCGATTTTCACATGCACTTCGAGCGGCAGAAGCGGCAGCAGATCGAGGGGGTGAAGTTTGGCATTCACGAGGGGGCGACGCATTCGCACGACCAGGATGAGCCGCATGAGCACGGGCACGAGCACGCGCATTCCCACGCGCACCCGCATTCCCACGAGCATGGGCATTCCCCTGCGCACGAGCACCCGCATGGGCATGGCGAGGAACCTGCGCACGAGCAGGAGCACTCGCCCTCGCAGGTCCACGAGCACGCGCCGGGTGCGGTGCCTCATGACCATGAGCACGAGGAGCATTCTCCTGCGCATCCGCATGCGCATGATCACGACCACGGGAGCGAGGTGCATGCGCATCATCATGACGAGCACGCACACGCGCATGCGCATGGCCGGAGCCATCGCCAGATCCGGGAGTTGATCGAGCACAGTGAGCTGTCGGCGTTTGTGAAGGAGCATGCGTTGGGGATCTTCCAGCGGATCGCGATGGCCGAGGGCAAGATCCACGGGCAACCGCCGGAGGATGTGGAGTTTCACGAGGTGGGCGCGCTGGATTCGATCGCGGATATCATCTGCGCGTGTGTGGGGATCGAGGCGCTCGGGGTGGAGAAGGTGTATGTGTCGAGCTTGCACGATGGGCACGGGACGGTGGCCTGCGCGCACGGGACTTTCCCGGTGCCGACGCCGGCGACGCTGGAGATTTTGACGGGCATCCCGCTCGGGCAGATCGACGAACCGCACGAGCTGATCACGCCGACGGGCGCGGCGATCGTGGCGGAGTTTGGCGCGTCGTTCGGGCCGATGCCGCAGATCAAGGCGGAGAAGATCGGCTACGGTCTCGGGGCGCGCGATCTGGCGTCGCGGCCGAATGTGCTGCGCGCGGTGATCGGCGAACTGGTGGAGGGCTGACGCGCATGAGCGGCGGCTACGAGACGGATACCGTCACGCGGCTGGAAACGAATCTCGACGATTCGTCGCCGGAGATGCTCGGGGCGGCGATGGAGCGGTTGTTCGCGGCGGGGGCGCTGGATGTGTGGTTCACGCCGATCCAGATGAAGAAGAACCGGCCGGGCACGCTGCTCGCGGTGCTGGCCGAACCGGCGCGCGTGGAAGCGCTGGCGGCGATCATTTTCCGCGAGACGAGTGCCTTCGGCCTGCGCACGGAATCGATCGTGCGGCTGAAGCTGGAGCGGCGCTTCGAGACGGTGGCGACGGCGTTTGGCGAGGTGACGGTGAAGCTGGGCCTGAAGGAGGGCGCGGTGGTGCAGGTAGCGCCGGAGTTCGAATCGTGCCGCGCGGTGAGCGAGCGCAGCGGCCAGCCGTTGCGGGCGATTTACGAAGCGGCAACGCGCGCTTACGCGGTGCGCGGGTAGCAACCGACCCGGAGGGTCGCGCTCCCGCGCGTCCCCATCCTGGGCGGCGGAGGTGAGTGGGAACGCGCAGGAGCGCGTCCCTCCGGGGTTTGGTTACGCCCGCACGACTTGCCCGATCGGCTCGCTGTGCTCCGGGGAAAGCGCGAGGCGGCCGTTCTGTTCGGTGACGTGCTCGACGGGCGGCAGCGCTTCGCCGAGGAAACGCGCGCCGTGCGTGGCGAAGCGCGTGGCGTCGCCACTCGAGAGCGCGCGCAAACTGCCGCGTCCCGCAGGCGCAAGGCCGGAATGCCGCTCGCGCCAGGCGCGGAACCGCGCGGCGACCTGCGGCGCGGGATTGAGCACGGCGACGCCGGGCGGGGTGAGTTCGTGGAAGGCGCGCTCGAGCAGCGGATAATGCGTGCAACCAAGGACCAGCGTGTCGATGCCGTGGAATTTTTCCAAGTAGCGCTGCACGGCGAAGCGGGCGATTTCGGAGTCTTCCCATCCTTCCTCGACGATCGGCGCGAGGAGCGGCGCGGCGACTTCGCTGACCTGCACGTCGGCGTTCAGTTTGCGCACCTCGGTGCGGAAAGTATGCGACGCCACGGTCCGCGCCGTGCCGACGAACCCAATGTGCCCGCGCGTCTGGGCCACGGCTGCTTCCGCCGCGGGGATAGTCACGCCGAGCACGCGGCGGTCCTCCGCGCCGTAGCGCTGCTGCAGGTGCCGCAGGGCCACGCACGAGACGGTGTGGCAGGCGACGATGACCGCGCGGCAGCCTTCGCCGAAGAGGCGCTCCACGCATTGCTCGGAGAAATCGAGGATCGTATCGACGTCGCGCCCGCCGTAGGGCGCGCGGCCGGAATCGCCGAGATAGACGTAGTCGAGTTCGGGGAGCGTGCGGCGCAACTGCCGGAGCACCGTCAGTCCGCCGTAGCCGCTGTCATACACGCCCACGGGGCAGGCGGCGGTGGGAGAGGAATCAGGAGCCATCGGGAGCCTCGGATGAAGCGCAAAGCGGACCGCTGGGGCCAGCAAATTTCTCGCGGCCGCGCCGTGCTAATTCGCCGCGCGCGAAGTCGGGGTAATGACCGTCGGCCCCGGATCGTTGGCGCTCGGCGTCGCGCGGAGCATCGGCGTGTTCGTCTCCACGCGCGGACCTTCCACATGCCGCGCGACCACGTCCCCGAGCTGCGTGCCGACCGCGCGCCGATAATTCTGCACCGCCTGAAGAAGGCTGGACGCCATTTGCTGACGGTAGGCGGGAGTCGCGATGAGCCGCGCGTCGTAGCTGTTGCTCAGGAAACCGCCCTCGACGAGCACCCCAGGGATGGTGATGTCGCGGATGACGACGAACCGTGCACGCTTGATGCCGCGGTCAAACATCCGCGAGCGGATGACCATGGCCGCGTGCGTCGCGGTGGCGAGGGCGATGTTTTGCGCATCATTGGCGTGGCCCGGGCAGGGGTCGAGATCGCCGATGCGCGGACCGTCGGCCATCATCGACGGCACGCCGCGCGGCGCGAGGGTGTAGGTTTCGAGACCCGTGCCCTGGCCGCCGGAGTTGAAATGGATGCTGATGAAGAGCGCGTTGGAATACTGGTTCGCGTAGCGCACGCGCTCGTGCAGCGGGATGAAGATGTCCGTGCTCCGCGTCATCACGACCTTGTATCCGGCTTGCGTGAGGAGGAGGCGGGCGCGCCGGGCCACATCGAGGGAAAAGTCTTTTTCGTAACCGAACGAGCAGGTCGCGCCCTTGTCGTGCCCGCCGTGACCGGCATCGAGCACGATTGTATCGATGCTCTCCGCGCCCTTGATCTTGCTCGGCCGCAGCACTGGTTCAAGCACCTTGGTCAGGTCCATCCGCGAGATCCAGAGGCGCCCGTCGTGCTCGGCGATCGGGTAGCTGAGATTGAACTTCAGCCGGTTGATGTAGAACTCCACGGACTTGGCCGTGCCCTTCAAGCTCCGCGGGCCCATCTCCATCATCGCGTCATTGCCCACGCGGCGGAGCGCGCCGAGACCATAGAACTCGGCCACGTCTTCCAAGGGCACATGGTCGCGCCCGCTGATTTTCATCAGCGTCCAACTAGCGAAACTGGGGACGATCCCGCACAGGAAAAGTGCGAAACCGATGGCGAAGGCCCGGCGCATGGGCGCGGACGGTAGCCGGAGAGTCGCCTCGCGCAAGTGATTTCCCGAATCCCGAGGCGGGCCACGCCAGAGGCGAAGCGGCTGATGAGTCGCCCGAAAAAATTACTTCACTCGCGATGAACGCACGCCTTCATTCTCACGAAAGCAGCGTCCGCGAGACCAGCCAGTATCCACCGGCGAGGGCGACGACCGCGGAAAGCGCTGGCACGCCGCGGGCCGAAAAGGCTGGGTAGCGGCGGAACGCCAAAAACACCGGCAGGATCACGATGGCGATGGCGATCTGGCCCGCTTCGACTCCGAGATTGAAGCCGGCGAGCGGCGCCAGAAAATTTTCCCCATTCTGCCCGACACCTATTTCGGCGAGCGCGCCGGCAAAGCCCATCCCATG
>JBBQIZ010000243.1:0-5837 GCA_038325425.1 Chthoniobacterales bacterium
GGGGGGTGCCCGCGGGGGGGGGGGGGGCGGGGTGGCCCCGGGCGGGCGCCCCCGGCGGGGCGGGGGGGGGCGGGGGGGGGGGCCCCCCGGGGGGGGGGGGGGGGGGGGGGCGGGGGGGGGGGGGGGGGGGGGGAGTCGGCGTGGCCGCCGGGAGCATGGGCTTGGGGCGCGGGCGAGGGGTGGCTTGGGGCGCGGGCGTCATCGGCACGGTGCGCATCTCTTCGCGGGCTTTCAGGAACTGCAGGCGCTTCTCCGCTTCGGTCGTTTCCGCCGCAAGACTGCTGAGTCGAGCGACGCAGCAAAGGAGCAACAAGGGGAGGATGAAGCGCACGAGGCGGATGCTACGCAAAGGAGGGTGGCAGGCGAAAGAAGGAACACCGAAGAATTGCGCGCCGCCGCGCTGCGCGGTTGCACTTCATCCCGCATTCTCCATCCTCCCGGTCTTCCCCATGACTTATTGCCTCAGCCTCCTCTGCCGCGAAGGGATCGTCTTTCTCTCCGACTCGCGCACCAGCGCGGGCGTCGATCACATCACCATCCAGCCGAAGATGCGCGTCTATGAGGCGAAGGGCGACCGGGTGATCTGCCTGATGACGTCGGGCAATCTGTCGGTGACGCAATCGGTCTATGCGCTGATCGAGGAGGACTTGGCGATGGGCAGGGAAGAGCCCGGCCACGGGACTCTGCTGAACCAGCGGTCGCTCTTCGAGACGGCGCGCTACGTCGGCACGAAGATCCGCGCGGTCTCGGCGATGGACCGCAAGGAACTGGAGGCGGCGGGGTTCGGCTTTAATATCAACGTGCTCCTCGGCGGGCAGATCGCCGGGCAGAAGCACGAGATTCATTTCATCTATCCGCAGGGCAATACGCTGCAGGCGAGCACGGTGTCGCCCTTCCTCCAGATCGGGGAATTCAAATACGGCAAGCCGATCCTCGACCGCGGTTACAGCTACGAAACCCACCTGAACGATGCAGTGACGTTCGGCATGCTTTCGATGGAGGCGACGGTGAAGTCGAACGTCTCGGTCGGGCCGCCGATCGATGTGCTCGCTTACGAGAAGGATTCGCTGGCGGTGAAGTATCGCGCCCGGCTGGAGGAGGGGGACGCTTACTTCCACGAGATCCAGACGAAGTGGAGCGATGGCGTGGTCAAGCTGGTCGAGACGATGCCGCGGATGCGTTTCCCCGGCGTGACGGAGGAACCGGGAGCGGCGCACCCTTGAGCGCGCGGGTGCGGATCAAGATCTGCGGCGTGACCAATGAGGCCGATGCGCGGGCGGCGATCGCGCTCGGGGCGGATGCGCTCGGGTTTAATCTTTTTCCCGGTTCGCCGCGGTGCGTGGACCTCGACGGCGCGGCGGCGTGGATCGCGGCCCTGCCGCCCTACGTCACGCGGGTCGCGGTGCTGGTCAATGTGCCGGTGGCCGAAGCCGAGCGCGTCGCGGCGCATCCGGCGATCGATCTGGTGCAGTTGCACGGCGATGAGGATGCGGCGTATTGCGCGGAGTTTGCGCGGTCGGGCCGGCCGTTCGTCAAGGCGCTGCGGGTGCGCGACGCCGCTTCGCTGGAGGGTGCGGAGCGCTTTGTCACGCGCCATCTGCTGCTCGATGCGCATGCCGAGAGCGGTTACGGCGGGACGGGGCTGCGGCTGGACCCGGCGCTGGCCGCGGAAGCGGTGCGGCGCTTCCCCACCCATCACATCGTGCTCGCGGGCGGCTTGCGGCCGGAGAACGTCGCCGCAGCGGTGCGCGCGGTGCGGCCCTACGCGGTGGATGTGGCCAGCGGCGTGGAGCGCGCGCCGGGGGCGAAGGACGGCGAGAAGATGGCGGCGTTCCTCGCGGCAGTGCGGAGCGCGGAGTAGATCTTTATCAGCCGAACCGCGTCCCGTCGCAGAGTTGATTCTCATTTAATCACATCTGAGAGAGGGAATTTCTCGCCTTTGCGATAATTGTCTCAAAAGCAGAGAGGTTCACCCGGCTGGCAGGCCATGTGCTTTATCGAAGTTCACCAAACCTTCGAATCGAAAGCTCACATCATGGCCAACCTTCCCACCTCCCTTTGCGCGATCGCGGTCCTCTCCGTCGGGGCCGTCTCTGCGCAAGAACCCATCGCTCCGCCTTCCGCACCGCCGATGCAAACGCCGGCCGTGCCCGCTCCCATCGAGCCACCGATCCAGGTGCCCGATGGTCAGCAGGCGATCCCGCCCGCGGTGGGCGAAGTGGTTCCCGGCGTGCCGATGACGCCGGCGATTCCCGGGGCGCCCGGCGTGGTCGATACCTCGACCATGCCGCCGACGGCTTCCCGGTTGAATGACTTTCAGGGCGATCCGATCGATCTCGTGCTCCGCACGCTCGCTCGTCAGGCCCGCTTGAACATCGTGGTCAGCGAAGCCGTCGCAACGACCGGAGGCACGGTGAGCATGCGCCTCGAAGACAAGTCGCCGAAGGAAGCCATTGAGATCATCGTCGAGTCGAAGGGGTTGATCATGGATCAGGGCAAGGGCGACGTTTATTACATCAAGACCGCCGCGGAGAAGGCCAAGGAACCGACGGAAAGCGGCAGCTACACCTTCAGTTACGCGCAGGCCGAAAAGGCGCTGCCCCTCCTCCAGACCCAGCTCCAGAGCGGCGTCGCTCCGCAGTATGATCAGCGGACGAACACCATCTTTTATCGCGAGAACCGCTCGAACCTGGAGAAGGTCACCGTCTTCCTCGAGAGCATCGATAAGCCCACGCAGCAAGTGATGATCGAGGCGCGCCTCGTCGAGGTCACCGCCAATCCGCGCCAGAGCTACGGCATCAACTGGGCGGGCGTCGTCGGTGGTTCCGCCACGCCGCAGACCATCCGCTACGCCGGTTCGGGGCTTGGAACGAGGACCGTCACCGAAGCGCAATCGATCACCACCACCGCCGGCCTGAACGGCCCGGTGACCACGACCACTCCACTCCTCGGCGCGAACGGCGTGCCGGTGCAGGTGTCGCAGATCGGCGAACTGCCAGCGACGACGGTCGGCAACAACGGTGGCCTGCTCGGCGCGGACTTCCTCTTCGACAAAGCCCTCCAGGCGATCGGCGGCCAGTTCGCCATCCTCAGCCTGCCCCAGCTCTCCGCGACGCTGCGCATGCTCAACGAGGATGCGGATGCCGAATTCCTCGCCCATCCGCGGGTGGTCACGGCGAACAACCAGAAAGCGACGATCAAGATCACGCGCCAGCAGCCCGTGCCGCAGTTGAACTTCAACGAGCAGACCGCGCAGGCCGTGTTCAGCGGGTTCCAGGACAAGGAATTCGGCAACACGCTGATCGTCACGCCTTCGATCAACAAGGACGACTTCATCTCGCTCAGCGTGCAGCCCACGATCAGCAACAAGGTCGGCGACGCCACCTTCGTGTTCGGCGGCGCGACCGTGACCAGTCCGATCATCGATAAGCGCGAACTCGACTCGAATGTGCTGATCAAGAGCGGTGACACCCTCGCGATCGGCGGTTTGCTGCAGGACGAAGTGACCAAGGGACGCACGAAAGTGCCGATCCTCGGTGACATCCCGATCCTCGGTTACGCCTTTCAGGAAAAGATCAGCCAGCGCGTGAAGCGCAACCTGCTCGTCTTCGTCACGCCGACGGTCATCAAGCAAGGCTACGGCACCGGCCTCGAATCGCAGGTCAGCGGCCTGACCCACAGCGGCGAGGAATTCGCCGACCCGAACGGCTGGCGCAACAACGCCAAAGGCGCCGCCCGCATCGTCCCGACTTCGAACCGCCAACTCGCCGCCGACTACGCCAAGCCCGGCGTGGCCCCCGCGCCGAAGAAGACCGGCTGGCGCGCCAACGCGAAGTCGCGGTAATCGCTCTCACGGCGGACCGGGACGCCTGGCAAGGGGGCAACCTCCCCGGATTTTTCCTCAACGTAAATGCCGGCCTCATCAGGCCGGCATTTTGTTTTCCTCCGGATCAGCGATCGGCGGCGAGGCGTTCTTCGATGCAGCGTTCCAGCGCTTCGGGGCTGACGGGTTTGGCGAGAAAGGGGAAGCCGCCGATGTTCTTCGGCGAGTTCCCCGCTTCTTTTGCCGAGACCACGGCGGTCAGGAAAACGATCGGGATGCGTTGCAACAAAGCGTCCGCCTGCATGCGGGCGGCAAGGTTGCCGCCATCGAGTCCCGGCATGACGACATCGAGCAGGATGAGGTCGGGACGAAAAGCGCGTGCGGTGTCGACCGCCCGGCGCGAGTCGTTTTCTTCCATGATCTCGTATTGCCGGAGAACGAGCTTGAGCAGGCGCGTAAAACCACGCTCGTCATCCACCACAAGGATGCGTTTTTTTTTCATAGGGGAGGCGATCGATCACTTCGATCGTGTGGGCAGTTAAACCAACCGTTCAGCAAATTGAAATGAATGAATGCCCTTCCGCCGCGAATCGGTCGGCCGGAGCGGGCTCCGCCAACTAGGCGAGCGCCAGATGCTCTTCGATGCAGCGCTCGAGCACCTCAGGACTCACCGGCTTGGAGAGAAACGGAAAGCCCCCGATGTTCTTTTCATATGCCCCGGCTTCCGCGTGGGAAACCACCGCGGTCAAAAACACGATGGGGATGTGTTTCAGCAACGGGTCCGCCCGGAAGCTTGCGGCCACGGTGCCACCGTCCATACGGGACATGATGACATCGAGGAGGATCAGGTCGGGACGGAAGGCCCGCGCCGTTTCAAAAGCGCGCTGCGGATCGTTTTCTTCACGGATATCGTAGTGCGGAAGCACCAGTTTGAGCAGGCGCGTAAAGCCGGCTTCATCATCAATCACCAGGATTCGGATCTTTTTCATGGGGTCACCTCAGGTTGAACAGGACGGTTGCAACAGCTCCACCGCCGGGGGCATTGGCCAACTCCAGCCGCCCGCCGTGCAGATCGATAATCTTCCGCGCCACCGTCAGGCCGAGGCCGGTGCCGAGGCCCGTCGGTTTGGTGGTGAAGAATGGGTCAAAAACCTTGCCGAGTTTTTCCGGCGGAATCCCCGTGCCGGTATCGCGCACCTCGATGACGGCGACGCGCTCGTCTTCGCGCAGCCGGCTCCCCGACCGGTCTCCCGCTTCCCAATGCACGTCGCGGGCGTCCAGCGCTTTGACCTCGGTGGTCACGGTCAGCGTGCCGCCGGTGGGCATCGCGTGGCAGGCATTGGTGAAAAGATTGATGAAGACCTGCTCGATCTTTTGCGCATCGATCTGGCCCTGCGGAAAGTCCTGCGCGAACGTCCGCACCACGGCGATCTGGCGATTCATGAATTCATGCCGCATGAGATGCAGCGCCTGGTCCAGTACGCCGTGCAGGTCGCAGGGGCGGATCTCCAATTCCTTCGAGGAGGAATAGTTGAGCAGTCCGCTAATCACGGTGTTGGCGCGCCGCACCGCTTCCTTCATTTCCTGATGCACCAGCCCGCGGGATTCCGCGTCGAGATCCGGCTGGGTGACGAGACAGCCGAGTGGAACTGGCTCTGGTAGTTGATCGACGCGAAGAGCAATTCAACCTCGGGAGAGATGGGCCGCATGCCCTCCCCCAGTTCGCTACCAGCCCGATACCCATCGGTGGTGATGGTGCTGATGGAATGACACCGCATAAGAAATCTCCAAACGCGACATGGTGAGTGTCGAGCGCGCTTCGGGAATTGGAAAGGGCTTTTTGCGCAGGTAAATTGCCCCAGCGAGCGGGGAGATTTTGGCCTCGATCTGCGCTCAGCGCGCTTTCTTCTGCGCTTCGTCGAACAGCGCGCGCCAATATTCCAGCCGCTCCTTCACGCGCTTCTCGTAGCCTTGATCGCCGGGCTCGTAGTAGCGGCGGCCCTCGGGGAGATAC
>JBBQIZ010000244.1:0-5773 GCA_038325425.1 Chthoniobacterales bacterium
CTCGCCCGCTTCGCCGCAGAAAGCCGCGGGATCGTCGCGAACGACGACCTCGAGCCGATCTACCTCCGCGAGCCGCATATCACGCAGCCGAAGCCGCGCTAACCCCGGAGGGAAGCGCTCCTGCGCGCTCCCTGTTTCCGCGCGCTCCCTGATTCACGAACGCGCGGCACTGCGCCCCTCCGGGCGTGAGGAATATCGCACCTCGCCCGTGAGACGGAGATCGTCCCCGATCCTTTCGTAGCGCGGGTTCACGATCTGCGCGGATTCCGCGGTCGCACCCGCGCCACGTCCGCCGATGACAATTGCCGGCCCGCCGCAAAGCAGCGGCGCCACGTAAAGCTGCACCCGTTGCACCAGCCGCCGGTCGAACGCTTCGCCGAGCACCCGGCCGCCACCTTCGATCATCACGCTGGTGATCTGCTTTTTGCCGAGGTCGCGGAGCACCGCGCGCAGTGTTTGGTGACGATACACCAGCGTCCGGTCGCGATGTTCGTCGGTGAAAAGACAGGCGTCTTTCGGTAGATGACTTTCCCGCGCAAAAACGATGCGCCACGGCTGGCGCGCGCCGGGAATGCCGCGGACGGTCAGCCGCGGATTGTCTGCCCGCAACGTCCCGGCGCCGATCAGGATCGCATCGACCTGCGCCCGCAGCTTCTGCCCATCCGCGCGCGCCGCCGCGCTGGTCAGCCACTGCCCTTCGCCCGGCGGACGCGTCATCCGGCCATCGAGCGACATCCCAGCCTTCGCAATCACCAGCGGCATCCCGGTCACGATCCAGTGGTTGAAGGCGGCGTTCAGCTCACGGCATTCCGTATCCAAAACGCCCGTCGTCACCGCCACCCCTGCCGCGCGCAACAACTCGACGCCGCGTCCGGCGTGCGCCGGATTCGGATCGATCGCACCGATCACCACCCGCGCAAAACCCGCGCGCACGATCGCCTCCACACACGGCGGCGTGCGGCCGTGGGTCGAGCACGGTTCGAGCGTGACGTAGAGGGTCGCCCCGTGCGCTTGCTCCGGCTTTTTTAAAGCGCGAATCGCCTCGATCTCCGCATGCGGCAGGCCGGCGCGCTGATGAAACCCGCGTGCGATGATCCGCCCGCCGCGCACGATCACCGCGCCGACCGCCGGGTTCGGACTGGTCTGGCCAAGGCCGCGCTGGGCTTCGCGCAAGGCCGCGCGCAGGAATCGTTCGTCGTGCATCCGCGCAGGTTTAAACCTTGCGCGCGCCGGTTTGAAACCGGAACTTCGCGCCCGTGTCCCTCCGCCTGCGCGAGAAGCAAAGCCTCTACCACAGCCTTGGCCAGCTCCTCCGCTCGGGAGTGCCCTTGCCGGGCGCGCTCAAGAGTCTCGCGCAAACCTCCAGCGGCGGGCAGCGGCGACTGCTCCGGCGCCTGAATGACGCGATCAACGGCGGCCAGACCATCGCCGAAGCCCTCGCCCGCGAGCGTCCAGACATCAGCGACCTGGAAGTCGGCGTCCTCGCGGCGGGGGAAAAATCCGGCCGGCTCGATTCCGGCACGACGCATCTCGCGGAGTATTTCGGCGCGCTGGCCACAGCCCGCGAGAGCCTGATCAAAAAGTTGGCTTATCCGGTGTTCGTCCTGCACTTCGGGGTGTTCATGCTTGCGCTGCCGAAGCTCTTTTTCGGCGGCGGGCTGTCCGCTTATCTCCGCGCCACGGTCGGATTTTTTGCGCTGGTTTACGGCCTCCTGCTGATCGTCGCCCTGCTCGTGCCGATCCTGCGCGACGCCGGAGCGAAGAGCGCCGTGGTCGATCGACTCCTGCGCTTTCTGCCGCTGTTCGGAAAGACGCGCCGCGCCTTCGCCACCGCCCGCTTTTGCGCGACGTACGGCATGCAACTCGACGCCGGGATCAACGTCCTCGACGCCCTGCAGGCCGCGCAACGCGCCAGCCGCAGCGGACTCGTCCGGGTGGCCATCGCCAAGGCGCTGCCCGAAGTGCGCGGCGGCGTGCAAGTCGGGCCACTGCTCGCGGTCAGCGGCGCGTTCCCCGATCCGATGACCCGCGGCTTGTGCATCGGCGAACAGACCGGCGAACTCGACACCGAACTCGCCCGCCTCGCGGCGGATTACCAAGCCGAAGGCGTGAGCCGTTTGGAAACGGGAACCGAATGGCTGGCCCGCCTCTTCCACATCGCGATCCTGCTCTACGTCGGCTACATCATTGTCACGGGCTACAAAGCCTACCTCGACAAGGCGCTAAGTTTCGGTGAGGGACTCTGAGTCAAAGAGCACGTAGCGGAAAGTGCGCAGCGGCTTCGAACTCGAACCCTCAATCGACGCCGCGAAGATCACCGCAAAAATCGACCAAGGCGTGCTGACGCACGACCCCACGGGAACCGCCCCGTGAGGTCTCTGCTTTCCGCGATTCGATCTCGGCTCTTGCCGTTGCGGATTTTTCCACGCCTCCTGTCCGCGTGTCCAACCACTGGTCTCTCGTCTGGGTCGGCTATCTGCTCACTTGGACGGTCATTCCGCACGTCCTGCTGCGCAACAAACCGCCCGTCTCGACTCTCGCCTGGATCTGGGCGGTGATCCTGTTTCCCTACATCGGACCGCTCTTCTATTTGTTTTTCGGCACCGAGCGCATCGAGCGAAAAAAGCTGCGCGCCAATCGCGAGATGGCCGCCTCCGGGATCCGCGAGGAGCGCCAGATCACCGCCGGAACCCGCGACCTGGTCAACGCCCTGCCCGACGGCCAGCGCGCCGGCCTCGAACTGCTCTCGCGGATCAATGAATTCGCCATTTCCTCCGCGGATTCCACGCGCCTGCTCGTCGATGGCGCGGAGTTCTTCCCCGCCTTGAACGACCGGATCGACGCCGCGCGCGAGCACGTCCACCTCGAGTTCTTCATCTGGCGCGACGACGCCCGCGGTCGCGACCTGCGCGATCATCTCATCGCGGCGGCAAAACGTGGCGTCGAGGTGCGCGCGCTCGTCGATCAGATCGGCAGCCTCGGCCTGCGCCGATCCTTCTTCCGTGCGCTCCTCGCGGCGGGCGGAAAATTCGCCTGGTTTCGGACCGCACATCCGCTGCGCAATCGGTGGACATTCCATCTCCGCAACCACCGCAAACTGCAAATCATCGACGGCCGCATCGCGTTCGTCGGCGGGATGAACATGGGCCGCGAGTATGCCGGCGAAAACCCGGCGATCGGCCCGTGGCGCGACGTGCAGCTCGAACTCACCGGCGGCGTCGCCCGGAAGTTGCAGATGATTTTTGCCGACGACTGGTATTTTGCCACGGAGGAAAAGCTGCTCGATCCCCGCTATTACCCCGCGCCCGATCGTCCGCAGCGCCTGCTCGCCCTGCCGATGGCCGACGGCCCCGACGCGCCCGGCGACCCCATCCAGATGTCGCTCGTTTTTCTGCTCAATGCTGCACGGAGCCGCGTCTGGCTGACCGCCGGATACTTCGTCCCCAAGGAACCGCTGCTCACCGCGCTGCAACTCGCCGCCGCCCGCGGAGTCGATGTCCGGCTGCTGGTTTCGGAAAAATCGGATCATCCGCTCCTGATCAACGTCGGCCGCTCCTATTACGAAGAACTGCTCACATTTGGCGTAAAGATTTTCGAGTACGACCGCGGCGTCAATCACGCCAAGGTCGGGCTGATCGATGAAGAATGGCTGACCGTCGGCTCGGCGAATTTCGACATCCGCTCGATGCGCCTGAACTTCGAACTCAACGTCCTCGTGCGCGACCCCGACCGCGCGGCCGAACTCGAAGCCGTCCTCCGTCACGACTTCAACCAGGACTCGCACCGCATCGTGCTCGAGGAGTTCCGCCAGCGCCCGTGGACGCAACGCTTCAAGGAAAGCCTCCTCCGCCCACTCGCCCCGCTGCTGTAAATCGGAGGGACGCGCCCCCCCGCGTCCCAAACTTCGGAAGGATTGGGGAACGCGCAGGAGCGCGTCCCTCCGTTCATTGCGAATGCCGTACCGCGCGGACGTGAATCTGCGGCGAGACCGTGCCCTGCCACTCATTGCGTTCGATCGTGAAGGCCACGTCCCACGGAAGGCGCGGCAGCGTTCCCGTCGCCGCGCCAAACCACACCGCGCGATATTCGTCCCCGCCTTGCCGCAGGAGAAGCGAGAGATGTTTCTCCTTCATCACGCGCGGTTCCGCGGCGAGCGTCACGCCACGCGCAAAGAACAGCGGCTGCGGATTACCCATGCCAAACGGCTGCAGCGCCTCGTGCCCGTCGAGCAGTTCGTAGTCGATCTCGCCCAGCGTCAGTTCCGTATCGAGATGCAGCCGCGGCTGCAGTTGTTCGGCCGTGAGCAGCGCGCGGGCGCAGGTGCAAAAAGCCTCGCGGAATTCCGCCAAACGCGCCTCGCCCAACGTGAGTCCCGCCGCCATTTCGTGGCCGCCGTGTTTCTCCAAAAACTCCCCGCACTGCGCCAGCGCCGCCACCAGCGAAAGCCCCGCGATGCTGCGTCCGCTGCCTTTGCCGACACCGTTTTCGTCAAAGCCGATGACCAGCGACGGCCGGTGATATCGCTTTTGCAGCCGAGATGCCACGATGCCCACGACGCCCGAGTGCCAGCCGCGCGACGCGACGACAATCGCCGCATCGCGAACCGGATCGAACGTCTCCAGCAACTGCGCCTGCGCCTCCTGAAAAACCGCCTCTTCCACCGCCCGCCGCTCCCGGTTCTGCACATCGAGCTTCGTCGCCAAAGTCCGGGCGCGGCTGGCGTCTTCGGTCAGCAAAAGCTCGAGCGCGTCCTGCGCCGTGCCGAGCCGGCCAGCAGCGTTCAGACGCGGACCGAGACCGAAGCCGATATTCGCCGGACTAAATGGACGCCGCAGCGCGCTGACCTCGATCAGCGCTCGCAAGCCGACCCACTTCGTCTCCTCGAGCTGGGCCAGACCGCGCTTCACAAAGACGCGGTTTTCATCCCGCAGCGGCACCAGATCCGCGACCGTGCCGAGCGCCACGAGATCGAGATAATCGCGCAGATCGAAGCCCGCGATGGGCCGTTTCTTGAGCAGCGCGTGCGCGACTTTGAAGACAATGCCCACGCTGCACAGATAGTGAAAATCATCCCCGAGCTTGGGATTGACCAGCGCGACGCACGCCGGCAGCGCGTCTTTGCATTCGTGATGATCGAGCACGATCACGTCGATGCCCTGCGTGGCCAGGTCCGCGATTTCCGCGATCGAGGAAGTGCCGCAGTCCACCGCGATGACGAGTTGCGGCGCGTGTTCGGCCACGCAACGCGCCACGCCATCCGTGCTCAGTCCGTAACCTTCATCCGCCCGGAGAGGCAGGAAACAAGCGGGTTCCGCGCCGAAGGCCCGCAGCGTCCGCGCGAGCAGCGCCAGCGACGTCACGCCGTCCACATCGTAATCGCCGTAGAGCACGATGCGCTCCCGGGCATCGAGCGCAGCGAGAATGCGCTCCACGGCGACCGGCATGTTGGGCAGCAGCGCCGGATCGGAAAGGGTCTTGAGCCGCGGTTCGAGAAAACTGTGCGCCGCACCGGGCGAGGGAAAGCCGCGATGCGCCAGCAACTCCGCCGCAAACCGCGCGCAGTCGAGCCCCTGCATCAGGCCGCGCACCACCGTCGCGTCGGCGGGTTCGGGAAAAATCCAGCGGCAATCGGAATCAGCCACGGCGGAGTTTAGTGCTGGTGCTGCGCATCTTCTTCGTCGCGCGCGACCATGTTCATGCAGCGCGTGATCAGCGCCGTCCAACCGGTCTGATGCGGCGCGCCAAGACCGCGGCCCGTCTCGCCGCAGAAGTG
>JBBQIZ010000245.1:0-5753 GCA_038325425.1 Chthoniobacterales bacterium
CTGATCGTCCACGCGATCGAGCGCGAACTGCTCGCTCGGACTATCCTGCAAAGGCAAGGCCGCAAGCGCGAGGAAGCCTGTGCCCGTCAGCCGCGAGCGCTTTTCCGCGACGCTGCGCGCGGGCAGCAGGTCGCCGGCGATTTGTTCCGCCGCGAAGAGCGCGAAGGGTTTGTCTTCGTTGAGCGAATCGATGACCCAATCCCGATACCGCCACGCGTAGAGAAATGGCGAATTCCACGTGCGCCCGACCGAATCCGCGTAGCGCACCACGTCGAGCCAGTGCCGGCCCCAGCGCTCCCCGAAACGCGGCGAGGCGAGCAGGCGATCCACGACTTTCGCCAAGGCCGCGTCATCCGGCGCAGGATCGCGGACGAAGGAGGCAAGCTCCTCCGGCGTCGGCGGCAGACCGGTCAGATCAAACGTCGCGCGGCGCAGCAGGGTGGCTCGGTCGGCGTCGGGATTGGGCACGATGCCCGCGGCTTCAAGCTTCGCGAGGATGAAGACATCCACTCCGTCCTTCAGCCACGCGGTATTTTTCACCGCAGGCACCGCAGGCTTTTTCATCGGCGCGAACGACCACGGGAGTGTCGGCGGCTCGGCGGCTTGGATGACCGGCGCGACGAGCAGGCAAAGCGCGATGAACTTGAGACTCGCAGGTTTCACATCGTGGGGAGATTGGCCGGCGCAAACGGCTCACCGGATATATCACGTTTCTCTGCCGCAAGTTAAGGAATGATGTGAGCGGCGCGGGAGAATTGTTAAGGAAGGGTAAATGCGCCGGCGGGCGTGCAGGAGCGCGGCTCTCGTCGTTCCGGTGGATCCAGGACTACTGCGCGGCGGGCGCCGTCCACCGACCCGGCTCGCGCGTGCCTTTGCCAACGCGCTTCGTCAGCGCATCGCCGAGATCTTCGCGCGCCTTTTCGGCGAGGAGTTCCAGGCGCTTCACCACCTCGGGGTTCTCTGCCGCGACGTTCTTCGTCTCGCCGGGATCGCTCTGCAGATTGTAGAGCGCGGACTCCACGGGCAGCGGCTGGTATTTTCCAGGGATGCCGTCCTTGCCCGGCGTCTGACCCTGCATGCTGCGCGCGCGGTGCGGGAAGAAGAGCTTCCACGGGTCGCTGCGCACGGCCTGCAACTCATTCTGAGCATAGTAGTGGAAGTAGGCTTCGTGCGGACTTTTCGCGTCTGCCGCGCCGGCAAAGAACGGCCAGATATCGCGTCCGTCGATCCGATGGTCGGGCAGTTTCGCGCCGGCAAGCGCGGCGATCGTCGGCAGCAAATCGATGGTCATCGCCGGCTCGGCGCAGACCGTGTCTGCCGGGATTTTTCCCGGCCAGCGCGCGATGAATGGCACGCGCTGCCCGCCCTCAAAGCTGGTTCCTTTGCCCTCGCGCAGCGGACCCGCGGAGCCGGCGTGATTGCCATAACTCAGCCACGGGCCGTTGTCCGAACTGAAAATGACGAGCGTGTTTTCCTCCAGGCCGTGCTTTTTCAGAGCGCCGAGGATTTCCCCGACCGCCCAATCGATCTCCATGAGCACGTCGCCGTAAAGACCGAGCTGCGATTTACCTTTGAACTTCGCGCTGACGTAAAGCGGTACGTGCGGCTGGTTCGGCGTGACGAGCAGGAAGAAGGGTCGCTCCTTATTTCGGTCGATGAACGACACCGCGCGCTCGGCGTATTGCGTGGTGAGTTGCTCCTGGTCCTCGTGGTTCAATGCCGGCTTGATCACACGCTCGCCGTCAAAGAGCGGCAGCGGCGGATACGTGCCGGACTTCGCCTCAGGATGAAACGGCCACATGTCGCCGGAGTACGGGATGCCGAAGTATTCGTCGAAGCCGTGACGCGTCGGCAAAAATTGCGGGCGGTCGCCGAGGTGCCATTTGCCCAAGATCGCGGTCGCATAACCACGCGGCTTCAGCATTTCCGCGATGGTCATTTCGCTGTCGGCGATGCCGACGCGTGAACCCGGTCCGAGTGCGCCGCCCATGCCGAGGCGATTCGGATAACAGCCCGTGAGCAGCGCCACGCGCGAAGCCGTGCAGACGGCCTGGGCGACGTGCCAATCAGTGAAGCGCCGCCCTTCCTGCGCCATGCGATCGAGGTTCGGCGTGGTGAATCCTTTCCCGCCGAAGACACCGACATCCGCGTAGCCCTGATCGTCGGTGAAGATGATGACGACATTCGGCGGACGCTCCGCCGCGCGGGCCGAAGCGACGGAAATAAGGCAGGCGAGCAGGAGGAAGCAGAATCTTGAACGGTTCATGGGAGGGCTTTGGCGCAAGGGCGGTGTTGAGTGATGCGAAACACCGGGTCGAGGGCGAGGTTTCATGACGATCGGCGATCCCAAATTTGCCTTTGACTCCATCCGGCACCCCCACCACGACTGCGGGTCACCGATGAACGCCCGCACTCTTCGCCGACTCGCCGTCCTTGCTGCCTTGTTCGTGGCCGCGTGGTTCATCGCGCGTGTGATCCGCGCGCGAAATGTGGAAACCGCTCCTCCACTCACGGTCGCAGCCGGGCGGGCCGAAGCGGTCTACCAACTCGGTGAACCGGTTGTGTTTCTGATCCAAGCGGTGCCGGAGGCTGGGCTGGCGCCCCATGCGGAAGTCGTCTGGACGATCAGCAAAGACGGTGCGCCGCCGATCCAATCGGGCCGGGTCGCCTTCGTCGACGGGGCTGCGACGGTGACGGCCAAGCTCGATGAACCCGGTTTTCTCCTCTGCGAGGCCACGGTTGCCGATTTAAAAAAGTCGGTGCCGGCGCTGGCGGGCGCTGGAGTCGAGCCAGGAAAAATCGCGCCCAGTCTGCCGGTGCCGGAGGATTTTGCCGCGTTCTGGGCAGCGCAAAAACAACGGCTCGCGGCGATTCCGCTGAAATCCAAACTGACTTCCGCCAACCCGGGGGAGAGGAAAGTGACCGCCTTCGATGTGCAGGTGGAAGCGCTCGGCGCACCGGTCTCGGGCTATCTGGCCCGTCCGCTCGACGCGCACCCCAAAAGCCTTCCCGTAATTCTCCTCCTCCATAGTGCCGGTGTCTTTGGAGCAAACCTTTCTGCCGCCGCCTTGTGGGCGGAAAAGGGTTTTCTGGCGATGGACATCAACGCCCACGGCCTTCCCAACGGACAGCGCGACGGTTTCTATCGAGACCTCGGCGCACGCGCGCTGAAAGACTACCCACTGGCCGGACGCGAAGCGCGGGAGTCATCGTATTTCCTCGGCATGTTTCTGCGGCTTGTCCGCGCGATCGATTTTCTCTGCGCCCAACCGGAGTGGGATGGCAGAAGTGTGATTGTCCACGGCGCGAGCCAGGGCGGTTTTCAGGCCTTGGCCGCGGCAGCCCTCGATGAACGCGTCACCTTTTTCGCCGCGGGCGTCCCAGCGGGTTGCGACCACAGCGGCATGGTCGCCGGGCGCATCACGGGTTGGCCCCGACTGGTCCCGATGCACGCCGGCCAGCCCGACGCCAACATCCTCCAAACGGCGCGCTATTTCGACGCGGTGAACTTCGCCAGGCTGACCAAAGCAAAAGGCGCGATCGTGACGGTGGGATTCATCGACAAACTTTGTCCACCCACCACCGTTTACACCGCCTTCAACGCGTTGCCGATCGCGGACAAAAAGATCTACCAGGATGTTCCGAGCGGTCACGACCTCTCACCGGGCGCCACCGCGGCCATTCACGAAGCCATCTTCGCGCACCTCCAGTCGCAGTCCGGCGCGGGCCGATAAAACGGACGGACGCGCTCCTGCGCGTTCCCCAACACAACCCAGGCAAACGGCGCGACGGGCGGGGAGATGCGGACACGCCGGAGCGTGTCCCTCCGGGGAAATCACCCGAGGATCTTCGTATAGGCGTGGCCTTCGTTTTGGTCGATGCGCTCGGGGCGGCCTTTGTTTTGGTAAATGAGCTTGGTGTGATCGACGCCGAGCAGGTGGAGGATCGTGGCGTGGAGATCGTGAACGTGGAGTTTGTCCTGCACGGCGTAGAGACCGAGGTCGTCGGTGGCCCCGATGGTCTGGGCGCCGCGCACCCCGCCGCCGGCCATCCACATGGTGAAGCCGTTCGGATTGTGATCGCGTCCGCCGCCCTGCTCGCTCATCGGCGTGCGGCCAAATTCGCCACCCCAGATGACCAGCGTTTCGTCGAGCAACCCGCGCGCTTTGAGGTCGGCGAGCAACCCGGCGATCGGCTTATCCACAGCGCGGCAGAGCTTGCTGTGATTTTCTTCGAGCTTGGCGTGACTGTCCCACTTGCTCCCCGCGCCGCTGTAGAGATGGACAAAGCGCACGCCGTTTTCCACGAGTCGGCGCGCCAGCAGGCAGTTGCGGCCATAGACCGCGGTCTCGGGCTGATCCAGGCCGTAGAGCGTTTTGGTCACCTCAGTCTCTTTGCTGAGATCGACGGCCTGCGGCGCTTCGGATTGCATCTTGTAGGCGAGTTCGTAGGCGCGGATGCGGGCGTCGAGTTCGGTGTTGTCGGTGCGCGTGGCGCCGTAGCCGCGATTGATTTCGCCGAGCAGGTCGAGCTTTTCGCGCTGACGTTCGTTGCTCATTCCCTTGGGGTTATCGAGGTATTTGATCGGCACACCGTCGGAGTTGAATTCCACGCCTTGATAAACCGCGGGCATAAAGCCGCTGCCCCAGTTGCGCACGCCGTTCACCACGGTGCCCTCGCTGTCCTTGATGACCACGAAGCCGGGCAGATTCTGGTTGACCGTCCCGAGGCCATAGTTGACCCACGCCCCGAGCGATGGGCGTCCGCCGAAGATCGAGCCGGTATTCATCTGGCACACGCCGCCGGCGTGATTGATGCCATCCGAGACGCACGAGTTGATTACCGCGAGGTCATCCGCGTGCTGCGCGACATTTTCAAACCAGTCGGAAATCCAGAGCCCATTCTGGCCGTACTGCTTCCACGCCCGTTTCGATTCGAGCAGCGGTGCGCCGCTTTCGCCCATCGCCAGCACCGGTTCCTTGAAGCTCGCGGGCAACTTCTGGCCGGCGAGTTCGTTGAGCAGCGGCTTGCGGTCGAAGGTATCGAGATGGCTCGGACCGCCTTCCATGAAGCAGAAGATCACGTTCTTCGCGCGGCCTTTGCGATTCGGGATCAGCGCGTGTGCGGGGTTGAAGGCAGTCGGCGCACCGAGCACCTGCTCACCCATGAGTGCGGAGAGCGCTACGGCGCCGAAGCCGCAGCCGGCCCGGCGGAGAAATTCGCGGCGTGAACTGGGATGGTCGAAGTTGTGACAGGGCATGGCAGTGGATTACTGGAGGTAGAGGAATTCGTTGGCGTTGAGCAGCACGTGGCAGAGATCGGCGAGCGCAAGTTTGCGCGGGTCGGCGGCGGAAGGAGCGACCTCCGCGCCAGCCCACGCGAATTGCTCAGCCGGGCCGGTCTTCGCCTGCCAGGTCACGAGTGCGGGAGCTTTCCACTTGGCGGGCTCGGGCGAGAGCGCTGCGTCGGGGAGCAGACCCACCACGACGCGCGCCGCTTCGATCCGGCCATCCCACTGATGCGCCACCGCACGTTTGTTCACACCGCCGATGACCAGCCCGGACACCCCGTTGCCGAGCCCCGCCCGGACGATGTGCGGCGCCACCGAAGTGAGCACCGGCGCGTTCGGTTTGCCGAGCTGCTGCGCGCGGAAAGTGACGGTATGCGCCGCGCACGAAACCCGCACCGCAACGTGATAACTCACGCCGAGTTCCAGCCGCAGATCGGACGCCACCGGCTCGTAGGCGATGTTC
>JBBQIZ010000246.1:0-5699 GCA_038325425.1 Chthoniobacterales bacterium
CGCGAATTGCGGGCACTGTCCCGAGCAGCCGCTCGGCCTTCTCGCGGAGATCACGCGCGAGCACCTGCTGCACTTCCGTCGTCAAAACATCCTTTCCCATTCCGTCGAAGACCGCGGGTTTGGCACGTTCCTCGGCGGGACCATCGATGTAGCCGAGAGTGATCTCACACGGCCCGATCTGGCGAAATTCCGCCATCCAGCGGAGCGCTGCATCCGAAGTCTCCGTGAAGTCGGTGGCGACAAAAACTTTGAGCGCCCGCTCCCCGCGCGCCCAGGCCACGAAAGGCTCCGCCGCGCGCACGACCAGCGTCGGCATCGGCGCGGATTCCGCGGTGCGCTCGGCGACGCTCCCGAGCATCCAGCGCCCCAGCGAGCCTGGTCCCGAGGAGGCCACCACCACGAGGCGCGCGTCCGCTTTCGTGGCACAAGTCACGACGCCGTCGTCCGGCGCGCCCCCGAGATACTGGACGCCGGCCAACATCTCCTCTTTCACGCTCCAACAAAGCTGCGAAAGCCGCGCCGCCTCCTGGGCGAGGCGCGGCGCATCCTCCTTCATCATCCGCGAGCGCAGGTGGTCGGGAAATTCGCCCCGTTCGTCCACGCTGTGGGCGACGATGAGTGTGGCATTCAGACGCTCAGCGATGGCCGCGGCAGCCTCCGCGGCGCGCGCCGCGTTTTCAGAAAAATCGGTCAGACAAATGATTGGTCGGGTGTCGTTCATTTTCATGGTGTGGGTCAGTCTTCGATGTCTTGACGAGCAGCGGGCGCGTGGCGTGCCGGGCGCATGCTGATGACGGCGCACGGTGCGAGGCGCATCATGCGTTCGGTGCTGCCGCCTTCGACCAGGCGGCGCATCCAGGAGTATTCGTGCGTGCCCATGACGACAAGGTCGCAGTCGAGTAACCGGATACCGCGCTCAATGAGTTCCAGCGGAGGAGCGCCGACGCGCACGAGCGTCTTCACCGGCACGGAGGCGGGCACCTCGCGCTTGATCCAGGCATGGAGTTTCTGCTCCGCGTCCAGGCGCAGACGGGCCTGCGCCTGCCGCACATAGAGCAGCGCGACCGAGGCGTGCGCCTCGCTCAACCCGACCCCATGAAACAACGTCAGTCTCCCGCCCGTCTGTTTGGCCAGCATCCCCGCAAACCGGACCGCCTGCCGCGAACACTCCGAGAAATCCACCGGCACGAGGATGTGCCGCCATCTCTGGCGCGTGCCTTTTTCCTCCGTGGCTTGGGCCGCGACCTCGTGGCGGATCGTGCAGACCGGGCACGGCGCATGACGCACTACATGGTCCGCCGTGCCGCCAAACAAAGTCCGCTTCAGGCCCGTGTAGCCGTGCGTCGGCATGAGGATCAGGTCGCTGCCCAGCGCCTGGGCCGCCTCGACGATTCCGACGCCCGCCTGGCCCCGGCGCACGACTATTTCGACCGGGAAAGCGGTGCCGATTTGCAGCGCGACCAGTTCGGCCAATTCGCGCGTGATCGACGCATCCGTCTCGCCGTCCGGCAGCACCAGCGGGTTGCTGCGGAGACCGGCCGCGAGGAAGGGAATGGGATCGACGTAAACCAGGGTGATCTTCGCGCCCAGTGGTTGAGCCAGGAGCGCGGCATAGCGCAGCGCCAGCCGGGAGCCTGCGGAAAAATCAAACGGCACGAGGATCTTGCTCACGCCCGGCACGGCGGAAACCGTGCGCGGGATCTGCGCTGCCGGTGGCCGCGACCCTGGAGGTATGACCGCCGAATAATGCGCGCCTTCAGCGACGACCGCGAGGGCGGTGCTGGACTTTTCGGTGCTCGTTTTCATGGGGATTTGGCGGGCTGTGGATGGAAGGGAGTTTGGCCCGCGATCCGGGCGAACCGCGCCGCAATCGGTTCCGACAAAAGGCGCCGCATGGTTGCGAGCAGCACCGGGATGTCCAAGGGCTTCTCCAGCAGAGCGCCCACGCCGGCAGCCTCCGCCGCCGCCTGCTGGTCCGGGAGCGCGGTCATGATGATGACGGGCAGCAAGGGCCGCAAAAAGGTGAGCTGCGCGAGCGTCTCCCAGCCGTTCATTCCGGGCATGCGGAGATCGAGCAGGACGATGTCGAAAATGCCGTCGCGAAACTCGCGGATCGCCTCGTCGCCACTCTCCGCGAAGATCACGTTGTAGTTTTCCGACACGAGCACGCCCGCCAGCGCCGCGCACACCCGCGGCTCATCATCGACCAGCAGCACCCTCGGCATTTTCGGTGGGATCCCGGGTTTCATCGCGGGCTCCACGTGGGATTGGCAGCGCCGGTGGGCGCTTCCAGGTGAAGGGTGCACGGGTCCTTTCCCGCGAGCCGCGCCAGCCGGATCTCCGGCGGTTCGGCCAAAAGTTTCCGCATGGTTTCCAGCAGCAGGGGAATATCGAGCGGCTTCTCCATCAGCGCGGCGACTCCCGCAGCGGCCGCGAGGGAATACTGATCGGGGCGCGCGGTGATGACGATGATCGGCAGCAGCGGATTGATCGCGGTGAGCTGCTCGAAAGTATCCCAGCCACCCTTCACTGGCATGTTGAGGTCGAGCAGGACGATGGCGACGCCGCCGACGGTATGAAAGTGCTGCAGCGCGGAATGGCCGTCGAAAGCCACGATCGCATCATAGCCCTCCGAGCGCAGCACCCCGGCGAGCGCGGCGACAATCGAAGAGTCATCGTCAACCAGCAGGACTTTGGTTTTCATCCGAGCACCTCTTTGCGGACTGCCTTCCGGCGCTTATCCACGAGCCGGGTTTTCCGATTGCGGATCTGGCGGGCGAGTTTGTCGCTGACTTTGTCGATCGCGGCGTAGAGATCGCCATCGATTTCGCTGGCGTGAATGTCGGGGCCGGCGACGGCCAGGTGGACCTTCACGCAGTAGTAAGCTCCGGCGGCGGCCTGCTCGTCGTGGACGAGGACGATGTGGGCGGCAAGGATCTCGCTGGCGATGCCTTCGAGACGCATGATCTTCTCCGCAACGTAACCGTGGATGGCCGCGGTGAGCCGGATATTGCGAGGGCTGAGATGGATTTGCATGGATGTCGGATGAGGTGAACGGTCGGTGTTGGTTACTCCCGGCGCCCCATGAGGAGCGGCAGGAGATGGAGGAGGAAGTAAACCAGCGAAGTGACGAAGGCGGCCACGTAGGTCCACGCTGCGGCGTTGAGGACCTTGCGCACCGCCGAGAGTTCGTCATGGCTACCCACAAAGGCCATGCCGCTCAGGATGGCGGTGGCGCGGCGCGAGGCGTCGAACTCCACGGGCAGCGTGATGAGGTTGAAGACCATGATCACACCCCAAGCCGCAGCCATGAACAGCCCGCCGGTGGAAGGTGAGAGCAGGCCGGTGAACATGCCGATGAGCGGCAGCCACATGACGACCTGGCTGGCGTAGCTCGTCGCTCCGACCGCCGCCATGCGCCACTTCAGCGGCGCGTAGGCGAGCTGATGCTGGATGGCGTGGCCGCATTCATGCGCGCTCACGCCGAGGGCTGCGCAGGAGGTGCCGTGATAGTTTTGCGTCGAAAGCACGAGGCGCTTGTTCATGGGATCGTAGTGGTCGCCGAGCAGCTCGTCGTGCTCCGCGATTGCCACGTCGGTGATACCCGCGCGTTCCAGAATCCGCGCGGCCACTTCGGCGCCGGTCAGCCCGGAGGAGGCCGGCACTTCACTGTAGCGCCGGTAAACGCGTTTCACCCGCCAGGCGGCCAGCAGCGAGATCGCAAGGGTCGAGACGAAGATGATCAGAAACATCGCATTCATAGGTGACAGGACCCTTTAGCTCGCGCCGTGCCACCGGATTTTGGTATAGACGTAAGATTCAATTGATCAGCGACTTACGAAATACGTCTGGCTCGGTTTCGCCTTTCATATGGTAAGTCGCTGCTCCCGCGATGATAAGACGCTTACCACCTCGATGAAGCTCGCGTTGAAACTTCGCCTGACCGCTCTCGCCATCGCCATCGTCGCGCTGGCGCTGACCAGCGCATGGGCGGTGCGCACGGGCTGGCGGCAGGTCGCGGAGCTGACCGAAGGCTTGCGCATTGCCGAGCATGTGGACGACGCGATCGTGGAATTGCAGGGCGAACTCCGACGCGCGGAGCGGGCGGAGGGCGCAGACGAATGGGCGCGGTTTCTGGCCCGGAGTCGCGCGCTGGAGACGTGGATCACGGAGCAAAAGCCGCTCTTGGAGACCGAGCACGAACGCGAGTTGCTCGACCGGATCGGTGCTGACTACGCGCGCTACTTGACCAACGCCACCGGCTTCGTGCAGCAACTCGGCGGCGGCAAACTGACCGAGGCAGAAGAGCGCCGCACCGTTGAGTTGCTCGACCAGCTCTCCGAGGTGCGCCGCCAGGGCGTCGGGCAATTTCTCGCCGATTCACACGGCTACATCGCCACGCTGCAAAAAGTGAATCTCGCGCTGCTCGTCACGATCGCCGCGTTCGCCGCGTGGCTGCTCGTCACCGCCTACCGCGGTATCCTCGTGCCCCTGCGGCAGCAACTCAGCGAGAGCGGCACCGCGCTGGAACACGCGCGGGCGCTCGCTTCGCTGGGCGTGCTGGCTTCCGGAGTGGCGCACGAAATCCGCAATCCGCTCACCGCGATCAAGGCGCGCCTTTACACCCACCAGAAGGCGCTGCCCCAGGACTCCCCGGGGCGCGAGGACTGCGAATTCATCGGCGCGGAAATCAACCGGCTGGAACACATCGTCCGCGAGTTCCTGCAGTTCGCGCGCCCTTCCGAACCGCAACTCGCGGAGGTGTCGCCCGCGGGTCTGCTGCGCGAAGTGCAGGAGTTGCTCGCGCCCGAGCTGCGCCAATCTTCGATCGAGCTTGCCTTGGACGGTGCGGTCGGGACCGCCATCCAGGCCGATGCGCATCAGATCAAGCAGGTGCTCATCAACCTCGTGCGCAACGCCGCGGAGAGCATCGGCGAGGGCGGAAAAATCACGCTGCGCACCCGCGAGACCCGGCTCGCGGCGGGCGGCGGACGGGCCATCGCGCTGGAAGTGGCCGACACCGGCAAAGGCATTCCCGCCGACGTGCAGCAGCGGCTCTTCGATCCCTTTTTCACCACGAAACCGAGCGGCACCGGCCTCGGGCTTTCCATCGCCGCACGGATCGTCGAGAAACACGCGGGGGCGCTGGAATTCACCACCCTGCCGGACCGCGGCACGACCTTCCGGATCGTGCTTCCGATCCCAAGAACTGCATGAGCGCCACCACGATTCTACTCATCGAAGACGACGCCCGCATCGCCGGCGAACTGCGCCGCGTGCTCGAGAGCGAAGGCTGGAAAATTCTCGTCGCCGAATCCGGCGAAGCGGGACTCGCGCAGTCGCGGGAGAAACGATGCGACCTCGTGATCACCGATTTCCGACTGCCCGGCGCGAGCGGGATGGAAGTGCTCAAGCGCCTCCAGACCGCGCAGCCGCGGCTCCCCGTGATCCTCATGACCGCGCACGGGAGCGAGGAGATCGCCGTGCTCGCCCTCCGGGCCGGGGCGACCAATTACGTCCCCAAGAAGGCCCTGGCCCGGGAACTCCTGACGACGCTCGACTCGGTCCTCGCGATGGGCGTCGTCGACCGCCGCCGCCAGAGGCTCCTCGCGAGCCTGGAGTCGCGCCGCTCGTCCTACCTCCTGGAGAACGACGGCGAGCTGATCGCCCCGCTGATCGCGATGCTCCAAGAGGATCTC
>JBBQIZ010000247.1:0-5697 GCA_038325425.1 Chthoniobacterales bacterium
GTTGGTGCGCACCTTTTCGTCGCTCGCCGACGAAAGCTTCGCCGTGAGTTGATCCCAGACGGCGGGCTTGGGCGCTTTGCGCCAGCCGGCGAGCGCTTCGGAAATGCCGGCGAGGATGTCGCGGGAAAATTCCGGCGCGGCATGCGCCAGCGCCACGCCGAGCAGGTCATTGACCGGGGCGGGATTTTTTTCCAGATCCTCGGCGAGGCGGCGCGCAAGGTATCGGCGGGTCAGCGGCAATTCAGCGGCGGCGGCGATTTTCACCAGCGATGCCGGATCCGCCTCGGCCACGGGGATGAGTCCATACCAGACGAGCAGCGGCAGGTTGTGATCGCCGGCATCCTCTCCGTGGGCGACGAGCGCGCCGGCCAGAGCGGCGCGCTGCGCGACGGGCGTCCGTTGCAGCGCGGAAGCCAGCGCCAGCCGGGTCAGGGCGGGCTGTTCCGTGCGGGCCAGCGAGACGAAATCCTCCTGCAAACCCGACACCGCTTTTTCCCCCTCCGCAAAATCGGGCTGCCAGGCTGGACGCACACTCATCAGCGTATCCAGCGGCCCGACGTCGCTGAGCAGGCGCACCGCCCAGGCGCGCACATGTTCGTCCGCATGGGCGAGCTGCGCGCGGAGAAAGGCGGCATCGCATCCGCCCGTCGCCTGCAGCGTCCACAAGGCCCGGAGTCTGATCGCCGTCCCGCCGTCCGAAGCAAAGAGGGCGCGCAGTTGCTGATTCGCGCCCGTGAGATCCTGTCCCGCGCGGGCCCGGGCGCCGAGTTCCAGGCGCGCCTGCCGCGAGAACCATTCGTTCGGATGGGTGTGCAGCTTTACCAACTCCGCTGCGTCAAGCTTCGCGAGGTCGCCAATCTCCGCGCGCTTCGGCTCGCCGTGCGTGATTTTGAAAACGCGCCCGCTGGTGCGATGCACGCCGTTGCGCTCGTGGCATTCGCCGGTGTCGCTCCAGTCGAGGACATAGACGGCGCCATCCGGACCGTAAGTCAGGTCGAGTCCGACAAACCACCGGTCCGCCATGAGGAGCACGTCCCTGCCATGTTTGCCGACGTAGCCGGAGCCGCGACGCTCGAGGATTTCCTGGTTCGCGCGCCGCCCGTGCTGATTGAGGGTGAAAAGCTTGCCACGATATTCGGCGGGCCAGTTGTCGCCGAGATAGACCATCGCACCAATATGCGAGTGGCCGCCGCCGAGATCGTTCGCCGCACCGTCGCGCGAGCCCTGCCAGCCCTTGCCGGTGTCGAAGTGCCAATGATCCGCGCATTGATCGATCAGGCCATAGGTGCGCGGATTCGGATCGACGGTGTGCGCCCGCACGAAGTGCATCCCGGCGACCGCATGCCAGAGGTGGCCGTTGACCGTGTTCGTGTAGAAAAGTTCGCCGTGTTCGTTCCAATCGTGCCCCCACGGATTCGTGTTGCCCGAGGTGATCGCCTCGAAAACCTTGCGCTGCGGATGATAGCGCCACATGCCGCCGCGCACCGGGATGCGCTGTTCCGCCGGAGTACCGGGTGCGCCGATTTCCGACGGCCCCGACGCCCCGCAACGCCCATACAGCCAGCCATCCGGGCCGAATCGCAGGCCGCTCGCGATGTTGTGATAGTTCTCCTGCGGAGCGATGAACCCATCGAGCAACACCTCCGCCGGACCGTCCGGCACCCCATCCCGATTGCGGTCGGGAAAGAACACGAGATTCGGCAGACAGAGCGCCCAGACACCGTCGGGCGCGACCTCGATGCTTGTGAGCATCTGCACTTCATCGGTGAAAACCGTGCGCTTGTCGTGGCGCCCGTCGCCGTCCGTGTCCTCGAAGATCAGGATGCGGTCGCGCAGCTTCAGGTCGTAGCGCACCCCGGCCTCCGCGTAGGTGTAATTCTCCGCGATCCACAGCCGCCCGCGCGCGTCCCACGACAGGCCGATCGGGTTTTGCACATCGGGTTCCGCCGCGAAGACCGTGGCTTTGAATCCCGGCGGCAGCGTCATTTTCGCGGCCGCCTCCGCGGCCGGCATCGGCCCGGTTTTGTCGGGTTCGGAATTGTAAGGTGTCGGGAAATCCGCGGCGTGGACCGCGGCGGCAACCAGCACGAACGAGAGCGGAAACTTCATGGATAAAGGGAGGATGCTTCTCCGGGAACCGGCAAAAGGCCGGAGCATTAGAGCGATTCCCGTCCCGGCTGACAGCGGAAAACTGCGCGTCACTTCTTCGCTTCCGCGGGAATTGCGCTGCATCCTCGCGAACCCTGCTCCATTTTCTCCCGACATGCACCGCGCCCCCTTTTCCTTCCTCGCCCTGCTCGCCGCCTTTATCCTTCCGCTGGCCAGCACAGGCTTCGCGGAAGATCGCCCGCAGTCGGCGTCTTTACAGGTGTTCACCGACTTCGAGGGCGGATCGGCACGGGTCGAATCCGTGGACCAGGCGGCGCGCGTCATTCGCTTCATGCCCGGCGGCGATCCGCAGCGCGGCTGGGCCTGCTGGTGGGCGCTGCGGGTGGAAGGCGTCGCGCCGGGCGAGACGTTGACGCTCGATCTCGGCGGGAGCGACCGGCCGACGCGCAACAACGGCCAGGACACCGACAAACCGCTCAGCCCCGCGTGGGCGATGCCGATGCGCGCCGCCTTTTCCACCGACGGCCAGACGTGGCGGCACACCGAACCCGGCCGGCGCGACGGCGTCCGCATGCGTTACACCGTCACCGGCACGGGCGCGCCGCTCTGGATCGCGTGGGGCCCGCTCTTCACCCCGCGCGAGACCGACCTCCTTCTCGTCGAAGCGGAGCGCGCGCTGCCCACGGAGGTCACCTCCTTCGAGCTCGCGCGCAGCCGCGCCGGGCGGTCGGTGCGCGGCCTGCGCATCGGCAGCACCGCCACATCCGGCGCCGTGCCCGCCGTCTGGATTCAGGCGCGGCAACACGCCTGGGAGAGCGGCGCGAGTTGGGTCGCGCGCGGCCTCGTCGAGTGGCTGACCAGCACCGATGCCGACGCGATCTGGCTCCGCCAGAATGCCGAGCTGTTCGTCGTGCCCATCATGGATGTGGACAACGTCGTCACCGGCAATGGCGGCAAGGAAGAGCACCCGCGCGATCACAACCGCGACTGGGACGACAGCCCCGTCTATCCCGAAGTCGCCGCCGCGCAACAGCGCCTGCGGGGCTTTATCGAAGCCGGGCGCCTTGCGCTTTTTATCGATCTGCACAATCCCGGCCCGAGCGACCTGCGGCCCTTCTTTTTCACGAGCAGCCCCGAGTTGCTCGGTGAGCGCGCCGCGCAAAATCAGGCCGACTTCCTCGCGCTGGCCGCGCAGCATATCGACGGGCCGCTCCCTGCCGAGCCGACTCCGCGCACCACCGGCCCGAAGTATCACCCGCTCTGGCGGCAGATCAGCAACGCGTGGGTGAATACCCACGCCAATCCGCACACCGTCGCCGTCTGCCTGGAAACGTCCTGGAACACGCCCCACAGCACGACCGAGGGCTACCGCACCGTCGGCCGCCAGCTCGGACGCACCGTGCTGGAGTATCTGCGGAAACGGTCGCAGCATTGATCGCAAAACGGCGTCCGCGGTTTGCGTCACGACGCCCCCCGCCCCAAGCTCATTCGCCGCGAAGCGTCCTACGGAACCACCATCCGCGTGAAGGGCGGGATGTAAGCCTGGAGATAAACCAGCACGCCCATGAGGCAGGCGAGAACGATGCTATGCCAGAAAACGTAGCGCAGAATCGCGCCTTCGTGGCCATACCAACCCGTCGCCGTGCTCGCCACCACGATGCTTTGCGCGTCCACCATCTTGCCCATCACCCCGCCGCTGCTATTCGCTGCGCCCATCAGGATCGCGCTGATCCCGAGCTGCTCGGAGGTGATCCGCTGGAGCGAACCGAAGAGCACATTCGACGCCGTATCCGAACCGGTCAGCGCCACGCCGAGCCAGCCGAGCAGCGTGCCGAAAAACGGATACCACGTGCCCGTGCCCGCGAGCGCGAGACCCAGCGTCGCATCCGTGCCGGAATACTTCGTCACATTCCCGAGCGCCAGCATCGCCGCGATCGTCAGCAGCGAAAAGCGCACCCGCCAGATCGTCTTCACGTAAGCGCGCAGCATCGCTCCCGGCCCGAAACCCATCACTGCGCCCGCGACCAGCGCCGCCGCCAGAATCCCCGTGCCCGTCGCGGAGAGGAAATTGAGCTTAAACTCCGCCGCCTCGGGCTGCGCGCCCACGGGCGCCACCGGCGGAATGCGCTGCACCGCGCCGTGGAGATGCGGCACGGGAAACTTCGGCGCCGCGATCCGGTCGAGCGCGTTCTTCGTCACCGGCAGGCCCCAGCAGAGGATGAACGCCGTGAGAATCCCCCACGGCAGCCACGCGCGCACCACTGCCGCGCGACTCTGCGGCGCGGTGTTAGGCTCGCCTTCCCGCGGCTCCGCCTCCGCCCGGACCGCAGGCGCGATGTTTCCCGCCCCGTCAAACGCCCACAGCTTCTTCGGCTGCCACACCCGCATCAGCAGCACCAGCGCCACGATCGAGCACGCCCCCGCGATGATGTCCACCAGCCACGGTCCGTGCAGATTCGATACCAGGAACTGCGGAATGGCGAAGGCCAGACCCGCCGTGAGCGCGGCCGGCCACACCCCGCGCAGCCCGCGCCAGCCGGCAAAAGCCACCACGATCCAGAACGGAATGAGCAGCGAAAAGAACGGCAGTTGCCGCCCCACCATCGCCGAGACCTTCAGCGCATCCAGCCCCGCCACCGCCTCCAGCGTCGTGATCGGGATGCCCAGCGAACCAAACGCCACCGGCGCCGTGTTTGCGATCAGCGCCAGCCCCGACGCGTGCAGCGGCTTGAACCCGAGCTGAATCAGAATCGCCGCCGTGATCGCCACCGGCGCGCCAAATCCCGCCATGCCTTCGAGAAACGCGCCGAAGGAAAAGGCGATCAGGATCACCTGAATCCGCGGATCGGGCGCCACGTTCGACAAGCTGTCGCGCAGCACCGCAAACAGCCCGCGATCCACCGTCAGTTGATAGAGGAAGATGATGTTTAGGATGATCCAGCCGATCGGGAACAGCCCGAACGCCGCCCCATAGCCCGTCGTCGCCACCGCCGTTGCCACCGGCATGCCATACACCCCGATCGCGAGCGCGAGCGCCGCAACCAATCCGATCAGCGCGGCGAAATGAATACGCACATGAAAGAGCGCGATCAGCGCCAGCAACACCACCACGGGAATCGCCGCGACGAGCGTCGAGAGCGCGGCATTGCCGAGCGGATCATAGTTCTGGAGCCAGGGGGACATGGGCAGTGCGGCGGATGAAAAGCCCGTGGCCTCCACGAAGTCCAGCTTTCGTTCTGCATCCGCCCCCCGGAGGGACGCGCTCCCGCGCGTCCCCAATCCCCGCGCGTCCCCAATCCCCGGCGTCCCCAATCCCCGGCCTTCATCCGTGGGCATCCGGCGGAATCCGAAATCAGGGAACACGCCGGAGCGTGTCCCTCCGGGTTGCCGCCGCTGCGCCTTCAGAATCTATGTCGATGGCGAAGCCGGCATCCGCTCCTCGGAGGGACGCGCTCCCGCGCGTCCCCAATCCCCCCGCCTTTCATCCGTGGGCATCCGGCGGAATCCGAAATCAGGGAACACGCCGGAGCGTGTCCCTCCGGGTTGCCGCCGCTGCGCCTTCAAAATCTATGTCGATGGCGAAGTGTA
>JBBQIZ010000248.1:0-5660 GCA_038325425.1 Chthoniobacterales bacterium
GGGCCGAGCCATTTGGGCGTGATGTCGAGCACGGTGACGCGCGATTTTTGCGCGAGCGGAGTGAGGAGTTGGTTGATCTCGGCGATGGACTCGCGATGCGGGTTGGTCGCGCCTTTGCCGCGCGGGAAGATGGCCATGACGACGACCTTCGCGTTCGCGCATTTCGCCTGCACGCGATCAACGATCGCGGAAACGCCCGCGGCGATCTGCGCGGGCGTGCCGGCGCGGTAGTGCGGTGTGCCCGCGAGGTTGTTCGTGCCGATGTGGATGACGACGAGCTTCGGATCGAGGCCGTCGAGTTCGCCGAGGTCGATGCGCTTCAGGACATTCTGCGTGCGGTCCCAGCCGAAGCCAAGGTTGAGCACTTTGCGGTTGCCGAAAAGCGCGGCCCACGATTCGCGGCCGCGGTTGCCCATCTTCCCGCCGTCGGGTTCGCCGCCCCAGAAATGCGTGATCGAATCGCCGATCAACACGACTTCGGGCTTGAGCTTGTCCTTCACCGCCATGACGGCGGCGTGCCGGTCCTCCCAGCCGTAGCCGTCGTTTTCGAGTTTGCCGACGGGGACAGTCGCCGGGTTCACGCCGGGCGCGGGCGGGAGCGCGGTCTCGAGCACGCGGGCGACGCGCTGCGCGAGGCGGTCGTAGCCGGGACCGGTGAAATGGACATCCTTCGGGTTCTGGAATTTCGCGAGGTCCGGCAGCACCCACGCGTGGAGGTCGTCGATGATCACGCCGTTTTTCTTCATCACCGCAGCGGCGATTTTGTTTTTCTCCACGATCGCGACCGTCGCAGCTTCTCCGTCTTTCGTGTCGGGAGGAACGGGCGTGGTCGTAGCCCAGATGAGTTTCGCGCCGGTGGCTTTCAGCCGCGCGACGATTTCCTCGAGTTCCTTTTCATAGACCTCTGGTGCGGTCGCGCGGTTGTGGATGCCGAAGTTGAAATGGATCGCGTCCCACTTTTTCGCTGAGTCGCCGAGCCACACTTCGAGGTTCTTCAGGCCGCTGGCGGTCGGGCCGCAATTCGCTGGCGCACGGTGGACGTTCAATTTGCCCGCGAGTTCCTTGCGCACCGCCTGCGTGTAGCCGCGCGAGACAGAATCGCCGATGAGCAGCACGCGCGGCAGCTTCGGATCGTCGGCGACAAAGTCCCACGCATTCGAGGTTCCGCGCACTTTCTCGCGCTTGTGGATCGGCAGATAGAAGGTGCCGAGGCTTTGCTGGAGCGTGCGCTCCCACGCCTGCTGTTCGGGCGGCAACTTCGCGACCAGCGCCTGATACTGCGCCGCGATCGCGTCGTTCTCGGCCGCCTTTTTCGCCGCGGCCTCGGCGGCATTCGTCGGTTCGACGGTCTTCGGCGGTTCGGCCGCGCACGTCGCGAGTGTGACGAGGAGGAAAGACGCCACCGGCGCGAGAAAGCGCGGGCGGCAGGAGATCGCGGAAAATGGAAGCATGGCAGACAACCAACCCCGACGCGCCGCAGGTCTTGGGGAGACATTCAAGCCGCCCCGACGCACGGAAATATTGAGCCGGCGCCCACTCCGTGCATGATTCAGCATCCTCCATGAAAAATCCGCCCTCCTCCCCAATCCCCGCACCCGTCACCCGCCGCACTTTTCTCAAGTCCGGCGCCATTCTCACCGCCGGCATCGCTTCGCTCGGCCTGTCCGCGCGGGCGCAGATCAACAAGAACAGCAAGCTGCGCATCTTCCAGATCGCGGTCGGGGGCATCGGCGCAATGCAACGCAAGGGGTTGCAGGGCCACCCGATGGTCGAGTGGGCGGGCTTCTGCGACGTGAACAAGCGCGAGCTGGAAAAGATCACCAAGGAATTTCCCAGCGCGTGGACGATCACCGATTACCGCGAAGCGTTCGCCCATCGCGTGGATCAATTCGACGCCGTGATCGTCGATACGCCGGACTTTCACCACACGCCGATGATGCTCACGGCGCTGCAGCACCACAAACACATCTACGGCCAGAAGCCGCTCGTCCATCAGCTCGCCGAACTGCGAATGATCCGCGACGGGCTCGCCGCGCGGCCCAAGCTCGTGACGCAGATGGGCAATCAGCGCGCCTGCCGCGAAGGCCGCATGCAAGCGGTGGAAATGCTGCGCAGCAATCAGCTCGGGCGGCCGGTCGAAGCGTATGTCTGGACCGGTGCCGTCGCGCGCGGCGTCCACTTCGCCGATCCGTGGAGCGAATACACCGCGGCTCAGCCCGTGCCCGAAGGGCTCGACTGGAATCTCTGGCGCGGCCCGCTGACCAGCGATCTGCCCTACAGCGAAGACCTCGCGCCGAAACGCTGGCGCGCTTTTTGGGAAACCGGGGGCGGCCAACTCGCAGACTGGGGCTGCCATCTGCTGGACCTGCTGTATTTCGCCTACGATCTCCCGTCGCCGGAAGCCGTGCTCACGCACACGCATAAAGCCGCGGGCGTCGGCCACTCCGCGCACAACCAGAGCACGATCACCTTCCCCGGCGGCGGCAAATTCGCGCGGGAGAAATTCGTCCTCCACTACAACGACAGCGGCCTGCTGCCGTCCTTCGCCGCGCTCGGCCTGCCCGAGACGAAGGTCGGCCCGAATCACACGATGGTCGTGTGCGAGGAAGGCACGCTGCTGCTCGAAGCGAACGGCAAAATCACCGTCTTCCGCAAGGGGCAGGTGGTCGAAAACGAGCCGCTGGCCAAGGTCGAACCGCGCGATCATTGGAAGGATTGGGCGGACAATTGCCTCGGCGCAAAGAAGCCGCTCTGGACGCCGTTCGACATCGGGTGGCGCATCACCGAACCCGCGCTCCTCGCGGTGAAAGCGACGCGTTTCCCCGGCGAAGAGCTGCGCTGGGACGCCGCGAATTTTCGCTTCACCAACCATGACCAGGCCAACGCGGAAATCCTTTCGCGGAAATACCGCGCGGGCTTCGAGCCGCCGAAGCTTACCTGACCGGGCGCTGGCGTCTTCACCAGCCGTTCCCACGCGGCTCGTCTGCCCTCATTCTCATGCCCGCATTTTCCGACCCCTTCCGCGAAGCACGCCAGGACTCCGGCGTTCTCCAGTGCCCATTTCACGGAGAGAACATCACCATGCTCCTGCGTCACGAGGACGTGCGGCAGGCGGCGAAGGACTGGCAGACGTTCAGCTCCGACGCACCGTTCCGTGTCCCGATTCCCTCCGAGGAGGAAGTGCGCCGCATGCGCCAGCTCCCGATCGAAACGAATCCGCCGGAGCACACCGAATATCGCGCGATCGTCGAGCCGTTTTTCCAGCGCGCCAAGGATCCCGCGATGATCGCGCAGGTCGAGGCGCTGATCGATGGGATGCTCACGCAGGCTCTGCGCCGCGAATCGATCGAGATCGTCGATGAGTTTGCGCTGCCCGTGCAGTCCCGGGCGCTCACCTATCTGCTCAACGTGCCGGAAGCCGAAGCCGAGGTCTGGATCGGTTGGGGCATCCACGTTTTCAAAGTGACCGGCGGTGAGTTCAAGAAGGGCACGGTGCTCGAGGATTATCTGCACGCTCAGTTCGATCGGGCGGAGGCCAATCCCGGACCCGATTTTTTCAGCGCGCTCACGCAGGCGGCTTTTCAAGACCGGAAGCTGACCCGCGAGGAGTGCATGGGCTTTGCCAATCTCGCGTTCGCCGGCGGGCGCGACACGATCATCCACAGCATCGCGTGCGCGCTCGGCTATCTCGCCGAGCATCCCGAGGCGCTGGAATGGCTGCGCGCCGACCCGAAACGGATCACGCTGGCGGGCGAGGAATTTTTCCGCGTCTTCATGCCGCTCACCCACATCGGACGCGTCTGCCCGCGCGATACCGAGGTGCATGGCGTGAACGTAAATGCGAACGAACGCATCTCGCTCTGCTGGGCCTCCGCAAATCTCGACGAAACCGCCTTCCCCGAGCCCCAAGAAATCCGCCTCGACCGGAAACCGAATCCGCACATCTCATTCGGCTTCGGCACGCATCTCTGCCTCGGCGCGCCCCACGCGCGGCTGATCCTGCGCACGCTGCTCCAGAAATGCGTCGAGCGCGTCGGACGGGTGGTTTTGCTCGGAGCGCAGGAGCGCGTGGAGCACGAGGCGCGCTACGATCGCGTGCTCGGCTACGACTGGCTGCGCGTGAAACTCACGCCGCGCTGAATCCCGCGCGGCCAGGACTGCCGGCACGCCCCGCCGAAAGCGTGGACTTTCCGGCGTCAGATGTGGATTCCCGTCGGTCATCTTTTCCCAAGACCGCACGATCTCGTGCGTATTCTAGACACTGCCCGTTCCGCCTCCCCCATGAAAACACTCGCCCTCGCCTTCGCTCTCCTCTGCTCGACGCTCGCCGCCGCGCCCGTGCCGCTCTTCGATGGCCAGACGCTCGAAGGCTGGGACTACGATCCGCAAGTCTGGCGCGTGGAGGATGGCGTGATCACCGGCGGCTCCACGACCGAGAAAATCAAGGCGAACTACTTCATCGCGACGAAGAAGAGCTACGCGAACTTTGAGCTGCGGATGAAGATCAAGTGCAGCGGCGATCCGAAGACCGGGCTGATCAACAGCGGCATCCAGGTCCGCAGTGTCCGCGTGCCCGGCGGGCATCACATGAGCGGGTATCAGATCGACTGCGGCGCGGGTTGGTTCGGGAAAATCTACGACGAGTTCCGCCGCAACCGCGTCATTTGGGCGCCCACGCCCGAGCAGCAGGCCGCGCTCGACAAGGTTGTGGATATCTTCGGCTGGAACGAATACCGCATCCGCGCCGAGGGGCCGCGCATCCAGACTTGGATCAACGGCGTGCTCGCCATCGACTACACCGAGACCGATCCGAACATCGCGCTCAATGGCCAGATCGGGCCCCAGGTCCACAGCGGCGGCGTCGCGCTCGTGCAGGTGAAGGACGTGACGATCGAGGAACTGCCACCCACGCCGGGCGCGCCGACTTGGGAATCTCTCGGCGGCGTCGAAGCGGCGCGGAAGCTCGTCGCCCCACCGCCGAAGCCCGCGCCCACAACGCCGATGAAGGAAGGCAACGCGGTGCAAGGCGCGCCGAAAAGCGCGCAGGAGCAGCAAAAGCTTTTCAAGCTGCCCGAAGGTTTCGAGATCGAACTCGTCGTCCAGGAAAGCGACGGCATCGGCAAATTCGTCAGCGTCTATTTCGACCAGCGCGGGCGGATGTGGACGCAGACCGCGTTTGAATATCCGGTGGACGGCAACGAAAACCCCGCCGTCGCCGAGGCGCTCTACAAATCGCCGGGCAAGGACAAGGTGCTCGTCTATCCGCGCGCCGCGCTCAACGCGCCGCTACCGGCCGGCGGCCTGACGAATCCCACCGTCTTCACCGACGGGCTCGCCATCCCGCTCGGCATCCTGCCGTGGGGCAACGGCGACACCTGTTACATCCAGCACGGGCACGACCTGAAGCTCTTCAAGGACACGAACGGCGACGGCAAGGCGGACACCTTCGACATCATCCTCACCGGCCTCGGCGTGCAGGATTCGCACCTTTTCCCGCACCAGTTCACCCGCGCGCCGGGCGGCTGGATCTGGATGGCGCAGGGCCTTTTCAACAACAGCAAGGCGCAGCAACCCGGCACGGACAAAACCGTGGACTGGCCGAAGTGTTCAATGGCGAAAATGCGTCCGGATGGCAGCGGCTTCGAGGTCACCAGCACCGG
>JBBQIZ010000249.1:0-5525 GCA_038325425.1 Chthoniobacterales bacterium
GACCAGACATGCACGGATCGCGGCAAAGTCCGGCGGAGTAAGCTTGTCGAAGTCGTTGCCGGTGATGGCGTAGAACCGGGCGCGCTCGCCAACCACACCGGCGAAGGTGTCGCAGTTGGTGACGAGCACGCGGGCGTCGGCCCGGTCGGCGAGGCCAATGAAGGTGGAAAGCTCAGTCCAATTCAGCGAAGGCCGCCCGATGCGGAACTTGGCTTGATATGCGTGAAACTCGCCAAGCTGCGTCTCCATGATGCCATCCACGCCCATGTCGGTGGCCCGCAAGGCGAGGCGCTTGCGCAGCGAGGGCGTTATGCGCGATCCCGGCCAGATGGCTTTCGCCTTCTCGACCGCAAGCGTCGCGAGATACGCCTGGACGAACACCTCGAAGGCCGCGCCGCGTTCCTGCGTCGTGGCGAGTGCGCTGATGCGCGCTTCCAATTCCCGAAAGCTTTTCAGCCCGTCGAAAATCCGGCGCTGCAAATACGAGGGTGCCTTCGGATGGGTGGGAGAACTCATTGTTTGCCGCACTGGAGCGAATCACCTTCTGGTCTTCGGGGCCAGTTCGCTTCACCGCCGATCACGCTCTCGAGTGTCATCAAGTGAACTGTTTCGCGCTGAATCTGCGGTGCGTGCGAGTAGATGGAGCGCGATCTTTCCGGCGGCGGGACCGAGTGTTTTCGACACCGCCACGGTGGGCGGTGGAAACCTCAGCGCGGGCACGGCGGATCAGCGTGGTCGCGGTCGATGTATCCATCGGAACCGGCGTGAATCTTTGTGGCCAGGAAATCGGCAAAAAGTAATTTCTGGCGGTTGTAGCCGGGGTCTTTGACCCCGGTCCGGCCTCACCGAGGCCGGCTACAACCGCATCACGAACGTGCGGAAAAATTGGGCAGATGCTCTATTTTCCCGGCGGGTCCCAAGCCATGCCGAGGGCGGCGAGTTCGCGGTGCAGCGCGTCCAGTTGCCAGACGATGGCGCTGCCGGTGGGCGTCTGGATGGCGAGCTGCCGGGAGTCGCGGCTGAAACAAAAGGAGGCGGTGCCGCGGTCGGGGACGGTGGACAGGCGGGCGAGTTCGTCGAAGGGCTCCACCGCGCGGAAGAGGATCACGCTGTCGCGCGTCTCGGCGGCGAGGAGCCGGCCATCGGGGCTGAAGGCCAGCGAGGTGATGGCGGCTCTGGTGGTGAGCGTGTGGACGGTTTCACCGGTGTCCGGCCGCCAGAGGGTGAGGGTATGTTTCACGCCGGTGGCGAGGATCGCGCCGTCGGGGCGGAAGGCGAGCAGGGCGGGCGGGCCGGCGGGGATTTCGCGGAGCAGGCGGGCCGTGGGAAGATCCCAGAGGCGCACGCCGGCGGAGTCGTAGCTGCTCGTGGCGGCGCGGCGCGCGTCGCGGGTCAGCGCGATGTCCAACGGCTGCGGGTGCCGCAGCCAGAGCGGGTGATGTGGCGGCGTGGACGCGACGGATTGGAAGCCGCCGCCGGCATTGCTCAGCGCGATGAGCGAGGCGCCGTCTTCGCTTTGCGCGATGAGCGCCCCGGCAAATTTCGCGACCGGCTTCGGCTCGCTAATCGCGGCGTTTCCCGCGAGGGGCAGATCGACCACGCGCAGGGCTGAATTCCACCCGCCGATCCAGAGCCGGCGGCTGTCGGGAGAAAAGCGGGCGGCGCTCCATTCCGCGCCGTCCTTGGCCAGGAGGGCCGCCTCGCGCCGGGTGGGCACGTCCCAGAGACGCGTGCCCGCTTCATCCACCGTGACCAGCCAGCGCCCATCGGCGCTCAGGTCGATGGTGCAGATTTCCTCGGCGCGGTTGCCAGCGGTTTCCGGGAGGAAAAAGCGGGCGGCCTCGGGAGCGGTGATCTGAAAGGCGCGGCCGGAGGCGAGGACCAGCCAGTGCCCGTCGGCGGACCAGCGGAGCTGCGGGTCCGGCTCGAAAATGTCGCGGCTCAGGACGAGCAGTTCCCCGCCCTCGCGCACGCTCGAAAGCCGGAGCGTGCCATCATCGGCGACCGAGGCCAGCCAGTGGCCGTCGGGGCTGAAAGCGAGCGCCCGGCAGGTGCCGCCCAGCCCGCGCACTCGCTGGACGATGGCGCGCCGCGGGACATCCACGAGGTAAACGAGCTTGTCCTCCCCGGCGGCGGCCAGCCGGCTGGAGCCGGGATGAAAAGCGGACACGCGGAAGGGCGCCGGGAGAGTGAAGCCGGGATCGGGTGCGGCGGCGGGCTCGGCCAAAACCACTCCGGGAGGCAGGTCGGCCGGCTCGGAATCCACGAGGGCCAGTGCGGTGATGGCCGCGCTGCGGATCTCGACCGACGGCCCGAACTGCCAGGCCGCGCGCAGCCAGCGCAGGCTTTCGCTGCGCCGTCCGGCATCGGGCAGGCGCAGACGTAATTGCGCGCGGGCGAGGAGCGCGGTGCGCTGCTGCTCGCGGGCGAAGCGTTCCGCGATTTCCGCGCGTCGCTGCTCGCCGGCGAGGGCGGCGTGGCGCGCCCGCGCGATGTCGATCCCCCAGCCGGAGACGGCCAGGAGCAGCGCGCCCGCCAGGCCCGCGAGCGCGGGTTTCCGGCGCATCCAGCGCAGGAGCCGGCCCGTGGCGCCGATGGGCCGCGCGACGACCGGTCGGCCCTCGAGCCAGGCCCGGAGGTCCGCGGCCAGCGCGCCCGCCGAGAGGTAACGCGCGGCCGGCGCGCGCTCCAGGCACTTGAAGCACACCGCGGCCAGATCGCGCGGGAGTGCGGGGAGCGGCGGCGGCGCGCATTCCTCGACGCGGCGCAGGACTTCGGCCACGCTCCCGCCGGCAAAGGGCGGACGACCGGCGAGCAGGTGGTAAAGGATCGCGCCGAGGCTGAAGATATCCGCAGCCGTGGTCGAGCTGGCCGGCGCGCCGCGGAGCATCTCGGGCGCGAGATAATCCGGCGTGCCGAGCACGGCGAGCGAGACGGTGAGATCGCTCTCGCGCTGCAGCCAGCGCGCCAGCCCGAAGTCGGCCACCAGCGGTTCCGAGCGCGTGGCCAGGAGGATGTTTCCCGGCTTGAGATCACGATGCAGAATCCCGCGGGCGTGCGCGTGCTGCACGGCATCGGCGATACGCGCGACGAGCGCGGCGGCTTCCCGCGGCTCGGCAAACCAATCCACGCGCTCCGCCAGGCTGCCCGCCTCCGCGAAACGCATGGTGTAAAAAGCCGCGCCGCCGGTTTCGCCGACCTCGTAGATCGGCAGGATGCCCGGGTGATCGAGCGCGGCTACCGCTTCCGCTTCGGTGCGAAAACGCTGCCGCGCATCGGCGGAGCCGGCGAGCGAGCCGTGGGCAAATTTGATGGCCACGACGCGGCCCGAGCCGCTCTGCAGCGCGGTGAAGACGACCCCCATCGCGCCGCGCCCGATTTCATCGATGAGCGTGTAGCCGCCGACGATTCCGCCGGGCAGCAGGCCGGGCGCGGCTGCCGGCGGCGCGGCGGGCGCGACTGCGGCGGCAAGGAGTTGCGCCGGATTCATGGCGGCCACGGAAAGGCCACAACGCCGTCGGCTTCCTGCACCACCGCGCTGAGGTAGCGCAGTTCGTCGTCGATCTCGGCCGGCGTCGCGACGGTGCGCGCGACTTCCTCGCGGACGATTTGCTGCAAGCGGTGGCGGAGTCGAAAGACGCGGGACTTCACCGCCGGCACGCTGATGCCGAGCTGGCGGGCGGCATCCGCGCAGGAAGGCACCGCTTCGCCAAAAAGAAAGCCGCTGAGCACGGTGAAGGAAGCGCGGCCTTCCGCGCTGTGGCCGATCTCCTGATGAAAGAGGCGCAACGCTTCGCCGAGCAGCGCGTGCGCCCAGGCCGCATCGAAGGCCCGTGTGCCGGCCGCGCCGGCCCGGTCGAGTGGCTCCAGTTCGAGCGCCTCGAGCGCGACCCGCGTGTGACCGCCGCCGCGTTTTCCGGCGCTGGCGTGCGCCCGGCGGTGCGAAAGGAAATTGCGGAGCGCCCCGAGCAGATATGAGCGGAAGCGCCCGCGTTCCGGGTCGGCGCGGTCGATGGCTCCGCTGCGGAAGAGACTCACGAAGAGTTCCTGTGCGACGTCTTCCACTTCATTCTCGGCGGCCCCGAAATGCCGGGCTTGGGCGCAAATCGGCCGCCAATAAATCTGGTAGAGCCGGCTGAGCGCGAAGTCGCGTTCCGGGCCGCTCACCGCGGCGATCAGCGTCCAGTGGGTTGCGGGAAAATCCGAAGAGTGTTTCGAGAGTTCCAGCATCCCCGCCGAAGGTAGTGCGGGCCGACGGGAAAAAGAATGCGCAATTCCGGGAAACCGCCGCCGGCCAATCGGTAAGAAGCTTGTAGGCGGAATCCGCCTCCACGGGTGGTGTCGTCCGCCAGCCGCCCAAAAAACCAACGCCACGAGACCCCAGCCGCCGCCCTCCGCTCCATGAAAACTCTCCTCCTGCTGGCCGCCTTCAGTCTCGGCGCGACGACCCGCCTTTTTGCCCAGGGCGACCTCGTTCCGCCCGGCCCGCCGGGGCCGACGATGAAGACGCTCGATCAGATCGAGGCGCGCACGCCGCTGGCCGGCGGCACGGACACCATCACGATCAGCGCTCCAGGCTCGTATTACCTCACGGGGCATGTGGCGGTCGCCGGCGGGGACGGCATCGTGATCGAGGCGGATAATGTCACGCTCGACCTGAACGGATTCACGGTCTCCACCACCAGCACCGAGCCGGGTAGCGCCGGCGTCCTCCTCTCCGGCGACCGGTCGGGCTTCCACGTCCGCAACGGCTCCATCCGGGGCACGGTGACCTCCAACGGCACGACCTACACCGGCGGCGGCTTCGACTACGGCGTTTCCGCCCTGACCAGCGGCGGTGCCCGGATTTCGGGCGTGACCGTCACCGGGGTGCGGTCGGGCGGGATCTTCGCTTTTCAGGCCATCGTCGAGTCCTGCGTGGTGCAGACCAGCGCCGGCAACGGCATCAGCGGGGGCACGGTGTCGCGCTGCCGCGTCTCGGATTGCGGCGGGAATGGCATCTTCGCGCTGACGGCTTCGGATTGCACCGTGGCGAGCAGTGCGAACGGCATCCGAGCCACCGTGGCGACGAATTGCGTGGCCGTCAGCAACGGGAATAGCTTCGGAATCGACGCGAGCACGGTCAGCAACTGCCGCGGGGAGAGCGTCAGCGGCCCCGGGATCAACGGCACGACGGTGCAAAATTCCAGCGGCTTGAGCACCAACGCGGCTGGCATCACCGGCAGCGCGGTCTCCAATTCTTACGGCTACAGCGCGAATTCCCAAGGGATCAGCGCCACGACGGTTAGCGGCAGCGTCGGCGTCAGTTTCACGAACCGGGGCATTTCGGCCGAGGTCGTCACGGGTTCCTCCGGCACCTGCCAAAACGGCGGCTCCTTCGGTATCAATGCGGTGCGGATGGCCACCAACTCCTACGGATACAGCCTGAGCGGCACCGGCATCGCCACCACCCTGGCCAACGGCTGCCTCGGCTATACCGGCGCCGGGACGCTCTCGGTGAGCGCCATTTACAAATACAACACGCC
>JBBQIZ010000250.1:0-5505 GCA_038325425.1 Chthoniobacterales bacterium
CCGCATCGTCATCCTCGTCGCGCTCGATGGCTTTCGGTGGGACTACCTCGAGCGCTGGAAACCGCCGACTCTCATGCGCCTGGCGAGGGAAGGCGTCCGTGCCGAACGCATGGTGCCGAGCTTTCCGACGCTCACCTTCCCGAACCTCTACACGCTCGTGACTGGGCTGCGCCCGCAACGTCACGGGATCATTGCGAACCACATGTTCGATCCGGAATGGCAGGCCAGCTTTGCGCTGGGCAGTGCATCGGTGCAGGAAGGACGTTGGTGGGGCGGGGAGCCGCTTTGGGTCACCGCGCAAAAACAGGGCGTGCGGGCGGCGTGCATGTTCTGGCCGGGATCGGAAGCGGAGATTGGCGGTGTGCGTCCGTGGGATTGGCGAATTTACGATGGCCGGATGACCGCGACGGCGCGGGTCCAGACGGTGCTCGATTGGCTGGCGCTGCCGGTGGCGGAACGGCCGCGCTTGATCACCCTCTACTTCCACGAAGCGGATACGGCGGGGCACCGGTTCGGCATCGATTCGCCGGAATTGGCCGCGGCCGTCAATGAAGTGGACGTTGCCCTGGCGCAACTCCTCGCGGGCATGAAGAAGCTCGCGCTCGACGATGTGGTGAATCTCGTTTTTGTCTCGGATCACGGCATGACGGAGGTCAGTGCGGAGCGCGCGATTGTGCTCAGCGAACTCATCCCATCCCCCGCAGTGCAGGTGGAATTTGCGGGCGCGGTGGCCGGCTTGCGTCCTCCGCCCGAAGCGATCGAGGAAACCTATGCCCGGCTCCACGCCCGGCAGGAGCACTTCCGCGTCTATCGCCGCGAGGAGGTTCCGGAGCGTCTGCACTTTCGTGATCATCGCCGGATTCCGCCCCTCGTGCTGATCGCGGATGAAGGCTGGACGCTGATCAGGCGACCATTGCTCGATGAAGCGGCCCGGGAAAACTTTCAGCGCGCCACGCATGGCTTCGATCCCGAATTACTCTCCATGGGCGCGACGTTTCTGGCGTGGGGCTCCGCTTGCCAACGCGGCGTGACGCTCCCGCCGTTTGAGAACGTTCACGTCTATGCGCTCGTCTGCGCGCTGCTCGGTTTGACGCCCGCCGCGAACGACGGTGACGACCGACTGGTTCCGCAGGTCCTTACCGAAGCCGCGCAGCCGGCAGCTACTCGCTGAGCAGCCGCGGCTTAAGCGCTCGCCGGTGTTCCGATGCTGTGGAAGGTCGCGTCCTTGGGCAGGACGACTCGGTCGCAAAAATCGCCGAAGCCTTCGCCTTCGTTCCGCTCGACGGCGTAGCGTTTGATCACGGGCGTGAGCAGCTTCACGGCGTCGTCGATGGTCACACTCGGCGAGACGAGGCGATTTAGCCGTGTGCCGTTGTAGCTCGCGCCGAGGTAGAGCGCGTATTTGTTCGGGGCGCGTCCGACGAGACCGATCTCCGCGAGATACGGGCGGGCGCAGCCGTTCGGGCAACCCGTGACGCGGAGACTGATCGCGTCGTCGCGCAAGCCCGCCTCGTCGAGGACCGCCTCGAACTTCGCCAGGATGTCGGGCAAGGCGCGCTCGCTTTCCGCGAGGGCGAGGCCGCAGGTCGGCAACGCCACGCACGAGAGTGCATTCAGGCGCAGGCGTGAGCGGTGGTTTTCGGCGGTGAGTCCGTGCTTCGCGAGGATGCCTTCGATGACCGGCTTCTGCGCGGCGGTGACGCCGGAGATGGTAAGATTCTGCGATGGCGTGAGCCGGAAATCGCCGGTGTGGATTTCGGCAATCTCGCGCAGCGCCGTTTTCATCGGCCAACCCGGCAGATCCTTGATCCGTCCGCTGAGGATGTGCAGGCCGTAAAACCAGGTGCCGTCGGCGCATTCCTGCCAGCCGTGCGGGTCTTCGATGGTCGTGAATTGAACCTCGCGCGCCGGCGCGAAAGCGATGCCGGAACGGCGCTCGACCTCGCTCCGGAACCAATCCACGCCGCGATCTTCGATCGTGTATTTCAGCCGCGCGTGTTTGCGATTCGTCCGGTCACCGTGGTCGCGTTGCGTGCTCAGCACGGCCTCGCCGATTGCATTGACTTGATCGGGTGCGATGAATCCGAGCACGTCGGCGAGCCGCGGGAAGGTTTCCGCATTGCCGTGGCTCATGCCGAGCCCGCCGCCGACGGTCGCGTTGTAGCCGACGAGTTGGTCGTTTTCGACGATCGCGATGAAGCCGAGATCCTGCGTGAAAATGTCCACGTCATTCGAGGGCGGCAGCGCGAAGCCGGTCTTAAATTTGCGCGGCAGGTAAGTGGTTCCGTACAGCGGTTCCCGCTCGGGTTCGCCACCGGCCACGAGTTCTTCATCGAGCCAGATTTCGTGGTAGGCGCGGGTGCTGGGCAGGGCGTATTCGCTCCACGCGATGGCGTGTTCGTAAACCTGCTGCAGCACGGCGCTGCGTTCGGGATTCGGCGGCGCCATGACGTTGCGGTTCACGTCGCCGCACGCCGCGATGGAGTCGAGCAGCACTTGGTGCATGCGCTGGACGAGCGGCTTCACGTTGCCCTTGAGAATGCCGTGAAATTGGAAAGTCTGCCGCGTGGTCAAGCGCAGCGAGGGCGAGGCGACTTCGCCCGCGAGTTGGTCGAGCACCCGCCATTGCTGCGCAGTCGCTTTGCCGCCGGGCAGCCGCACGCGGAGCATGAAGGAAAAGGCCTTCTCCTTGCCTTCCTTCTTCAGCGCGTTGCGCAGGTCGCGATCGTCCTGCAGATAGAGTCCGTGAAATTTGGTAAGCTGGCCGTTCGATTCGGAGATCGCGCCGGTGGACGGATCGGCGAGGTCCGCGGCGATGGTTCCTCGGAGATGCTGAGACGCGAGTTTGATGCCTTCGTTGGCGTTGAGCGGTTTGGAATCGGCGGCTGGTAAGCTCATGGCAGTAGGTGGTAGTTGGTCGAACGGAGCCCGTCGGATTTAGACGTTTTTCGCGGCACGTCTATCGCGATGTCGATTGATGACACGGATTTTTCCGCCGCGCCGGGCACCGTTTATCGCCAAAACGGCCCGGCGACAGACCGCACTTACCGCACCGGCAGCCGCAACTCGAAGTGCTCGGCGAGATACTCCTGCAGGCTTTCGACGAACGCCGTGGCAAAGCGCGCACGGTTCGGCGCGGTGTCGCGTAAGCCGGCCAGGATGCATTCGATCTGCAGCCCCGCGACCGGCGCGTCCGCGCTGATATGCCGCCGGATGCTGTAGCCACCTTGGAAAAACGGTAGCACGGGCGTGGGTCGCTCCGGACTAGGCGCGCAGGGAAATCCGCGTGCCTCGAGCAGCGCGCCGAGGCTCCGCGGGCCGCGGAGCAGTGCGGAGTAGGGCAGCTTTGACTTCTCGGCGATGCGGCGGAGGCTGCCCGCAGCGGCGATTTTTGGCGCGTCGAGTTCCGCATCGGAAAGCTCCAGTGTCTCCACGGAATGCAGGTAGCCGAGTTCGATCCGGCGGTCCCGATGACTCTGCCCGTGCAGATCGATGTAAAACGCGCGGCCGCTCTGCGCGATCGCCGTCGCCAGCGCGCGCTCGATGAAGGCGTGATATTCGGCCCACGCTTTTTCTGCGGCGGGTTGACTGGCCGCGCCTTCCTCGATCTCGCGATTGCAGTCGAGTCGGCTCCGGTGCAGGTGGCAGACGATCAGGTGCGCGCGGCGTCCGGTGCGGGTTTCGATCTCTTCCGCGATGCGGCGCGCGAGCTCCTGGGTGTTGGTATCGATCTGCACGACGCCCGTCGTGCGCTCGGGGATTTCCTCGGGAGTCACGCGTCCGCCGTGCGGCGCGGAGATGACCAGCGGCAGATCCCCCGGCTGATATTCGATATAACGCTTCTCGCCGAAGATCGGCCGGCCGGGAGCCACCTCGGCGGTGGCCAGTTCTGTAGCCTGCGCCGAAGCCGAGATCGCGCCGCCGAGCAACGCGGCGGCCACGAATGCGGCGCAGAATCGTCGCAGATTCTTCATACGCTGATCAGCGTCCGATTATGACTGCAGGCCGTCCGGTCGACGCTCACGAAGGTTTAACTGAAGGCCGTGATCCCCGACATGGCGACCGCCGGCACCGGCAGTTTCATGTCCCAGTCGAGTTGCTCGGGCACCAGGCGTTCCTTGGAATTCGCCGCCATTTCCCACGAGATTTCCTGGCCGGTGTAAGCGGCCATGCGGCCCATGATCGCGATGAGCGTGCTCGAGGCCATGCGGTCGCCGTCATTGATCGGATTGCCGTCGCGGATCGAGCGGAAGAACTCGTTGTGCTCGACTTGGTACATGTCGCTGGCCTCGCCGGAGTAGCGCCACTTCACTTCATTATTGAGGTCCTTGATGAGGAAGAGCTTCCGCGAACCGTTGATTTCGCAGATGCCTTTGCTGCCAAAGAAAGTGTCGGTATTGGCGGCCGCGGTGCGATTGATCTGCCGGCTGAAATGATAGCCGCGCGCGCCGGCTTCGTAATCATAGACGATCGCGAAGTGGTCGAAGATATTGCCGTAGTCTTCGCCGGAGCGGACCTGCCGCCCGCCGTGCCCGACGCATTTGATCGGCGGTTTGTCGCCGAAGACCCAGGCCATCTTGTCGAGGCTGTGGCAGGCCTGCTCGACGATGCTGTCGCCGCTCAGCCACGTAAAATAATACCAGCGGCGCAACTGCCATTCGAGATCGCGCGGCGTGTTCGCGCGGTTCCATTTCGGATAACGATCCACGGACCCGCCGTTGTAGGTATTTTCGTTCGCGAGGATCTTCCCGATCTCGCCATCCTGCATCCGCTGGAAGGTCTCGCGCATGCCGGGATGATAGCGCCAGCAAAAGCCCGCGCAGACGCCGAGCTTTTTGCGCTTCGCTTCGGCGACCGTCTCGAGGACAGAACGATAGCCGGGCGCGTCGGTGGCCATGGGCTTTTCGAGGAAGCAGTGTTTGCCGGCGGCGACGGCGGCCTTGAAATGCTGCGGGCGAAAGCCGGGCGGCGAAGTCAGCAACACGACATCGACGCCGCTATCGATCACTTTTTGATAAGCATCGAGGCCGACGAACTGCCGTTCCTTCGGCACGTCGATTTTCGTGGAATGCATCTTCTGCAAGCTCTGCAGGCTGGTCTCGATCTTGTCTTCAAAGGCATCGCCCATGGCCCAGAGCACCGCATCGCTGTCCGCGGTCAGGGCCTGATTGGCCGCGCCCGTGCCCCGTCCACCGCACCCGATGAAGCCGACCTTGATCTTCCCGGTCGGCGGCGCCCCGGTGAGGATCGCGGGAAAACCGAGGGCGGCGGTGAGGCTGCCGGCGACGGCGGCGGCAGAGGTGTGTTTGAGGAACTCGCGACGGGAGCTGAGGTGGTCTGGTGTGTTCATGAGATGGGGTGAGCGGATGAAATCGAATTCACGGCTGCGCGGCAAGCGGGACGGTCGGGGCGAGCGAAACACGAGCGGCAAAAGTCGGCAAGAAGCGCATGGGGGTGGGGGAAGAAGCGGCGGGATCAATCCGCAGTCAAGGTTCGTTCGCAGCG
>JBBQIZ010000251.1:0-5496 GCA_038325425.1 Chthoniobacterales bacterium
TCGAGAACGCGGGTTCGACCGTTTGGAACATGTCATTCACGAACTGCCGTGCGCTGCTGAAGCGCTGTTCCGCCAGCCGTTGCGCGACCTCCGCAGCCCGGCGCTCTCTCTCCGCCCGGAGCAGGCCGATGGTGGTGCCGACGATTCCCAGGATCAGCGTCACGGCGACCGCAGCGGCGGCGGCGAAGGCGAGCTTGTGCCGGCGGATCAGGCGGCTGAGTAGGTAGCCGGCGGTCGGTGGGCGGGCGGTGATGATCTCGTTGGCGAGGTGCCGGCGGAGATCCTGCGCGAGGGCGGCGGCGCTTTCGTAGCGGCGCTTACGGTCCTTTTCGAGGCAGTGCATGACGATCCAGTCGAGGTCGCCACGGAGCAGCGCGGGGAGTCGGTCGGGATGGATGGAGTGGCGGCGGGCGGTCTCGGTGAGTTCGGCGCCGCCGAGCGTTTTGAAACGCGTCGAGGGTTTGGGCGAATCGACTTCGCGGATGATGCGCCGGATTTCATCGATCCCGGCCTGGCGCAGCGTCGCGGCGTCGATCGGGGTGCTGCCGGTGAGCAGTTCGTAAAGGAGCACGCCGAGGCTGTAGATGTCGCTCCGCGTGTCGATATCGAGCGAGGTCATCTCGGCCTGCTCGGGGCTCATGTAGAGCGGCGTGCCGATCATCTGCTGGAACTGCGTGAAGAGCGTGAGATCGGTCAGCCGCGATTGCGTCGCCTTGGCCACACCGAAGTCGATGACCTTGGCCACCGGTTCTCCGTCGTTGATCGTCACGAGCACGTTCGATGGTTTGATGTCGCGGTGGATGACGCCCTTTTGGTGTGCATGCTGGATGGCCGCGCAGACCTGGGTGAAAAGCTCCAACCGCTCGCGGGTCGAGAGCGCCTGCTCGTCGCAGTAGCTCGTGATCGGCACGCCGCGGACCAGCTCCATGACGAAGAACGGTCGCCCAAACGGCGTCGCGCCGGCATCGAAAACCTTGGCGATATTCGGGTGCTCCATCAGCGCGAGCGCCTGCCGTTCCTGCTCGAAGCGCGCGATCACCTCCTTCGTATCCATCCCCATCTTGATGATCTTCAGCGCCACGCGCCGCCGCACGGGCTGCTCCTGCTCGGCCATCCACACGACGCCGAAGCCACCTTCGCCGATTTGCTGGAGGAGCTTGTAAGGGCCGATGCGTTCGCCGGCTTCCTCCGGCTTGAGCCTCGCCAGTTCGCGCTCGATCTCCGGCGCAAGTGGCGCGTCCGTTTTCAGAAATCCCGCGGCCTGCGCGTGCGCGGCGAGCAGTTCGCGAACTTCTTTTCGCAGTTCGGTGTCGTCGCCGCAGGCTGTCGCCAGAAACGCCTCGCGCTCCGGCGTCGGTCGTTCGAGCGCGGAATTAAAGGTCGCCTCAATCTGCGCCCGACGTTTACCCGGCGGGATGGGTGGGCGCAACGGGGGGCCGGCACGCGGGGCCGGCGGCGGATCGGGCGGGGGATTCATCGGCGTAGTCATTTCAATCCCTCATGCGAAATCGCGCGAGGAAAAGGATCACCAGTGGGGGAAGAATTTTCTAGGCGCAGCGCACCGGTGTGGAGTGGAATCGGGCATGCGCTGGCACATCCTCGCCATTGGGAAGCCGAAGCTCGATTTTGCCCGGCTGGGGATCGAGGACTACGCCGCGCGGCTGAAGCCGTTCGTGCCGGTGACGGTCGATTATCTCAAGGCGTCTGCGCGGACCGGGGAGAGCGAGGCCTTACTGGAGCGCAGCAAAGGGATGTTCCGCGTGGTCCTGGATGAGCGCGGGGATCATCTGTCGAGTCGCGAGCTGGCGACGAAAATCTCCGGCTGGGAGCAGCACGGGCCGCGCGATTTTGCGCTGCTCATCGGCGGGGCGGATGGGCATACCGACGAGGTGCGCCAGGCGGCCGGGTGGACGTGGTCGCTGAGTAAACTCACGCTCCAGCACGAACTCGCGCTGGTCGTGACGCTGGAGCAAATCTACCGCGCTTACACGATCAAGGCCGGGCTGCCGTATCATCGCGATTGAGCGCAGCGTGGAGCGTGCGGCTGAGGGTATCGAGGGTGGCCGGCTTGGACAGAAAGGCGCGGATGCCGATGCGCTGGGCGCGGCCAGCCACAACGTAGCCCGCGAACATCCCGCAACTAAGGCATCGCCTTTTGGCCGATTGTTGAGAACAACCCTCCCTTCCCCATGAATCGCCCCTTCCTCTCCGCGCTGTCGCTGCTCGCCGCCGTCACTTTTGTCCATGCCGCCCCCGAGGCATTCGAGGTCGGCCTCGCGCAGAAAGATCAACTTCCCGGAGGCAAGGAAGCCGATGGAATCATCGGCGATTTCATTTTGCGGAACGATAAAATCGAGGCGGTGATCTCCGGCAATCTCCCGCTGCGGCGCGCGAACATGAGCACGTTTTACGGCAACGAAGGGATCACGCCCGGTTGCGTTTACGACCTCACCTTGCGCGGGGCGAATAACGACCAACTCACGTATTTCGGTCCGGCGAATCAACAGGGTTCGGTCTCGTGGGTGCGGGTGCTGAAGGACGGGCGCGATGGCGAGGCGACGATCGAAGTCGCGGTGACCGGCGCGAATCGCGGCGGCGTGGCGCGGTATCATTATTACACGCTGCGCGACGGCTGGCCGGGCCTGCGCATCACGACGACGGTCGTCAATGAGAGCGCCGAGGTGAAGAAGCTCGACCTCGCGGGCCGGCTGACGAATGCGGTGCGCACCGGCATGGTGCAGGGCATCAATTGGGCGGACGCGATCGATCCCGCGGACAAGGCGGGTTACGCCTACGGGAATCTCGTGGAGCCGGAGAAATACGGCACGGGCAAAACTTTCGAGCTGGCTTCCGGCGCGAGCGCGACGGTCGTGCGCTTCCTCGCGGTCGGGCATTCGCCGGTCGAAGCGGTCGGCGAAGTGGCACGGCAGCGCGGGCAGGCGGTGGGCGAAGTGAGCGGCGTGGTCCGCGATGCGAGCGGCGCGCCGGTGCCGACGGCGCAAGTGCTGGTGCGCAGCGCCGCACCGCGCGATGAAAACGTCGGCGTCGCGCATCCCGATGCGCAGGGCCGGCTGGCTTTCGTGCTGCCGGAAGGGAAATACCAGGCGACCTTCACCGATGTGGGCCGCGCGGATGCCGTGCAGAATATCGAGGTGAAAGCCGGAGCGCCCGCGAAGCTCGACGCGACGCTCGCGGCCGCGTCGGCGATCCAATTCAAGATCACCGACGCCGCCGGGAAAACGATTCCGTGCAAGGCGCAGTTCCTCGCGCAGGACGGCACGGAAGCGGTGAACCTCGGGCCGCAAAACCGCGCCCATGGCTGCGTGGATCAGTATCACTCGGAGCGCGGCGATTTCCGCGTCGCGCTGCCGCCGGGGAAATATCGCGTGATCGTGACGCGCGGCATCGAGTTCGGGCATCTCGCGCAAGACGTCACGCTCGCGCCCGGTGCGACGTTCGAGTTTGGCGGCAAACTGAAGCGGCTCGTGGACACGACCGGCTGGGTGAGCGCCGATTATCACAATCACTCCACGCCGAGCGGCGACAACACCTGCGGCACCAACGACCGCCTGATTAACCTCGCCGCCGAACACATCGAATTTGCGCCGACCACCGAACACAACCGCCTCTACGACTGGGCGCCGCACATCGCGCAGCTCGGCCTCTCGGCGGAAATTCAGACCGTGCCCGGCATGGAACTCACCGGCCGCGCCGCGCACTTCAACTCCTTCCCCTTCAAACCCGAACCGCGCACGCAGGACAACGGCGCGCCGGTCTGGAACGACGACCCGCGCATCACCGCGATCACGCTGCGCGACTGGCAGGGTGCCGAACCGGATCGCTGGGTGCAGATCAATCATCCCGACATGGTGAAGAACTTCACGGACGCGGATGGCGACGGGCGGCTGGACGGCGGGTTCCGCGGCCTGGCGACGTTGATCGACGGGATCGAGACGCAGAACTATTCGGCGAGTGAAATCCTCACCGGTAAACCCTTCCGCGTCGGCAAAAACGCCGCGGGCAAAGAGACCGTGCAGATGGCGCGCGAAGTCATCTGGCTGCAAATGCTGAACCGCGGGCATCGCTACGCGGCGATGGCGGTGGCTGATGCGCACAGCGTCTATGGCAACGGCGTCGGCGGCTGGCGGATGTACCTGCCGAGCCAGTCGGACAAACCGGCGGAGATCGACTGGCGGGAAAACAGCCGCCACGCGAAGGCCGGCCACAGCTACCTCACGACCGGGCCTTACCTCCAGGTGACGACCGACAACGGCACCGGCCCCGGAGACACCACGCGCGTCGTCGGCAATAGCGTGAAGCTGAAAGTGCGCGTGCAATGCACGGACTGGATCGACATCGATCGCGTGCAGGTGCTGGTCAACGGCCGCGCCCGGCCGGAACTGAATTTCACCCGCGCGGCCAATGCGAAGATGTTCAAGGACGGCGTGGTGAAATTCGACGAAACGATCGATGTCCCGCTCAGCGAAGACGCGCACTTGATTGTCGTCGCCACCGGCGAAAACAGCGACCTCTCGATCGGCTACGGCACCAGCGCGCAGGCGAAGATCAAACCCGTCGCCTACCACAACCCGATCTTCATCGACCTCGACGGCCACGGCTTCACGCCCAACGGCGACACCCTCGGCTACCCGCTGCCCACCGCGAAGATGAGTGTCGAGGAAGCGCGCCGGCAGCTCGGCGCAGCCGCCCCGGCGCCCCAGCCACGCCAATAGCGGGCAACGGCGCCTTTTGGCCGTGCGTGGGCTGCACGGCACATCCGCATCCTTGACCTGCGGTCGCGGCTTTGATGTGGTTGAAACCACGGTTCCCGTCCGTCATGGATTCCGCCCAAGACTCCGCGCTGTCCGATGCGGCGTCCCCAGAGTCGCTGGGTGCGGCTACGAATGGTGACGGCGAGGCGTTGCGGGAACTGGCCGGCAGTTATTGGTATTGCGCCTACGCTTGGTGGCGGCGCAGCGGCTGGGACGCGGAAGCGGCCGCGACGGCCACGCTGGCCTGTTTCACAATCCTGGACGGCCCCCGGGGCGGATTGGTGTCCCACTCCGGCAAGCCCAGCCGCGATGCGATCCTGCGGGCGAGCATCCGGACCAGCCCGGAACTTAAAAGCGCGACCATCCGGGTGCGGCAGCATTTTAAGGACAAGTCACGCGCCTACCTCTTGGGGCCCGGGTCGAACCTGAAGCAGGTGGTGCTTTTACTACACCGAAGACAAGACGCAGGAGCGGCTCGGAGCCTGGCCGCTGACGCGCACCTACGGGCCGAGTGACTGGATGAAGCTCGAACTGCACGCCATCGGCGAGGAACTGACCGTGGTGGTCGATGGCCAGAAGCTCGGCACCGTCCGCGACAGTCGGCACCTCACTCCCGGCAACCCAGGCATCTTCGCCGATTCGGCCGCCGTTCGGGACATCGAATATGTGCCGCTGGATAAGCCGGGCGCAGCGGCAGCGACAACATCGTCCGGCGCGCCGACCG
>JBBQIZ010000252.1:0-5451 GCA_038325425.1 Chthoniobacterales bacterium
TGGACATGGGCATCGTCAACGCGGGGATGCTGGAAGTGTATGAGGAGATCGAGCCGGAGCTGAAAGTTCTCGTCGAAGATGTGCTGCTCAATCGCCGTCCTGACGCCACCGAGCGCCTCGTGGATTTCGGCGAAAAGCTGAAGCTTGCGAACGCCGGAGCCGCCGGCGCGGCGGAGGCGAAAAAGGAAGCGGAATGGCGCAAGGGCACCGTAGAGGAACGCCTCGCGCACTCGCTGGTGAAAGGCATCGACGCCTACATCGACATCGACACCGAGGAAGCGCGCGCCAAGCTCAGCAAGCCACTGCTGGTCATCGAAGGCCCACTGATGGATGGCATGAGCATCGTCGGCGATCTCTTCGGCGCGGGGAGAATGTTCCTGCCGCAGGTCGTGAAATCCGCGCGCGGGATGAAGAAGGCGGTGGCGTATCTTTTTCCATTCATGGAGGCGGAAAAGGCCGAGATGGCCGCGCGCGGCGAGACAGTGAAAGCGCAGGGCAAGATCGTGCTCGCGACGGTGAAGGGCGATGTCCACGACATCGGCAAGAACATCGTCGGCGTGGTGCTCGCCTGTAACAATTACGAGGTCATCGACATGGGCGTGATGGTGCCGTGCGAAAAGATCCTGGCGCGTGCGAAGGAAGAAAAAGCCGATCTCATCGGCTTGAGCGGGCTGATCACACCTTCGCTCGACGAGATGGTGCACGTCGCGAAAGAGATGGAACGGACCGGGATGAAAATCCCGCTGCTCATCGGCGGAGCAACGACGAGCAAAGCGCACACCGCGGTGAAGATCGCGCAGCATTACAGCGAACCCGTCGTCCACGTGCTCGACGCCAGCCGCGCGGTGCCGGTCACGACGACGCTGCTCAACCAGGAAGCCAAGGCGACCTACGTCGTGCAGCACAAGGCGGAGTACGAAAAGCTGCGCGCGCTCCATGCCGCGCCGAAGCAGAAGCTCGTCCCGCTGAAGATCGCGCGGGCCAACCGCACGCCCATCGAGTGGCGCGCCGAAGACATCCCGCAGCCGGAATTTACCGGGGTGCGGGTGCTCGAAGACTTTCCGCTGGCCACGCTCCGCGAGTTCATCGACTGGACGCCGTTCTTTCACACCTGGGAATTGCGCGGCGTTTATCCGTCGATTCTCCAGCACGAAAAATATGGCGAACAGGCGCGCCTCATTTTCGCCGATGCCCAGAAGCTGCTCGACGAAATCATCACAAAAAAGCTCATCACTGCGCGCGGCGTTTACGGTTTTTTCCCGGCAAACGCCATCGGCGACGACACCGAACTTTACACCGACGAATCACGAAGCGCGGTGCTGACGCATCTGTGTTTCCTCCGCCAGCAAATGGCGAAGAAGGACGGCGAGCCGCACCGTTCACTCGCGGATTTCATCGCGCCGAAAAGTAGGTTGGGCTTCCCAGCCCAACCCGGAAAAGCCGAGGGTGCAGAGCGAGGCTGGGAAGCCCCGCCTACATTGCCCGATCACATCGCGGCCTTTGCGGTCACCACGGGTATCGGCCTGCACGCGGTCGTCGAAAAATACAAAGCCGAACACGACGACTACAACGCGATCATGGCCGAAGCGCTGGCCGACCGATTGGCGGAAGCTTTTGCGGAATGCCTGCACAAGCGGGTCCGCGACGAGTGGGGGTTTGGACGCGCGGAAAACCTGTCGCGCGACGAATTGATCGAGGAAAAATATCGCGGCATCCGACCGGCGGCCGGTTATCCCGCGTGCCCGGATCACACGGAAAAAGGCACGCTCTGGAAGCTGCTCGACGTGGAGAAGAACACCGGGATCAAGATCACCGAAAACTTCGCGATGTGGCCGGGATCGAGCGTCAGCGGGCTTTATTTCGCGCATCCGCAGGCGCGTTATTTCGGCCTCGGCAAGATTGATCGCGATCAGGTCGAAGACTACGCGGCGCGCAAAGGGATGACCGTGGCGGAAGTCGAGCGCTGGCTCGGGCCGAACCTCGACTACGATCCCGCGCCGGCCGCTGCCACCGCCGAACCCGCCGCGCCGCAATTGGTCGCGTAGTGTCGGAGGGGCACGCTCCGGCGTGTCCCCTGATCACGGACGCGCCGGAGCGCGTCCCTCCGAGGTCAGCACGCCGAGTTTGCCGAGCCACTCGGCCGCGCGCAGCGGCCAGGTCGTCACGGCGTGTTCGCTCGGGCGCAAGCCGTAGCCGTGGCCGCCGCTCGGATAGACGTGCAGTTCGCACGGCACCTTCGCGTTTTTCAGCGCGAGCGAATAGAACATCGCCGTCTCCACGCGGATGCCGTCGTCCTGCGTCATGACGATGAAGGTCGGCGGCGTCTGCGCGGTCACCGGCACTTCCGGCGCGAGTTTGTCGCCGTCGTCCTTGAGCGTGAGGTACGCGGGATAAATGAGCAGCGTGAAATCCGGGCGGCTGCTGACCTCGTCCGCGGCGTCGATGCGCGCATAGGTGCGCTTTTCGTAGTTGTTGCTCGCCGTCGCGGCGAGATGACCGCCCGCGGAGAAGCCGAGGATGCCGATGCGTTGCGGATCGAGGCCCAGTTCTTTGGCCTGCGATCGCACCAACCCGATGGCCCGCTGCGCGTCCTGCAGGGCGGCGGTGTGTTTCTCCAGTCCCGCGCGTTTCGGCACGCGATATTTCAACAACACTCCCGTCACGCCGATCGAGTTCAGCCACTCGCAGACTTCGGAGCCTTCCAGGTCCAGCGCGAGAATGTTGTAGCCGCCGCCGGGGCAGACGATCACCGCCGCGCCGGTCGCCTTGTCCTTCGGCGGGGCAAAAATGGTGAGCGTGGGTTGCGAGACGTTGCCAAGCCGGATTAGCGGGCGGCCGCCGACCGCCTTGTCCGTCGGTTTGGAAGTGTCGCGCTCTTCGCCGATGTCGCCTTTTTCTCCGGGCGCGGTGGTCGGCCAAAGCGGAATCTCCGGGCGGGACTCCGCCGCGAAGCCGGGTGGAACAGGGAGGGCGAGGAGGACGAAAAGGGTGAGCGAGAGGGCGAGCGGGCGGGACATGGAGAGGAGGAAAGGGGATGGCAGGCGCCAGCGCAAACCCGGATTGCGCGGCGCGTCTCGTGCTTTTCTTCCGACCGTCATGAAACGTCTCGTTGCTTTTCTCCTCCTCACCGCCGCTCTCTGGTGGCTGTGGCCGGATCGCGCCTTGCGGCATCCGTCCGGCATCACCGCGCCGACGTCGCCGGCGCAGCAGATGATCCCGGCCAAGTCGCTCGGAGAGATCAAGGGTTACCGCCTGGAAGCGCAAGCCGACTACGTGATCCATGCGCGCGTGCTGCGCACCAAACGCTACCACTCGCGCGGGGACGATCTCGTGCCCTACGACGTCGCCCTCGGCTGGGGACCGATGTCCGATCAAGCCAACCTCGACCGTCTGCGCATCTCCCAGAGCAACCGCTTTTTCTTTTACGCGTGGCCCGACCAGCCGCCGCTGCCGGTCGGCGAAATGGCCCGCCACGCGGCCAACGTCCACGTCATTTCCGCGAACAAAACCGTGGCCAAGGCGGTGGCCCGGCTGCGCGCAGGCCAGCTCGTCGCCATGCGCGGCTACCTCGTCAATGTCAGCCGGCCGGACGGCTTCCACTGGAACACCTCGCTCCGGCGCGACGACGACGGCAACGGCGCGTGCGAGCTTTTTTACGTCGAGGAATTGCGGGTCTCGGATCAGCCGCTGCCGGCGAACTCCCCGACCACATTCGCGGCTCGCGCCCAGTAGCCCCGGAGGGACGCGCTCCCGCGCGCTCCCGCGTACCTTCGGAGGGACGCGCTCCCGCGCGTTCCCCATTTCTCGTCCCCATTTCTCGTCCGCGAAAGGCGGGAGCGCGCCGGAGCGCGTCCCTCCGGGATCAAGCCACCCCGAGCGCCTTCCGCAGCGTGGCGAACATGACGTCCTGCCGCGCCCGCACGATCGCCCGCGCTTTCATCGCTTTCGCTTTCGCGGCCGCCGGGTTCTTGGCGATGGCCAGCACGGTCGGCGCGATCGGGCGACTTCGTCCGGGTTATCGAGGGTAAACAGCCGGTCGTTCAGCCGTCCACCGGTAGCGCGGGATGCAGCAGAGAAATTTGCCTTCCTCCAGCTTGTGCTTGCGGAGGAACGCCGTCGCCGCCTCGTCATTGCGCAGCGTCACCACGCCGAACGCCGTATCCGGGCCGAACTCCATCAGCGGCGCGGTGCAGCCGAGATCCTTCGCTTTCCGCAGCGATACCGACTCGCGGAAAAAAACGAAAGCCGCCTTGCTCAGCGTCGCGATCAGTTCGGGATGGGTGTCGGTGATGGAAATGCCGAAGACGCCAAACGGTTTGCCGGTCTCCGCGTGCCAGCGGGCGGCATCCTTCCACGCGCCAAACCCCGAACTCGAACCGTGCAGGAAAAAGTCGCACTCCTGGATCGCCGTGGCGATCTCCTCCTTGCCCTTGAGCACGATCACCTTGGGAAAACGTTCCGCCGATAGCTCGCCGGCCCGGTTCTCCAGATTGCCCGGCCAGAGCCGCACCTCAGCATCGACGCCGTGTTTTTCCATCAGCTCAAGCAGTCCGAGGTAGTGGGCGATGTCGCCGATGTTCTGGCTTTGCCAGGCGTTGCGAAGAAGGATGCGAGGTTTCCGCGGTTCGACGGCATGGAGGGAAACGCCGATCGCGGCGGCGAGAGTGGTGAAGAAAAAATGGCGACGGTTCATGGGGCGAGAGTAGGGGACTATTCATAGAGGCCCGATCACCCGGCTTTTGACAAAGAATTCCGGCCACGCCTCCGTTCGATCGGCGTTTGCGCGGAGCGCCAATCCGCGGGTCGACTCGCCGAAGCGCTGGCCGACAGCAAATGCCCAGCAGTCGCGCTCCGGAAACCCGCCTGCGAGATCAGCGGCGAACCAAAACACACTCCACGCAGTGTTCATCTGAACGGACCGCCCATCCGATCAGAAGGACATCTGGATTTCACCGAGTTTGACGACGCCAGAACTGCATAAATACCTGAAGCATAGAAAGTTAAAGTGGATTCAGTGATCGGCTCCGCAAGCGAATGGAGGAAAGGCCGATGGTCTCGACTAGGACGTTGTCTGACAGGGAATAGGGCGACAAATCCACAAGACACGTCACGATTCTTTGATAAATTGATCAAGCCATCGGCGGAGGGGCGCGTGCTCTTTTGCGTAAGCACTGGAACATGCTGGCCGCCTGCCACCCCTCCGCCGATGTGCATTTTCTCCTCGTGAAACCCGTGCTGCCCCATCCCACTTGGTTCTCTCGTCCCGGTTGCTTCGCAGACGGAGAGGAAACACTTTTCTTCGGTGAGGAGAGTTTGCAGTTGGCCTTACGGAGTGCAGCGGCGAGCGCTTTCGCCTTCAGTGACTTTGGTTTCGGTTCGTCCATCATCCTGGATTGCTCCCGGGAAGCCCGCGGTCGATGGTCGTAGGTTTATTTGATAAATTTTCTACCT
>JBBQIZ010000253.1:0-5431 GCA_038325425.1 Chthoniobacterales bacterium
CTGCGCGGATCGTTGGTTCGGTGTTGGACGTTGAACGTTGGACGTTGGACGTTCGCCCCCAAATTCTCCCGCGCCAAGGCGCCGTTTCCCGCCGATGAAACGCCGCCTCCGCCAGCGCCAAATCCTCGAACTCCTCCAGAGCGACCCGGAGTTGAGCGTCGAGGAGGCGTGCGAGCGTCTGGGGGCGTCACCGGCCACGGTGCGCCGGGAGTTTGTCGCCCTTGCCGCGGAAGGTCGCGTGGAAAAAACCTGGGGCGGCATCCGCGCCAAGGAAACCGCTAGCGTCGTCCCCGCTGGACCGGCCGCGTTCACCAAACGCCTCGCCGAAAACGCCGCCGAGAAACGCGCCATCGCCGAAGCCGCTGCCGCGCTGCTCACCGACGGTGACGTGGTCATGATCGACGGCGGCACCACCACCTTCCAACTCTGCGAATTCATCGCGCTGAAACGCATCCGCATCATCACCAACTCGCTGGTCATCGCGCAGGAAGTCGATCGCTGCAAAGGCGCGCAACGCGGCGCGGAGATCTATCTTACCGGCGGCATCCTCCAGCCCGAGTCGAGCGTCCTCTCCGGACCACCTGCCGAAGCTTTTCTCAAACGTTACCACGCCCGCTGGGCCTTCCTCTCCGCCGCCGGCGTGGATGCCAAGGAAGCCACCAACCACAACGAAGCCGTCCTCGCCAGCGAACGCCTGATGATCGAGCAAAGCGACCGGGTCGCCCTGCTCGTCGATGAGAACAAACTCGGCCGGCGCGCGATGTGCAGCGTGTGTTCGCTCAGCAAGGTCGATCATCTCTTCACCGGCGACACGCCCGTCGGACGCCAATTCCGGACGAAAAGTGGGTGGCCCAAAATGAAGATTCACCTCGTCGGGCCCGCGGGCGTTTAGTCGCGGCGGTTCGAGGGTGAATTTTCCACCCGACCTCGGCGTGAATGGGCGGCGAATTATTCACGTCTGCGTTCGCATGAAAATCTTCCCCGTCCTTCTTTGCGGTCTGCTGCTCGCCGTGAGCCTGCCGGAGGCGGCGGCCCAGCAGCGCGGCTCCAGCTATGCGCGGGAGATGACGGTGAACGCGGAACTGCAGGATCAGTTTTTTGCCGCATATCCCGACCTGACGGAAGAGCGGGACATCGTCGCCACGGCGGCGCGACACATCGCCGCGCAGGGCGGCGAATCGACCGACGCAACCGCCGCGGCGGATGCGCTGGCCGCGCGGGCGCGCGCGATCCTCGCCCGGCGCACCCCCCAGGAATGGCAGCTTAAAGCGGTGAGCCTTTATCCGGAACTCGGGGTGGCGGATTCGGAATTTAACCGGCTCTTTCTCCAGCGTTATCAGGAGATGAAGCAGACGAGTCCGCAGTTTGAGCAGGAGCCGTCGTGGCCGGTGCTCCTGGCAAAACGCTGCGCGGATGAACTGCGAGAGCGCGCCACGGCGGCGATTCCCGCGGACTCCACCCGCACCGCCGGAGTGAAAGCGTCGCCGATCACCGCCCCGGCTGCGGCCGAGGGACCGGCACCGCGGCGACCGCAAAGCTTCTGGCTGTCGGCGTTGAGCGTGATTTTGCTGGCCGCCATCCTGTGGCTGCCGGCTCGCTGGTTGTTCAGGGTCAGTCGCGCTTTCGGCGGTCGGGAGGAGCCCGTCACGCTCTGGCAAAAGGCGCTCCGCCCGGCGGCGTGGACCTACCTCGCGGTCGCGCTGCTCGCCTTGTTCCGGACCTTTCAGGCGAATGCCGACCTCGGCTTCATCGACCGGTTTGGCATCACGCTGCTGGTCAGTGTGCTTGCGGGCATTTTCTTTGCGCCCATGGCTTTTGCGGTCGCTTGGGGGGGGATGTGGTGGCAGCGCCGCGCGACGGCGCGGGCGGAATTGATCCCCTCATTGCCCGTGGCCGAGAAGCGCAATTTTCCGCACGAACCGGTCGCGAAATAGCGCGGGAATGCGGCTCGACTCGCCGTGGAAAATCCGGCAACTCATGACTATGAAATCCCCCCTGCTGCTCATCGCATTTCTCGCCGCCAGCCTGCTGCCGATGCGCGCCGCAGAGAAGCCGAACGTCCTGCTCATCTGCGTGGACGACCTCAAGCCGACGATCGGCGCTTACGGCGACAAGCTGGCCAAGACGCCGCACCTCGATCGACTTGCCGCGCGCAGCGTGCTTTTCGAGAGCGCCTATTGCAACCAGGCGGTGTGCTCGCCTTCGCGCAATGCGCTGATGACCGGCCTGCGCCCGCAAACCCTCGGCATCTACGATCTCGCGACGAACTTCCGCCAATCGCGGCCGGACGCGGTCACGCTCGCGCAGCATTTCCAAGGCGCCGGGTATCGCACCGAGGCGATGGGTAAAATATTTCATGTCGGCCACGGAAACAGCGAGGATGCGGCTTCCTGGACCGTCCCGCATGTGCGGCCGAAGGGCGTCGGCTACGCGCTGGCGGAAAACAATGCGCAGATTACGCCCGAGCAGCGGCGCGCGGTCGGCGAGGCCACGCACAAGCTGCCGCGCGGCACCGCCTACGAATCCGCCGACGTGCCGGACGAGACCTACAACGACGGCCAGATCGCGAACGAAGCCGTGGCGCGGCTGCGCGCGGCGAAGCAAACCGGCGCTCCGTTTTTTATGGCCGTCGGCTTCCTCAAGCCGCACCTGCCTTTCAACGCGCCGAAGAAATACTGGGATCTCTACGACCGCGCCGCGATCCCGCTGGCCGAGCGGCGCACCCCGCCGGACGGCGCGCCGGATTTTGCCCCGCAGTTTGGCGGAGAATTGCGCCAGTATCGGGATATTCCGAAAAAGGGAGACTTGCCCGACGATCTCCAGCGCACGCTGATTCACGGCTATTATGCGGCGACCAGCTACATGGATGCGCAGCTCGGGCGGGTGCTCTCGGCGCTCGATGAAACGGGCCTCGCAGCGAACACGATCATCGTCGTGTGGGGCGATCACGGCTGGCATCTCGGCGATCACGGCATGTGGTGCAAACACACGAATTACGAGCAGGCCGCGCGCATTCCATTGCTCATCGCCACGCCGGGAATGAAGACGGGTGCGAAGACCGCGGCGCTGGTCGAGACGGTCGATCTTTATCCCACGCTGGCGGAACTCGCCGGACTGCCGGCGCCCGCGGGCCTTGATGGGAAGAGCTTTGCCGCCGTGCTGCGCGATCCTTCAGCCGCCGCACGAGACTCGGTGACGCACGTTTATCCGCGGGGCGGCCTCATGGGCCGGGCGATCCGCACGGCGCGGCATCGGATGGTCGAATGGAAAAAACCGGGCGCTCCCGCGGACAGTGCCGAGCTGGAACTCTACGACTACGAAGCTGATCCGCTGGAAACCAAGAACCTCGCGGCCGAGCAGCCGGAGATCGTCGCGCGGCTGGGCGCGATCCTCGCCCGACAACCGGAAGCGAAGCCGCAAATTTCCGCGAAAGCCTCGACCGAGGCAGCGCCCGCCAAACCCAAGCAGGACCGCGCGAAGATGTTTGCCAGCCGGGACAAAAACAAAGACGGCCAGCTCAGCCGCGAAGAGTTCCTCGCCGACCAGCCCGATCCCGATAAAGCGCCCGCGCGCTTCCCCATTTTCGATGTGAACCGGGATGGCGTCCTGAGCCTGGAGGAGTTTGTAACCGGCGGGAAAGCGAAGCCCTGAGCCGGTCTTTCGCGCCAAACGAGTTTCTTTCCGCAGCTCTGGTGCGCGGACGCGGCTTCGGCTATCTCAGCGCCGACATGATTCCACGCCTCTTTGCGCGCCACTCCTTTTTCGTTTCCCGCTTCGCCCGGAGCGCCCGCGCATGACGCCGTCGCGTTTGGATTTTCGGCTCGAAGCCGTCGCCACCGGATCGCGCGCCCGGGCGGCGACCTTCCGCACGCTGCACAACGAAGTGAAGACGCCGCTCTTCATGCCGGTCGGGACGCAGGCCACGGTGAAGGGACAACTCACGCAAGCGCTCGAAGACGCCGGATCGCAGATCCTGCTCGCAAACACCTACCACCTGCTGCTCCGGCCGGGGCCGGAGGTGTTTCGTCGCATCGGCGGCATCCATGAGTTCATGAGCTGGAAAAAATCGGTGCTGACCGATTCCGGCGGATTCCAGATTTTCTCCCTGCCCCATGCGCGAGCGATGAGCGAGGACGGCGCGGCATTTCAAAGCTACATCGATGGGCAGACGATCCTGCTCAGTCCGGAAGTGAGCATCGAAACGCAGCGCGCCATCGGCAGCGACATCATGATGGCGCTCGATCAGTGCATCCCTTCGACCGCCGATGAAGCCGCGGCGCGCGCGGCGCTCGGGATCACGCAGCGCTGGGCGGTGCGCAGCCTGGCGGCGCGCGGCGATTCCCTGCAGTCGCTCTTCGCCATCGTGCAAGGCGCCCTCTTTACTGACTTGCGCCGCGAAAGCGCGGAAGGGCTCTGTGCGCTGCCGTTCGACGGTTTCGCGATCGGCGGACTGGCCGTCGGCGAAGAAAAACAGGAGCGCGAGGATGTCTGCGAATTCACGGCGGGACTGCTCCCGCACGACCGCCCGCGCTACCTGATGGGCGTGGGCACGCCGCTCGATATCCTCGAAGCGGTGCATCGCGGCGTCGATATGTTCGACTGCATCATTCCCACGCAAGTCGCGCAGCGCGGCGGTGCTTTCACCTCACGCGGATTTCTCCAGTTGCGGCGCGGCGTTTATAAATTCGCCAACGAAACGCTCGACCCGGAATGCGCCTGCCCGACCTGCGCCCGCTACTCCCGCGCCTACCTGCATCACCTGACCAAGACCGGCGAACATCTCGGCTGGCAGCTCATCGGCCAGCACAACATCTACTTTTACCACCAGCTCATGCGGGAGATTCGGCAGAGCATTTTCGAGGATCGTTTTCTCGAATTGTACCGGCACAAGCGCGAGTTTTTGCACGCGTCGGACGCGGAAAATCCGATCCACAAACAGAAGCCGAAAAAGCGCCTGGCGTTTCATCTCGGCGACTACGAAGTGCATCGCGCGCCGGAGGGGTTTTGCAGCATCCGGCAGATTTCTTCCGGCGAGATCATGCATTCACGCACGCCTCCGGTGGAGGAGGCGCAGCGGCTTTACATCGAGCAATCGCACCTCGCCGAGCGGGTGCGGCTCGCGGCGGGCGAAAGCGCCGAGACCGCCGCGCCGCTGGTCATCTGGGATGTCGGCCTCGGCGCGGCCACGAATGCGATGGCCGCGATTCATTGCTACGAGAAGGAAGCGGCGGCCGGGCCCGTGCGTCCACTGCACCTCGTGAGTTTTGAAAACGACCTCGATTCGCTGCGCCTCGCCTGCAAACACAACCGCGAGTTCACCTACCTGCGGCACCCGGGACCGGCGGCGATTCTCGAGCAGGGTCAGTGGAATCCGAAGCAATCCGCCGGACTGAGCTGGGCGCTGTTGCCGGGCGATTTCACGGCGATTCTG
>JBBQIZ010000254.1:0-5400 GCA_038325425.1 Chthoniobacterales bacterium
TTTTCGTCCACGAGTTGGTCCACGAAGTTCCGCTGCTCGATCGGCGGCCATTCAAATTTCAGAGCCTTCGGAATGACGATGACCTGCGTGCCGACGGTGAAGGTCCCGTAACGCGCCATGACGAACGCCTCGCCGCGCTGGCCGGTCGTAATCAGGCCGTCCTTGATCTTCGCGGAGCCTTCGTTGCTCGTTAGGAAAAGTGCGAGGTCCGTCACGTCGCGATCCGTGCCGTCGGAATAATGCGCACGCACGGTGACCCGGAACTGCTGGCCGGGGCTTTCGAGCACGATTTTTTTCGGGAGAATCTCGACGTTCGTCGGCGTGGCGACATCGGGTTTGTCATTTGGCGCACCCGCGGCCAGCCAGCGGACGAAGGTCTTGGCCAGTTCGCTGTTCTTCTCGAAAAGTTTACCGCCGGTGTGCGGCGCTTCGCCCGTGGCCTTGGTCACGATCAACGATTCCTCGGGGATCGCGAGATTGATCCGGCGTCCGGACATTTCGCGAGTCAGCCGATGGTGATCGCCATCGGGATCAAAGCCCCAGAGTGAGAGCTGGAAGCCATCCTGGCCGCGGGCCGCGCCGTGGCAGCGGTTGCACTCGGCCTTCATCAGCACCGGCATGACGTCGAGCCGGAAACTCACAGCTTCCTCGACTTTGGCCTGCTCGACCTTCACCGGAATCTCGATCGCTTTGCCCTGATATTCGACTTTGAGCGTGGTCTGACCATCCGCGATGGGCGTGAGCACGCCTTTGTCGATCTTCGCCTTGGCCGGATCGGCGAGCGTAAAGGTGCAGTCTTTGGTGACCTCGCGATGCACGCCGTTCGCTTCGGTGATGCGGACGACGAGCGCCTGCCGGTCGCGCTGATAGCGGAGATTCACATCCGCCGGAAAAACCTCGAACGAGGCCGGCGCCTCGATGGCGGCAGGGGCCGAAGCGCTTGCGAGGAGCAGCGAGGCAGCGAAGAACGCGGGCAGTTTAAACGGGCTCATATTCAGGGAAATCAGGTCGGGGGTTACTTCTTGGGCTCTTCGATTTTGGCGACGGTGGCTTTGTCGACGCGCAGGATGCCGCCATTGCCAAACGCGGAGGTCATGGTGTCGCCGTCTTTTTCCAGCGAGAACTGGCAGAAGAGCTGTTTGTGCTGGCCGGCGGGCGCGGTCTTGTCGGCTTTGACGATGAATTTCACCTCAGTCGTTTCTTTGGTGATGTCCTGCGGCTCCGCGGTGGTGTTCGGCGGGAGACCGAGGAGTTGCAGCTTGGCGGTGCCTTCAAACGGGGTCTTATGCTCAAGCTTCACGGTCACTTCGGTGGTGTCGCCCTGATCGACGAAGCTCCGCGCGATCTTGCCGGTCACCGGCGAGGGCTGGATTTCGATTTCTTCGAGCTGGGTGCTGAACCAGACCTGACCCTTGCCAAAATCGGCGCTGCCAATCACGCACAGCTTCCACTTCGCCGGAGCGGCGTTGGCGTTCGCGCTGATCGTGATCGTGCCTTCATTGACACCTTCCTTGATCGTCTGGAGGCCCGCATTGCCGACGCCCGGAGGCGAGTAAAGCAAGGTGAGGCTGAGCGGACCTTTGAAGTCGTTTTTCCGCTCAGCGACGATCTTGAGATCAAGCGAGCCGCTTTGCAGAAGCGGCGCTTTCGGCACGACCATCTGGATCTTCACCGGAATTTCGTCCGTGACCGCAATCGGGAGTTTATTCTCCACGATCGTGTAATACGACCGCTGGTTGCCGCTTTCGACGATGTCCACCGAATGTTCGATCGCGCTGAGTAGCTTCTGGCCGGCGGGAAGTTCAGCGAGTTTGGTGTTGAACTGGAACGCTTTTGCGACCGACTCAGCATCCGGCGTCGCTTCGAAGACCATCGGAATCGTGTCCACGGCCTTGTCGATCGGTGCGGCGCTCACGGTCACGCCCGGCGGCAGGTCGATCGGCTCAAGCGTCACTTCGCCAGCGACGTCGGCGCGTTTGATGCGCACGAGCGAAGCGTAGCGGTTGCCCTTCGGCACGGCGATCGCACGACGATCCTGGTTTTGATTGATCGTCATCTCCGGCAGCCACGCGGTGATTTTCGGCTGCACCGGAGTGACTTCGATCCGGTACACGAAGGTCGCGCCGCCCCGGAAAAGTTGATCACGAATGGTCAGGTGATATTCGCCATCGGCGGGTGGATTCCAGCGGACGTAGCTGTCCACGCCGCCGCTGTCGTCGTTGCCACCGACGCGGGCACCCTTTTCGTTGTAAATATCGATCACCGAATCCAGCGGTGAACGCAGGCGGCGGGCAAAGACGCTGACATCGACCTGCTGGCCTTTCTTGGCCGTGAACTTGAAGCAATCGACATCGCCCTTTTCCTGGATGATGCCGTTCGCGGCGAAGGCCGGTTCGAGTTTGGTCGGGGTGGAGGTATTGATGTCGTTGTTCGGCTCCACTTCGAGCGCGTTCGGGAAGTAGGAAACCCGCAGAAAATTTGGCTGCGGCGTCGGCTCACCCTCCTGGGTGTAGAGTTCAAAGCGTTCGTGGGCAGTCCCCGGCAGTTTGACCTTTTTTTCGATCGTTCCCGTGGCGTCACCGAGCAGCTGGACCGCCAATTCCTCACCCGCCGGACCACCCGCGGGATAAGCCACCATCGGCCGCGCGAAGTTGCCGACATTGAGCAGATACTGGCACTGGCCCGCGCCGCTGTTCGTCGCCTCCCGGAGCGTGATGATGTATTTTCCGTCCTCGGGAGCGACGAGACTGGTCACCGGATCCTGCTGGGTAAACGCGGTGTCATCGATCGCCGTGAGCAAGGTCCCGTCTTCCTTTGTGACCGTCAAAATCGGGTCATACATCGTCTGCGTGTGCAGGCGCGTTGCAATCACTTCGAGGCCGAGCCGCTGGCCCTTTTTCAGCTCCACTTGGAAAAAGTCCACGTCGTCTTCCTGCGTGCGCCCCGAAACCGTGGTGTTCAGCGGGATCGACTGCACCGCCTGCGGGTTGGCCTTGTCCTCCACCTCGGCCACGACAGGAAACGGCGTCACGTAAAAGAGGCGGACATCGGAAACGCCCGAAGCCGTGATGACGCGGAACTGATGCTCCCCGAGCCTTACGTCCGGTCCGACTTTGATTTTCGCTTTGAAACTATTTCCCGCCGCTTTCGGCAAAACCTCCCCTTCAAACCCCGGCTCCGCGAACAGGAACCCGCTGGCGTCTGTCAAATTGCTGCCCGTAAAGGTGATTTCGGCCTCGGTTCCGCGCTGCGCGCCTCCGGGCATAGTATGGCTGAGGCGTGGCGAGCCCGCCCAAGCCGAGCCGGCCAGAGCGCAGGCGACGAAACCGGTCGCAGCGGATTTCCAGCGCAAATGCCGGGAAGGAGAAAGAAAAGGAGCGGGATTTTTCACAGGCAGTTTCTGAGGGTGAACGCGCGAAACGCGGCGGCGGGGGTAAAAACCACGCCGCCGCGTCTGGGCGCCTTGCGGAAGGCTGAATTGTTTAAACTTAAGCGAGCAGGTCGGCGACCACTTCGCCGTCCTTGACGATCGCGGTCGGGCGACCGCCGGGCGCCATCAGCTTCTTGTCGGGCTTGATGCCCAGCTGGTTGAAGACCGTGGCGGACATATTCTCGACCGTGAGCGGATCGGTGTCGGGCTCGGAGCCTGTCGGATCGGACGAACCATGGATGTAACCCCGCTTGAAACCGCCGCCCGCGAAGGCCACGGAGAAAACGCGCGGCCAGTGATCGCGACCGGCGTCCTTGTTGATCTTCGGCGTGCGACCGAACTCGGACGAAACCATGACCAGCGTCTTGTCGAGCATGCCCCGGCGATCGAGATCCGTGATCAGCGCCGCGTAGGCCTGATCAAAGCTCGGGAGCTGGCGCTCCATGCCGCGGGCGATGTTTTGATGCATGTCCCAGCCTCCAAAGGTGACGGAAACGAACCGGACACCGGATTCGACGAGGCGGCGCGCCATGAGCATGCGCTGACCGGCTTCGTTCTGGCCGTACTCCGTGCGAATCTTCTCAGGCTCCGCCGCGAGGTTGAACGCTTCCCGGGCCGAAGCCGAGGAGACGAGCGCGTAGGCCGACTGATAGAAGCTATCCATCGCCGAGAGAGCGTCGCTCTTCTCGATCGTCCGGAAATGCTCGTCGACCGTCGAAAGGATGTCGCGGCGCTGCTCAAAACGCTCCGGCGTGATGCCGTCGTGCATGTTCAGGTCGCGCACCTTAAAGGCGCGGTTGGCCGGATCGCCCCCGAGGCTGAACGGGCCGTAACTGGTCGAAAGATAACCCGTGGCGGCAAATTCGTTCGGCACGTTCGGCACACAGACGTAAGGCGGCAGGCTGTTTCGTGAACCGAGTTCGTGCGCCACCACCGAACCCATCGAAGGGTACTGGAGGGCGGGCGACGGGCGGTAGCCGGTGAACATATTGTGCGTGCCGCGCTCGTGCGCCGCTTCGCCGTGGGTCATGGAGCGGACGACCGTGATTTTGTCGGCGATCTTCGCGGTCTGCGGCATGTATTGCGAAAACTTCTCGCCGGGCTGCGCCTTATCCACGGTGACAAGGGGGCCGGTTTATTCGATGGGCGCTATGGGCTTCGTTTCCCACATTTCCTGATGCGCGGCGCCGCCGGGCAGGAAGATGTGGATGAGCGACTCCGCCTTGGGCGCGATGGCCTCGGTGAGCGCCGCCTCTTCCGCGCGCAGCTTGAAGTAATTGCCGAGGCTCAGGCCGATGCCGCCGACGAGTCCTACGAAGAGGAATTCGCGGCGGGAAGTTTTGCGGAAGTGCGACGGATCGTCGTACCAGGTGACAGGTTGGATATCGCTCATGTGGTTGCTGCTATTGGTCTGAATTTGGGAGGCGCGAATGCGGCGGGTTGAACGTCCGGCACTCTGCCGTCGTTTCATCCGATGGAAAATCGTTCCTTAGACTTATTTCCGAATCTTTGACCGGAACGGTTTCGGCGGCGGAGGGGAATTGCGGTCGCCCGGCAGCCTCGCTAGCGTCGGACTTCATGAAAGCGGCGTCCTATTCTCCCCTCCACGGTCTGCCCGCACTCGCGGGTCTCGCGACTTTCGACGAAGCGCAGCGGCCCGGCCTCTCCGTCGAGGAATGCGTGCGGCGGCTGAAGCGCTATCACTACGCGTTCAAGCGGCTGCACGGCATCTTCCTCGCGCGCCTCACCGCGGAGCCGATCTACGAGCTCAAGATGGCTTTTTCTCTGCACGCCCACTATTGCGCCGAGCACGTGGCGGCCTTGCGCCAACGCGTGGGTGAAATGCGCGAACCGCCGCTCGGGCTCGATCTCGTGCCCGACCCGGCGTTGGAAATCTTCTTCGATGAGATCCTCGCGGCGCCCACCACCGAGGAACTGCTGCTCGGCATTTACGCCCATGCCCTGCCGGT
>JBBQIZ010000255.1:0-5383 GCA_038325425.1 Chthoniobacterales bacterium
GCTTCGATTTCGACGACGTCGCCCGGAGCATTGTGGAGAAGCTCATCCGCCGGCATCCGCACGTTTTCGGCGAGGATCGCTGCGCGGATTCCGCGGAAGTCCTGCGTAAATGGGATGACATCAAGCGGGCCGAAAAAGGGAGCGTCGCCACTTCCGCGCTCGACGGCATCTCCGACGGACTGCCCGCCCTGATGCGCGCCGAGAAAGTGCAGAAAAAGGCGGCGCGCGTCGGGTTCGATTGGAGCGAAGTCGCGCCGGTCGTGGCCAAGATCCGCGAGGAACTCGCGGAGGTGGAAGCGGAGTTCGCCGAGGGGAACAGCGCGAGGATCGAGGACGAAATCGGCGACCTGCTTTTCTCGGTGGTGAACCTCGCCCGCAAACTCCATGTGGACGGCGAGACTGCGCTCCAGCGCGCGACCGACAAATTCGGCACGCGCTTTCGCGCCGTCGAAGTGCTCGCCCGCACGCGCGGGATCGATCTGGAAAAACAGACGCTCGCCGAACTCGACGTGCTCTGGGACGAGGTGAAACGCGGCTGACTGAACCCGGACGCACGCCGGGTCGACGCGCGCTATCCAACCGCCAGCAACTCCGACACCTGCGCGGCGATGTCGCCGGTCCGCATCAGGCTTTCACCGACGAGAATCGCCTGGCAGCCGGCGGCGTGGACGCGGCGGGTGTCGGCCTGCGTTTTCAAGCCGCTCTCACTGACCAGAATGACGTCCTCGGGCACGTCCTCGCTGAGCTCTTCGGTGGTCGCGAGATCGACCTCGAAGGTCGTGAGGTTGCGGTTGTTGATGCCGATGAGCCGCGCGCCGAGATCAAGCGCGCGATCGAGTTCCTCGCGGGTGTGGACTTCCACGAGCACGTCGAGCTGACAGGTCTCGGCGGTCTTGTTCAGCGCTTCGAGTTCGCGCTGCTCGAGCGCGGCGACGATGAGCAGGATGGCGTCGGCACCCGCGACGGCAGCCTCGTAAATCTGCACGTCGTGCAGCATGAAATCCTTCCGCAGGCACGGCAGTTCCACCGCGGCGCGGATCTTGGTCAGGTAGCTCAGGTGACCTTGGAAATACTGCTCATCGGTCAGGACGGAAATGGCGTGCGCGCCGGCCGCTTCATACTGCTGGGCGATGGCCACGGGGTCGAAATCGGCGGCGATCACCCCTGCGCTCGGGCTCGCTTTTTTGACTTCCGCGATCAGGCCGAGCGCGTCCGGCCCGCGGTCGAGCGCCGCCGCGAAAGGTCGGATGTCATTGCGCAGCACGGCCGCAGCGCGCAGGTGATCGAGGCGCGGCAGGATCTTCGCGATCTCGGTGCGCTTGGTGTCGAGGATTTGCTGCAGGCGGTTGGCGGACATGGGCAAGAGTGCAAATTGTGGCGGCAGTCCGGATGCGGGGCAAGCGGAGCATGCGCAGCGGCGCGGATTGTGACATCTTCAGCGCGTGTTTTTCCTTCGTCTTGTTTTCCTTTGCTGGTGCGCAGGGGCCGCCGTCGCGGCTCACGCGCAGCGTCTGAGTCCGCTGGCCACGGCGCCCGACTGGTCGCAGCTCGAGGCGTTTCAGGAAACGATCGCGCGCGAGGAGTTCGTGCGGTTGCTCGATCAGGTGTATGCGCCCGGCGGCGCGGCCAAGGGGATGGTCGATGTGGAAGCCGAGCATGCCGTGATCAAGACGACGCTCCTCCCGACGACGCAATTTTTACTCCGCTTCGCCAAAGACGCGGCCGCGGTAAAACCGCCGCGTCGTTACTGGCGGCCGGCCGCGCAACTCGCGCCCACCACGCCCGAGCAGCCGCTGGCGGGCCTGAAGATCGCCATCGATCCCGGGCACATCGGCGGCGCGTGGGCAAAGATGGAAGAACGCTGGTTTCAGATCGGCGAATCGCGCCCGGTGGTGGAAGGCGAAATGACCCTGCGCGTCGCGCAGATGCTCACGCCCAAGTTGCAGGCGCTCGGCGCCGAAGTGCTCCTCGTGCGCCACGCGCTGGAGCCCGTGACGGGCAAGCGCCCGGAAACCTTGCGCGATGCGGCTCGCAAGGAACTCGCGCTGCTCGGCGTCCAGAATCCGCGCGAGAACTACGACAGCTTCGCCGACCCGCTCCGCGGCTCGACGGTCCAGGCGCAGAGCGAATTCCTGTTCTACCGGATCAGCGAAATCCGGCAGCGCGCGGAACTGGTGAACACGCAACTGAAGCCCGATCTCGTGCTTTGCCTGCACTTCAACGCGGAAGGCTGGGGCGATCCGCTGCGACCGGAGTTTGTGCCGCGCAATCATCTGCACATGCTGATCAACGGCTGCTACTCCACCGGCGAGTTGCGCTTCGACGATCAGCGCTTCGAGATGCTGCACCGGCTGCTCAGCGGCGCGCATTCCGAGGAACTCGCCGCCTCCGAACACGTCGCTGCGGCCCTGGCTTCCGCCACGAAACTGCCGCCTTATCAATACACCGCGGGCAACGCCCGGCGCACCGGTAGCGGACCGTACGTCTGGGCGCGCAACCTTCTCGCCAACCGTCTCTACCAGGCGCCCGTCGTCTTTCTGGAGCCCTACGTGATGAACAGCGAAGTCGTCTGGGCGCGGGTGCAGGCCGGTGATTACGAGGGCGAATTCACGATCGGCGGCGAATCGCGGCGGAGCATTTTCCGCGAATATGCGGACGCGGTCGCGGAAGGGCTGCGCGACTATTACACGAAGGCGCGCCCCGCCCCGGCGATTGCGCCTGCTCAGTCGGCGGTGCCGAAATAACGGTCCCCGGCGTCGCCGAGACCGGGCACGATGTAGGCGCGGTCGTCCAGTCCCGCGTCCACGGCCGCGGTGAAAATTTCCACGTCGGGATGCGCGGTGCGCAGTTGGGCGACGCCTTGCGGACAAGCCACGAGGCAGACGAAACGGATCGAAACCGCGCCCGCTTCCTTGAGCTGCGACACCGCGCCGGTCGCGCTGAAACCGGTGGCGAGCATCGGATCCACGAGCAGCACGTCGGCTTCCGCGAGATGCGCCGGCGCCTTGAAATAATACGTCTCCGGGCGGCGCGTCTCCTCGTTTCGGAACATGCCGATGTGGGCCACGCTGACGTCGGGCAGCAGATTGAGCATGCCTTCGACCAGCCCCAGACCCGCGCGCAGAATCGGCGCCACGACCAGCGGCCGGGCGAGCGCGGTGCCTTCACATTCCGCGAGCGGCGTCTGGACCAGTTCGACGCGCGTGGCCAGCGAACGCGTGGCTTCAAAGACCATGAGCGTCGAGAGTTCGCGCAGGCGCGAACGGAATTCCCGCGAACTGGTGCGCACGTCGCGCAGTTGCGTGAGCTTGATTTGGACGAGCGGGTGATCGACGACGGTGACCCCGGCGGGAAGATTCGCGGACATGCGCGGGTCATAGCGGGCGGCGGCGCATTTGTCACTCGCGCGCCGGTGGATTTGCCAGCCAGCACGATTTCTGCATTGTCGCGGGGCGTGCGTCTCATTTTTCTCCTCCTGCTCACCGCCGTATTCACCGCGCGGGCCACTGCCCCGCTCGCCATCGAAATTGATCTGACCGCCCAGAAAGCCTTTCTGCTCCAGGACGGGAAGATCGTTTATGAATCACCGATCTCGACCGGCCGGCGCGGGTTTCCCACGCCCACGGGAGATTTCCAGATCACGCAAAAGAGCGCCGATCATCGCTCCTCGCTCTACGGCAGGATTGTGGACAGCCAGGCGAAGACGCTGGTCCGCGATGCGGATTCCGACATGACGGTTCCGCCCGGCGGTAAATTCGTGCGCGCTCCGATGAAGAATTTTCTGCGGTTCGACGGTGCGACGGGAATGCACGCGGGTTATTTGCCGGGTTATCCCGCATCGCACGGCTGCGTGCGAATGCCCGCGCTCAAGGCGCAGCTTTTCTTCGACATCGTGGAGATCGGCACGCCGGTCCGCGTCTTCGGCAAAGCGCCGTGGGCGACGCCAGCCGCCCGCCCGGCGAAAGCTGTGGCCACCCCGGTCCCGACGCCGGAACCGCGCAAGTGGTATCAGATTTTGCGCCGGGTGAAACCGACGCCGTTGCCGGCAAGCCCGCCGGCACCGAAGCCCGCAACCACCGCAGGGCGTTAAGGACTCCCCATGCGCGCTCGCGCGGCGGCTCTGCCGCCGTGCGCACCCCCTTTGGGGCTCCGCCCGTCGGCGGGAGAGCGGCAAAGAAGGGAGGCACGACGGCGGAGCCGTCGCGCCAGCGCGCGATTGGTGGTGCACTCGTTTCGTCGGGCTGGCACCGCCCCGCGTTTTCCGCGTCTTCCGCGTTCAATCCGACGCGGCGAGGGCACTGATCACGCGCCAGTCGCCGGCGCCGGAGTGGCGGAAGGCGCGGGCTCGGCCGGCTCGGGAGTCGCCGGTGCCGGCTTGGGTTTCGTGATGTCTTCCCACGCAAACAGTTCGCCCTTGTGGCCGCCGATTTCTTCGAGCAGTTGCGCACATTTCGACTGCCACTTGCTGAGATCGGGCACGGTAAAGGGACGTTCGCGGCTGCCGGGGAAGACGAGGTAGGTGACTTTGAGGTCGTTCACCGGCCGGCTCGCCCCGGAGGAGGCGGGCAGGATTTGTTTGCAGATGCGCAGCGAGGCTTCGCCCATCTTGGCGCGCGGGCCGACATCCCCGACGATCGCCGGGTAGAGGACGCCTTCGTAAATCACGACCGCATAATCGCCCACCAGGGGATCGAACGGACCGCTGCGGCCCGCGCCGATCATCGAACCCGGCAGGACGATGAAAGGATCGGCATGACCGACGAGGAAGCGCCGACTTTTCAGGTTTTCGATTTGCACTTTCAGGTCGGCGATGTCCGCCTTGATCTGCGTCAGCCGCGCCGCGGGCACGGCCGATTTCGCCTCGGCCTCCAGTTCCTTGAGCCGCGCCTCGCGCGGGGCGATGAGCGGGCTGACGTTGTTCGTCCGCTTCGGCCAGGAGTAGCTGGTAAACGGCTGGAAGGTGCTCGAGGCGCCTTCGATCTCGGCCACGCGATCGACATCGGAGCCGTCGGTATCCACGTCCATTTCCGCCTGGATGAAAAGCGCACGGCGTTTGGTCTTCGGGTGCTGGAGTTCGAGGATGGTCTCGCAGTCGTAGAAATTGTGCCGCGTGAGCAGCGTGTCGAGGCGGTGCAAACCCGACTGAATCGACGCGCATTTGAGGCGGTAAAGATCGTCGAAGACCGGCGAGATTTTGCCGTTCTCGATCAATTCCGGCAGCGCAGGGAGAATCTCCGGCAGGCGCGCGTTGAGTTTGGCGATCTCCTCGAGGCTCTGGTGCGGCTTGGGCACGCGCACTTTGAAAGTCAGCTCCGCCACGTAGCTGTCCGGGTCGTTGCGCTCCGCGGTCGCCGTCGTGCCGAATTCCGTTTCGAGCGTCACC
>JBBQIZ010000256.1:0-5344 GCA_038325425.1 Chthoniobacterales bacterium
CCGGTCTATGTCGTCCACTTTACGCAAGCGGATGCGGCGCAGAGTGCGCAGGATTTCATGAGTACGAACGTCTGCACGCGCGAGGAAAAGACGGTCATCGCGCACGCGCTGGAGGGATTCAAGTTCACGAGTCCGTACGGGCCGGAGATCAAGAAATGGCTGCGGCACGGGATCGGGCTGCATCACGCCGGGCTGCTGCCGAAGTATCGCGTGCTCGTCGAGCAACTCGCGCAGCGCGGCCTGCTCAAAGTCATCTGCGGCACCGACACGCTCGGCGTCGGGATCAACGTGCCGATTCGCACCGTGCTCTTCACTCAGCTTTGCAAATACAGCGGGCAAAAGACCGGCATCCTCAGCGCGCGGGACTTTCATCAGATCAGCGGGCGCGCGGGGCGCAAAGGCTTCGACGACGTCGGCTGGGTCGTCGCGCAGGCCCCGGCGCACGCCATCGAAAATCTGCTGCTCGAACAAAAACAGGCGGGCGGCGGGAAGAAGTTCGTGAAGCGCAAACCGCCGGAGCGGAACTTCGTGAATTGGGACGAGAAGACGTTCACGCGCCTGATGACCGCGCCGCCCGAACGGCTGACCAGCCAGTTCCAAGTCACGCACGGCATGCTGCTCAACGTGCTCAGCCGCCCGAGCGACGGCTGCCGCGCGATGCAGTCGCTCATCGCGCGCAGTCACGAAATTCCGAAGGCGAAGAAGGCGCTGCGCCGGCGCGGCTGGCAGCTTTTCCGCGCGCTCGTCGAGCGCGGGATCATCGAATTCATCCCGCAGACCATCGAAGGCGCGAAGGTGCGCGTGAACGTCGCCTTGCAGGACGATTTTTCGATGAACCAGACGCTCTCGCTTTACGTTCACGACACCCTCCCGCTGATGGACCCCGCGGCGCCGGATTACGCGCTCGTCGTGCTCACGCTCGTCGAGTCGATCCTCGAAGACCCGGACCTCATCCTGCGCCGCCAGCTCGACAAGGTGAAAGGCCAGGCCGTCGCCGAGATGAAGATGCAGGGCATCGAATACAACCAGCGCATGGAAGAGCTGGAGAAGCTCGAATACCCGAAGCCAAACCGCGATTTCATCTACTCGACCTTCAACGCCTTCGCCGCGAAACACCCGTGGGTCGGCCAGGAAAACATCCGCCCGAAATCGATCGCGCGGGAGATGTTCGAGGAGTTCCGCTCGTTTGCCGACTACATCAAACTCTACGAACTCCAGCGCGCCGAAGGGCTGCTCCTGCGGCATCTTTCCAGCGTCTTCAAGGTGCTCGCGCAAACCGTCCCCGACGCCGCGAAGAACGACACGTTGCGCGAAATGGAGCTCTACCTCGCGACGATGCTGCGCCAGATCGACAGCAGCCTGCTCGAGGAGTGGGAGAAAATGCGCGACCCAAATTACGTCCCGCGCGGGGAGCAGGCCGAAGTCCGCCCGCCCGGCGCCGAGGAAGCCGCGCGCGACATCACCCGCGACGCGAAGACCTTCACCGCGGCGATCCGCAACCGCATCTTCACCTTCCTCCGCGCACTCGTGAGCGGCGACTTCGAAACCGCGCTCGCGACCATCCACTCGGCGCCGTCCGACGATGAAGCCTGGACCGCCGACCGCCTCCGCCGCGCGCTCGACGATTTCCACGTCGCGCACGAATACCTCCGCCTCGATCCCGAAGCCCGCAACGTGCGCCACACCTACGTCACGCCTTCCGAAGACAAACGCACCTGGCGTGTGCAGCAGATGCTCATCGACCCCGCCGAAGCCAACGATTGGGTCGCGGAATTCGACGTCGATCTCGCCGCGTCCCGCGAAGCCGGCGAACCCGCGCTAAAGCTGATGCGCCTCGGCAGCCTCGTCTGACCCGCATTCGCCACGGGCCCCGCATGGTGCTACTTCTTGCCCGTATGCGATCGAAGCACCCGCGCCTGACGCTCCTCCTGCTCGTGACTACCGTCACGTTGCTGATCATCGGCGCACGGCGCTGGGCCACGGTCGCGGACCGCGCACCCCGCGCGCTGGAGGAGAAAACCGCGACATCCCGTGCCGTCGGACTCGAGAGCACAGGCGCGACCATTCCGCAGCGCGCGACCGCGGAGATCGCGCCGCCCGACGTTGCGGAACCGGAGCCGCTGCTCGCCGCGCTCCGCGCGCGCCTCTCCCAGCCAAACGTCGTGCCGGGCGAGGCGCTGCTCACCTTCCGCAATCGGGCGGCGCTGGATCGTTTCACCCGCGCGGCCGGATCGCACGGGCTGGAGATGGCCGGCAGCGTGCCGCAGTTGAACACCGCGCGCGTGCGCTACGGCTCGTTGGAAAACTTGCGCGATCTCCTCGCCGCCACCCCGTCGGGAGACGCGACGGTCGAAGGCAATCTCTGGCTGGCGATCCCACCGCCCGCGCCGCAGCCCGATGTCAACAATGCCGGCGGCACCGAACCCTTCGGCGCGGACATGCTGGGCGCGATCAACGCTGCGGGCGACCGCACGCAATGGGGCGCGAACGTGACCGTCGCCGTGCTCGACACCGGCGTTCTCGCCCATCCCACTTTTGGCACCGGGCAGATCACCCACCTCGACCTGGTCAATGACGGCCAGCCTTTTCACAGCCACGGCACGAGCATCGCTTCGCTCATCGGCGGACAAAATCCGCAAGCCCCCGGCGTGGCGCCCGGCGCCCGCATTCTCGACATCCGGGTGGCCAATGCCGAGGGCTACACCGTCAGTTCCGTGCTCACGCAGGGGATCATCGCCGCCGTCGAGCGCGGCGCGCAGGTCATCAATATCAGCCTCGGCGGTTACGGCGAAAGTACGTTGCTGCAGCAGGCCGTCGATTACGCGGCGCAGCGCGGAGTGGTCGTCGTCGCAGCGGCGGGCAATGAGGGCTACGGCCAGCTCGCCGTCCCCGCCGCTTATCAAAACGTGCTCAGCGTGGGCAGCGTGGACGCGCAAAACCGGCAGGCGTATTTTTCCAATTCCGGCGAAGGGCTCGACCTCGCCGCGCCCGGCGTCGGCGTGATCACCGCTTGGGATACGGACAAGGTCGCGCTGACCAGCGGCACGTCGCAGTCGTCCGCCATCGTCGCCGCCGCCGTCGCCGCCTATCTCGGCTGGGGAGTGTCGCCGAGCGCCGTGCCCGCGCGTCTCCGTGCGGATGCGCGCCCGGCCAGCGCGGCCGCCGGCACCGATGGGGTGGGAAGCCTGCTCATCAAACCGCCGGCGGGGCGGTGACCCCCGGGGCGCAGGGCGCCGCTGGCCAGGAGTGACGGTCATCGACCGCCCGCGCGGAGCTGCATTAGAGTTTTGCCCCTCTCCATGAAACTCCCGTTCTGCCTCCTCGCTGCGGCGCTCACGACCGTCAGCACCTTTGCCCAATCCCCCACGCTCACGCTCGTCCGTGACGGCCACTGGCTGGTCGTCAAAGGCGCGCACCTGCCCGCCGGCGAGATCCGCATCAACTACCTCGAAGCCTACTGCCGCGCCGGCTCGACTGACGCCGACTGGGTGCAGCACACCGTCATCAAGCATACTTCCGAACTCGTCTCGCAAAGTGAAGACGCGAAAGTGCTCAAGCTCCGCGACACCCTGGCCGACGGCCTCGCCGTCGCGCACACCATCACCGCCGGCGCCGATGAAGTGGACTTCCGCCTCACGGCCCACAACCCCACCGCGACTCGCAGCGAAGCCCACTGGGCGCAAGCCTGCCCGCGCCTCGGCTCGTTCAGCGGCTTCGACCCGCTCGTCACCAAAAGCAAGGACCTCGACGACTACCTGCCGAAGTGTTTCGTCTTCCTCGACGGCAAACTCGAACGCCTGCCCACGCGCGATTGGGCGAAAGATGCGCGTTACATCCCCGGTCAGGTCTGGTGCCCGAAACACGTCCCGCGCACCGACGTCAACCCGCGCCCGCTCAGCCCGTTCGTCCCGAGCAATGGCCTCATCGGCGTCTTCAGCGGCGATGAAAAATGGATCTTCGCCACCGCCTGGGAACCTTATCAGGAACTCTTCCAAGGCGTCGCCCGCTGCGTCCACGCCGACTTCCGCCTCGGCGGCCTGCAACCCGGCGAGACGAAACAAATCCGCGGCAAAATTTACCTCCTTCCAAACGACGTCCCCGCGCTGCTGGCCCGCTACGCCAGGGATTTCCCCGAACACCCGCCGAAGCCCTGAGCATTGCGGGCTTGCGGCCCGGCGGATGCGCTGACAAAACCGCGCCACTCCCATGAACACCCTCGGCGTTGCGATCATCGGCTGCGGCGGCATCACGCTGCAGAATCATCTCCCCGGCCTCGCGCTGTGCGTGGACACGCGGGTCGTCGCGCTTGGCGATACGAATCCGGCCACGCTGGAGAAGGCCAGTCGCGAGACGGGGATCGGCGTTACTTCCAGTCAGTATGAAGAACTTGTCCGGCGCGATGACGTGCATGCGGTGATCATCGCTACTCCCAACGTCAACCATGCGCCGATCGCGCAGGCGGCCATCGCGGCGGGCAAACATGTGCTTTGCGAAAAGCCGCTGGCCATGAATCTCGCCGAGGCGCAGGACATGGCCGAGGCGGCGGACGCCGCGGGCGTGCGGCACATGACGGCGTTCACGTATCGTTTTGTGCCGGCGATGCGCTACCTCGCGCATCTCATCGCGCGGGGCGATCTCGGCCAGCCCTATCATTACCGTTCGTGCCGGTTGCAGGATTGGGGACGGCGCGATCTTGGGTGGCGTCAGGTGAAGGCGCTGGCCAGCACCGGCGAACTCGGCGACATGCTTTCGCATCGCATCGACTTTGCGCAGCATCTCGTCGGACCGATCCGGCGGCTCGTGGCGAATACCAAACGGCTGATCCACGATCGCGAAGGCCACGCCAGCGATCTCGACGATTGGGCGGCGATTCTCGCCGAGTTTCACAATGGCGCGAGCGGCGTGCTGGAAAGCTCGAAGCTGGCCAGCGGGCGCAACGAAGGCGGGCGCAGTCTCGATTGGGTGGAGTTAAACGGCAGTGAAGCGACGTTTGAATTCACGACCGGCAAGTGGAACGAGTTACTGCACGGCAAGCTCGGCGGACCCGGCCTCGCGCCGCTTCCGGTGCCGCGGGAATTCTGGACCTGGCCGGGCAGCCCGCGCGATCCCAGCGTCGGTGATCCGCTGATTACTTTCCGTTACGACCAGGCGTTCGAGTTCATCGACGCGATCCGGAATCAGCGCCCGTGCGTGCCGAGCTTCCACGATGGCGTCCGCACCCAGGCAGTGATCGACGCGGCGGTGCAATCGACCGAGGACGAGGCGTGGGTGGAACTGCCGAACAGCTGAATATGCTCCCCATCGCCGCGGCGCCGCAGCTTCACCGCAGAGGGCGCCAAGGCGC
>JBBQIZ010000257.1:0-5324 GCA_038325425.1 Chthoniobacterales bacterium
CAGATAGTTGTCGTGGCATCCGTAGCTGTGACCGACAAAGTCCGTGTTGTTCTTGTAGAGCCGCGCCTCACGGCCTTCCGGCAGATGCGTGTTCCGGCGCTTCGCGCACTCCGCGAGGATGCGCTCACCCGCTTTGTCCTGCGCCACCAGTTCGCGCAGCGTCGAGCACTCCGGCGTCGAATACTCCGGGTGCGCGTGGTCGTTGTAAAAGCGGGCGCCGTTGCTCAGCACGAGGTCGCTCTTGATCTCCTGAAAGCTCAGTGGCCGACTCTTATCGAGTTCGAAGTAGGCGGCTTCGTCCGTGTCCTGCAACAGTTCCGGCGCCCGAAAACCACGCGCATCCTGGTGCGGATCTTCGAGGTTGTAATCCCATTTCATCGACGCGCCGTGCTCCGTGTAGCTGCGCACGATCTCGATCGACTCGCGCACCACATCGAGGTCATCCGCTCCATCGACTGTGATGCCGTATTCCGTTTCGAGGCCGAAGACGCGTTTCATGGGCGGACTGTCCCGCAGCCCGCGCGCGCTGGCAAGTGAGCGCCGTTATTTTGCTGGCAAAACCCCGTCGAGGATCGGCCGCAGCGCCTTCCGCCATTTGATGTAGCCGGTGATATTCGGATTGAGCATGTCGGGAAATTCATCCTGCCGGCACGCGCCGGTGCCATCGTCGAAGAGCGTCCAAGTGTCGCAGAAGACCACGCGGGCATTGTCCTTGAATGCCGCTTCGTAAAGCCCATTCAGTTCCTGAATCTTTTCCGGATAAAGCCCTTCTTTCGCGCCCCGCGGCATCACTTTATTGATCACGATCGGCAGGGCCGGATCTGACTCCTGCAGCGCCGCGACGATGGCCTGCAAGTTCTGCGCGACCGTCTCCGGCTCAGCGCCCTGGTCGAGATCATTCGTGCCGATGAGGATCGAGACCGCCGCGGGTTTGAGATCCAGCACATCGCCTTGCAAACGCGCCCTCAGCCCCCGCGTGGTATCACCGCTGATGCCGCGGTTCGCGACCTTGAGAGGCGAAAAATCGGAGGTCAGCGTCGCCCAGCCCTGAGTGATCGAATCGCCGAAAAAAACCACCGCGCCGCGATCTGCCTCCTTCGACTTCGCCCACTGCTCGCGCCGGTTCTTCCATAGGGAGCGAAACCACAGGCCGGATTGCATCGGACCCTCGCCCGCGCAGAGATTGGAGGGTGGTTGCGAGAGCGGATGGGCGACGTTCTTCCACGGCACCACAGCACCGCGTTTTTGCGCAAAGAGCCACGGCAGAAACTCCGGCTCCTCATACGCGATCTTCCACGAGTCGTGCCCGACATCAGGATACTCGCTGTACAACGGTGCGCCGCCCGCGGATTCGAGCGCTGCCACCATCTCCTGCGTCCGAATCACCGGCACCGCGGTGTCCTTCACGCCGTGAAACGCCCAGAGCGCCACGCCTTTGGCCACGCCGATCCGCGCCGGATCACCACCGCCACAAATGGGGACCGCCGCCGCCCAGCGTTGCGGCTGGCGGGTGAGGATATCCCACGTCCCGAAGCCGCCCATCGAAAGCCCCGTCACATAAAGGCGGCCCTTGTCGATGGGCAATTCCTTCAACAGCGCATCGACCGCGCCCAGCACCAGCGTCATCGGCACCGTCGGTTCCTCTTCAAACGCCGCCGCCCCGGTCCAGCCTTTCACCGCTGACCACGTCTGTTCCGCCGGACACTGCGGCACGAGCACGAAACAAGGATACTTCTCCCGGGTCTCCGGGTTGAGGAAGGTGGACGCGCCATGCTTGAGCTGCGCGGTGTTGTCCGAGCCGCGTTCACCCGCTCCGTGGAGCAAGAGGACCAGCGGATATTTCTTCGCCGCATTGACGTTCCGCGGCTTGAGCAGCCGATAGCCAAGCTGCAGCCCGTCTTTCGCGGTGAATGTCCGCGCCTCATATTCTTCCGCCGCACGGGTGACCACAGGCGCGACGAAGGCGAGGGCGACAAACAGGAAAAGCGGGAGGGATTTCATGACGCCACGGAGTCTGGGAAAGCGCGTGCCCCAGCGCCAGCGCGATTGCGCGGAGGCTACTTTGCCGCCGGCACCGCCATCTTGCCGCCGGACAACGCCCGCACTTTGTCGAGCCCCGTGATCTCGACATTCCAATCCGCGGTTTCACCCGCGGTGACATACAACTTGCCGTCGATCGCCTGCGCGATGCTCCTCGGCACCGCGTGCGGCGGCAGATGCGGAATCGACATCCCCGGCGTGGCGGTGGAAGGCCAGGCCACCACTTCGGCTGGCGACGATGGCGCGAGAACGAATCCCGACTCGTTGATCAATTGAAAGCCCCCGCGTTCGCCATTCCAAATCGGCCACAGATTGCCAACCGTGTCCGGGCCACGCACCGCGCTGCCCACGGCTGCCAGTCGAGCCAGCGGCTGCTTCCAGAGCAGCCGGCCGGAAGACATTTCGCGGCACTCGAAAAAGCGCTCGCCGCTCGTCGGTATCGGCTCGTGCAGACGAGCCACCAAAGTCCCATCGGCGCTTTCGATGCCTTGGAGCGCCAACTCCCCATTCGGCGCGAGTTCGTAAAGCGGCGCGTCACACGCGGTCCACCCTCGCACGCGCAACTTCCAATCGGAGCCGTGCAGGGCCAGGTCTTGCATGGTCGTGACACCGGAAGTCAGCACCCGCGGCAGGCGCTGCACCTCCGCCGGTTGCATCTCCGCGTCATCATTTGCATCCGCCCACACCATCGTCTGCGCTGCGCCCGCCGGCGTATCACCGGCCAGCGGCGCTCCGTCTCGATCCGCGCCAAATAAGCGGGCCCGCAGCTTGTAATCGCCATCGCCCCTCCGCTCGAAGATGTTCGCCACGCCGGGTTTCGGGGACGCCACGAGATACGCGTTCCCGTTTTCCCCCACGCCGAAACGCGCCGCGCCGATCGGCTCCCGTGTGACGACTCCGAGGCAGCGCACGCTCCCGCTCTGCGGGTCGAGCCGCCACTCGCAGTTCTGCGCAATCATCAGATCGGGATCGAGCGGATTGATCGCGCTGCCGCCAGTAGCCGGACCGAAGAACTCCCGCAGCAGCCGGCCTTGCTGTCCCGTCGTGTCCCACACGCTGAAACGCTTCGGATACGCGTCACCTTCCGCCACCCACAGCTGGCCCGCCGCATCGACCGCGACCGCGCGAATCTCCCGCAGCGCGTCCGGTTGCCAGGGACCGACCGGCGGGCGGCCACCAGGCTTGCCCGCGACCCACGTGAAGCCTTCCATGTCGAGCAGCGGGCGCGCTTGGACCTGATGAAACGGCGCATCGAGGCCGACGAACGCGGTGTGCTGGTGAAACTTCGCGCCGTCGCCGATGACCGTGAGCGCGTTGATTCGGACGTTGCGTTCGATGGGCGAGAGTTCACTCGTGATCACCCACAGCGGATCATGCGCGAACAGCACTTTGCCGAGCACCCCGCCGCGCAGGGCGATGACCGCAAAGTCCGCGTCCACCAACTTCCCCGGCGCATCCGGCAGATCCGTCTTCGTCGGTGCGATATCGATCGGCCCCGGCGGCGCGCCGACCACCGTCTGCAAATACGCGCCCGTCTTGGCGTCGAGCACGGTGAGGAATTCGGAACTCGTGAAGCTGAGATAAATGCGGTCATGGCGCACCGCCATCGCGTCCGCGGTCTCGGGCTTGGTCTTCGCATCCGCCGGCCAGAACGCGGCAATCTTCAAATCGAGCTGCCCGTCCGGCCACGGCACCGGTTTGCCGTCTTTCGCGTTCAGCCGATAGACCGCGCCGCCCTCGGCATCCGGGCCCGCCAAACCGCCCAGCACGTAGAGCAAACCGTCATCCACGGCCAGCGCCTTGCAGCCTGACCCCATTTCCGCGCGGCGATGCGACCACTGCACGCGCCCTTCGAGATCACACGCGAGGATCGCCTTCCCCCGCTCCGCCAGCGACCAGCCGAGATAGACCTTGTCCGCGTCCGTCGCGACCGCGCTCGGCACGCCCACCTCCCCACCCCAATCCCCTTTCCCATCCTCCGTCGGCCACGGCGTCGCGCCGCCAGACCCGACCCAGCCGCGCAGCTTCAGTCCGATGCCTTCGTGAAAAAGCCCGCGCCACGTGTAGTCACCCGGCGCGACCTCCGAACCATCGTCCGCGCGGCCATCCCACGCAATCTCGTGCGCCCCGGGGGAGAGCTTCTTCGACGCAACCAAGCGGCGCGCGAGCGAACCATCTGCGCGATAAACATGGATCGAAACGAGCCCCGGACGTTCCGTCTGAAACCGCACCGGCCACGACTCGCGCGAAATTTCCGCGGCTGGCGCCGACCACGCGCCGCACAGCGCACCGCAGACGAGAGCAGGGAAGACGCGGAGCTTCACGGCGACGGTGGGAGCTACCAGCCCACGCCCTTGGTTTTCGTCTTCACGCGATAGAGAAACATGTCCGCGGTGATGTAGAGCGTCCCGCCGTCATCGCCCCAGGCGCAGTTGCCCGTGGCCTGCCCGGTCAGGACCGTCCCGAGGAGTTTGCCGTTTGGCGCGATGACCAAGACTCCACCCGGTCCCGTCGCCCACACGTTGCCTTGCGCGTCCACTTTCATTCCGTCGCACGAACCTTTGCGATCCGGTCCTTTGAGCGGCGCAGCGTCGAGCAGCACGCGACCATTCGACACCGAGCGGTCGGCCTGCACGTCGTAGGCCATGACGCGGGGCGCCTGGCCATCGCTCACCGCGACGTAGAGCGTCTTTTCGTCGGGCGACAGGGCGATGCCATTCGGGAACGTGAGATCCTTGATGACTGCGGTCACCTTGCCATCCGCCGCGAGGTGAAAGACCCCGTTGAAATCCAGTTCCTTGATCGGCGATTTGTTCAACCCTTCGAGCCCGTACGGCGGGTCGGTGAAATAAATGCCGCCGTCCTTGAGCAGCGTGAGGTCGTTCGGGCTGTTGAAGCGTTTGCCCTCGAACTTGTCCGCCAGCGCCGTCTGCGAGCCATCTTTCTCCACTCGCGCCACGCGCCGCTCGCCATGCTGGCAAATCAGCAACCGCCCCTGCGCATCGACCGCCAGCCCATTCGAACCCTGCTCGCGAAAGCCCGGTCGCGGATTCAGCATCCCGCTCGGTTTCATAAAAACCGTCGCGGCCGTCGCGCCCGGTTTCCATTGGTAGATCACGTTTTCCGGAACATCGGAAAAGACCACCGAGTTCTGAAACCACGTCGGCCCTTCCGACCAGTTAAAGCCCTCGGCCAGCTTTTCGATCGCCGCATCCGGCGCGAGCAGCGCGTCGAGCGCGGGATCGAGCCGCTCGATCGTGGGGGTGAAGTCGGCCGCGAAAGCC
>JBBQIZ010000258.1:0-5322 GCA_038325425.1 Chthoniobacterales bacterium
AGCGCGATTGCTCACGGTCACGGTGACATCCGTGTTCATCTGGTTTCTGCACCTCCTGCAGATCTGGCTCTTCATTCTCGCCCTGCGGCAGACCGTGCCGTTCCTGACCAATCTGGCGCTCTCACCGCTGGCCATTCTCGCGGGGCTGCTGCCCATCCCGACCTTCGGCGGCGCCGGCACGCGCGACGGCGCGCTGGTCGCGCTTTATGCGCCCTATTTCGCCGCGCACGCGGCGCTCGCGCTCGGCCTGCTTTGCACCGCGCGCTATATTTTGCCGGCGATCGGCGGACTGCCCTTTGCGGGGCAATACTTCGCCGCGCTGAAGAAGTCCCGCGCCAAGACCGCGGCGCAGCCGTAGGCCTCGAGGGTCGCGGGTCATCCTTCGACTGCGCTGCGCCCGCCTTTCCGCCTCCGCTCCGCTCAGGATGACACGCGTTTTTTGGGGAGAGCCGATCCTCGAAAAGGTACCCTATTCCACGGCCACGTCGGGCTCGATCACCGCGCGGAAGCTGGTGATCTTGACGCTCTTAGTGCTCCTCAGGAACTGCGCCTGAATCTCGCAACGGTCGGCCCCGGGTGGCAGCTGCAGCGCGAAGAAATCCTTGCCGCGGCGGGTGTAAAAGTACGGCTTGAGGGTGAATTCCCGGATCTCGAATTTTGGGTCTTCGGAGGACGTAAAGCGGAGCCGGAAGGTCACGCCTTCGACTTCGTCCGAAGCTCCTTCCATTTCCAGCCGCACCAAGTGGCCCTGCCATTCTTTCGGGACGGTCCAGGTCGTTTTGACTCTCCGCTCGGTCTGGCCCTGCTGCCATTCGTACGGCAGCGCGGGAATCAACCCCTGCCATTCCGGCGCGGTTGACGGAACGATGATCGGGGCGGGTGCGCCAGCTGCGCGCCGACGATAGAAAATAAGGTCCGGCGTGTCCGCTTTGGCGAGCAATCGGGTCATCGTCCATTCCTGCTCCGGATGGTCGAAATACGAAGCGAGCCGCGGCTGTTCCGCGGTCTGTTCGGCTTCGATTTCCTTGCGAATGTTGAGCCAGAGCAGTTTGCGCGCGTACCACAGTTCGCTGCAACCGGCGGCTTCCGCCTCGTGATCGGAGTCGTAATAGAGGATCGAGTTGCGCGTTCGCCAATCGATCTTCTGCGCGGCGTCGGCATGCACGAGGAAGGCGATCGGGCGCATCGAGTGATGGGTGAAGACCTTCGTCCCCGGCGGCAGGGACGCCATGTAGCGCCGCATCTCCGGCACATAATCGAGGGCGAAGCGGTCGCGGGTGGTGATCGCCGAGAGAAGCACAAAACCGAGCACGCCGGAGACGACGGGATGCCGCCCCCACCAACTGCCCACGCTCCAGCGGCCGAGCAATTTTGGATCGAAGACGGTGGCGAGTCCGAAGACCGCGAGCGCCGACATCGGGATGGCGAGACCGCTCAGGAAACGATCGGCATCGCGGACCAGAGGGCGATACGGGAAGAGGCTCTGCGGCGCACAACTGTAGCTTAGATAAAGCACGACGAACCAGAGGACCATCAGCCGCCCGACCGCGCCGAATTTCTTCCAGCCCGCCCAGAGTCCGATCGCGCCGAAGATGCAATAGACCGGACCGATGCCGCCCCAGAGCGTATCCAGAAAGCGCAAAGGCATCGTCCAAAGCGCGACCGCTTCCGTGCCCTTCTTGCCTTTCGCGCCGGTATTCGCGTGCAGGTTGTGCAGCCAGTCGCCGAAGAGGTCTTTGTAGAAAAGGCATTCGAGGCCGTAGAAAAACGCGGAGCAAACGCCGGCCAGCACCAGCCAGCCGAACTTCCGCGGGAAGAGCATCAGCGTCGCCACGATGAGCACCGGCACGATGAACACGCCGGTGATGCGGTTGGCCTGGATGATGAACACGCCGAGGCCGGTGAGCACCGCGAAACCGGTGGCGGCCCAGCGGTTGGACGCGGTCACCATCGCCCACCACGCGAGCAGGACGAGGCCGCTCCAAACGCCCTCCGAGATATCAGGCATCGGCCGGTAGCAGACGGTGTCGAGCAGGGGATGGAAAAGGAAAGCGAGCGCCGCCGCCCAAGCGAGCGGGATGGAGCGCGTGGCGCGGTGGACGAACACGAGGGCGATGGCCGCGCCCGCGGTGAGGAAAATGAGCGGCGGTCCGTAGTAGGAAGCCAGCCCGAAGCCGAAGATGCTTTGCAGCACCCAGCACACGCCCCAGACCGGCCAGCGCAGATCGTGGAAGCTCTTTTTACCCCAGGTCTCGAGCCCGCGTTCGTGAACGTCGAACGCCCGGCTCCAGTAGGTCAGGTCGTCGCCGAATCCCGGCGCGCGCAGGAATTGAATCCACACCGCGACGGCGACGAGAACCAGCGCCAGCAGGTGCCAGCCGATGCGGGATGGGGGCGCGGAGGGATCGGGAGAAGGATGGGGCATCGTCATGGGGAGGCGCCGTCAGGCAGCGGAGGTCGGGTTGGGCGCGGCGCTGGGACGCTGTTGCCAAAGGCCACTGATCGCGCGGAGCAGCAGATCGAAAGGCACGGCGATGGCCAGAATGAGCGGCGGCCAGGCGGCGGCGAAGAAGCGGGGGTTGGCGCTGCCCACGAGGAAGACTCCGAACAGATAACCAACGGCGAGCACGACCCAGACGCCGATCGTATCGCGATAAGGCGAAGCGAGGGCGAGCACGGCTCCGGCGAGAAATAGCCAGCCGAGGATGGCGGGGCGATAGGCGGCGATGGCCCACTCCTGGCCGAAGCCTTCGGGCCGTTTGCTGACCAGCGTAAAGGACTCCTGCACGCCGCGCAGATAGCGGACGAGCCGTTCTTCTTCCTTCGTCCCAGTTTTTCCGAGCCGCGGAGCCATTTCTTCGTAGCGGGGCGGAGGCTGGTTTTTTGGCAGGGCAAAAAGGCGCCAGAGAATCTGCGGACGCTCCTCGGCGAGTTCGTTGTAACCGTCTTCAAACCGCCGCGCGAAATAGTCGCCGTCGAAGCGCTCCATCTTGAACTCCTCGAGCCGCGCGGAGTGGACGAGCTTCTGCGCGGAGATAAAGAGGAACAGGTCGGGCCGGGCGAGGATGCCTTCGAGCGCGAGGTCTCGATAGATGCGGGCGCGCTTATCGTCGTCTTCGCCGAGCGCGGCCCAGAGCGGTCGATCGGGATGTTTCTCCGGATATTTGAGGAAGACCTTGGGCCCTTCATCGGCGAGCAGGAAATAGCTGCCGAGGCGCGCCCGCAAATCGGTGATCAGGTCACGGACCTCCGTTTTGTATTCGGCGTGGAGGGGCGTATCGAGGCGGGTCAGCGGGAAGGACGAACTGTAGAGCAGCCACGAGGATTGTTTGTCCGTGCCCATGGTCATGGCGACGGCGACGACGGCGGCGAGCGGGGTCAGTTGTTTCCACGTCAACGTGCGCCAGGCACGGACGGCGAGCAGCCCGAGGATCACCCCCGGGACGATGAAACGGCCGGAAGGTTTGATCAGCAGGATCACTGTGTAGGCGGCGAAAAACCACCACCAGAGCAGCCGCGCGCGGGGGATCGCCGCCTGGCTCGTCCACGCCGCCCAGCCGGCCATCGCCCAGATGAAAGCGGCGTAGAAAAGGTTTTCGCCGAGCAACTCGTGCTCGAACCAAATGACCATGGGGAGCGACACGTAAAGCAGCGTGACCGGGAGGACGATCCAGCGCCAGTGGACGAAGCTTTTCCGCACGACGTAGGCCAGCGGGAGGAGAGTGAGCAGGCCGAAGCCGTGCTGGAGCCAGGCCAGCCATTTCAAGGTCGCGCCGGGCAGGATGCCGACGCCGAGCAGGTAGAGGGGATAGACGTAGCGGCGCTTTTCCTTCAGCTCGAAATCGCCTTTCGTCAGCAAGTTATCGACGAAGGTGTAATACGATGAGGAATCCGTGCCCCAATACGCAAACGGCTGGTAGCTGAGCAGCAGCCAGCGCAGGACGGAGCCGAGGAGCACGGCCGGGATGGCCCAGAGGGCGGCGTCTCGCAGCAGGGGATGGCGGCGCGCGAAGCGCTTCAGTTTCTCAGTCATGGCGGGAGGTTCTTAAAGCGGGGGGTCGCGCTCCGGCAAGTCCCCGCGGGGCGGGCGGTAGCGCGGCGGGCGTGGCGGCGGGGTCGGGGACGATGCGGTAAACGCGGATGCCGGGATGCAGATAAATCACCGTCCCGCGGCGACGCTCCCAAACGGGGTCGTTTTCGCGGAAGAGCGTTTCGTAAAAGGCGCGCCGGCGGGCGAAATCCTCGGCCTCGTCTTTCTGCGGCCGCAACGTCCGCAGGAAAAATTTCCCGTAGTCGCTTTCCGAAACGACGACGTGGGTGATGCCTTGAGCGCGCAATTCGTCGAGCGTGCCGAGATCGGCGGCGTAGCGCGCGGCGACGACTTTCTGCGGGATCACGCCGAGCCGGGCGGCATGTTTTTTCTTTTTCGGATCGGGCAGACCGACGCGGTTATCCTTGGCGATCACGGCCGTCGCCGGCACTTCGGTATTGAGCCACGCGATCAGGTCCGCGGTGTCATCGTTTTGAAACGCGCGCTCGTAGCGCCAGACGCCGCCTTTCCCGGGAGCCCAGCCAACGAGCTGCGTGGCCGTGAGCAACAGACCGGCGATGCCGACGACGACCGGCCGGCGGATGCGCCCCGCCAGCAAGCGCGCGGCGTCGTTGATCCCGAGGACCGCGAGCAGGAGGAAGGTCGCGGACGCCGGGAGGAAATAGCGGTCGTTCGACTTCGGGGAAAACGAGAGCGCCAGCGCGTAAACGAACGGAAAGGCGAAGATCATCCACTCGACGAGCGTGAGGGCGCGGCGTTCGCGCCAGCGGGCGATGAGAAAGATGAGAAGGAGCAGCCAGATGACCGGCGAACTATTGTCCACAAAGATATTCCAATACTGCGCATGCGGCACGCTGCGGGTCATGCCGCGCTGGCCGTGGACGACGAAATCCATCTCGCGACCGAGGCTTTGCTGGAAGGTCGCGAGGTTGGTCAGCAGCGGGAGATTGATGATCGCGAAAGCGCCGAGCAGGGCGGCGATGCACCAGCCGAGCCCAAGGCGTTTGTGCTGCCAGAGCAGCGGGCCAGCGATGGCCAGCGAGAGGACGCCGAGATATTTTCCGGAGATGGCGAGTGCGCAGGCGAAGCCAAGGAAGGCGGCACGCGGGCGCGAAGGGTTGCGGGCGTAGAGCGCGGCGGCGAGAAAGGTGAACGCGAGCCCCATGAGCAGCGCGGCGTCTTCCTTCATGTAATGCGCGAGCTCGTAGAGCTGATGATGCAATGAAAGCGCGACGCCCGCGAGGATCGCCGCCGGCCAGTCCCGCCACACG
>JBBQIZ010000259.1:0-5263 GCA_038325425.1 Chthoniobacterales bacterium
TGGGTGACGTTGATTTCGACGCTCGCCTTTTCACTCTGGCCGAGGAAACGGAAGAGCTTCCCGAGCACGAACGGCGACTCGTAGCGGACGATCGTCGCGGCCTTCACGTTGCCGAGTTCCATCGCCTTGGCGTAGGCGTCCTCCACTTCGCCACAGGCGTTGATAAGCTTCGCATCGCGCGCGTCCTTGCCGGAGATGATCCGCCCGTCGGCGAGGCCGTGGCGGAGGTCGTTCTCGGGCAGCTTGCGTTCGCGGGCGACGATGCCGACGAACTTCGCGTAGCTGTCCATGACCATCTTCTGCACGTAATCCTTCTCTTGCTGCGTCATGTCGCGCGCGCCGCTCATCATGTCTTTGAACTGGCCGCTTTTGAAGGTGACCGTCTCGAGGCCGACCTTTCCGAAGAGCTGCTGATATTTGAAGGTCTGCATGATCACGCCGATCGAGCCGGTCAGCGTGGTTTCATTGGCCATCAGCCAGCTTCCGCCGCAGGCCACGTAATAGCCGCCCGACGCCGCGAGCGAACCCATGTAAACGACGATGGGTTTTTTCGTCCCGAAGCCGCCGTCGCGGACTTTGCGCACGGCGTTGTAGATCGTATCGGAAGCAGTCACTTCGCCGCCCGGCGAATCGACGTAAAGGACGATGGCCTTCACCTTCTCGTCCGTCGCGGCTTGCTCCAGCTGGATCTTGAGATCATCGACCATCGACTCGCCGATCGAACCGGGTTGCGCGGCGGTGATGATCCCGCGCAGATAGATGACCGCGATCTTGGCGTCGGTGTCCTTCACCTCCTTGCCGGCCGCGTCCTTGTGGGGCTTGGCGTCCGCGACGACTGCTTCGTCAAACTTCGGCGCGGTCGCTTTGACCACCGGGGTCATGCTGCCCATGCTGGCCGTGAAGACCAGCCCGAGGACGAAAAGGAAGCCCAGGCAGAGGCCGAAGCCGGCCAGCATCCATAGGCAGCCGGAATTTTTCTGCATCATAAGTCGGCGAACTTCGCGGATTGGGGGGCGGGTGACAAGTGGGGAAGTGACTGGAGGGAAAGACGGAGCGTCCTGTTCTTATTCTTACTCTTACTCTTACTCCTAATCTTCTGCGGTGCCCGGACGCGTAGGAGTAAGAGTAAGAGTAAGAGTAAGAGTAGGGTTCTGAGAGCGGACACCCTTACCAGGCTCCGGTGCGCAGGTCGTGAAAGGCGGGGCCGAGATGCGCGAGGAGCGCGCTGGGGGTGAGGGATTCCTCGGATTCGCGGCTGGAGAGGAGCGCGAGCTCGGCGGCGCGACCGCAGAGCCAGGCGCCGAGGCGGGCGGCGTCGTAGAGGGCGAGCCCCTGGCCGGCGAGCGCGGCGCAGACGCCGGTCAGCACGTCGCCCATGCCGCCGGTGGCCATGCCGGGCGAACCGGTGGTGTTGTAGCTCAGCGCCTGGCCGCGCTGGCCGATGAGCGTGCGGGCGCCCTTCAGCAGGAGGACGTGCGGGTGGCGCTGGGTGAAGGCTTCGACGGTGGCGCGGCGGGGACGGTCGGCGGCGGCGGGGTCGAGGCGGGCCATTTCGCCGGGGTGGGGGGTGAGCAGGCGGGGGCCGGCGGCGCGGTCGAGGAGGAGGGGGCTGCCGGCGAGGGTGTTCAGCGCGTCGGCGTCGAGGACGGCCGGTTGCGGGGCGTGTTCGACGAGGTGGCGGATTTCCTGGGCGCGGCTGGAGCCGAGGCCGGGGCCGATGGCGAGCACGTCGAGGTTGAAGTCGAGGACTTCGCGGTAGGACTGCACCGGGCGGACCATGATCTCCGGCACGACGCTGGCGGCGACGATCGGGTAAATCTCCTCGGGCACGAAGAGCGTGATCAGCCCCGCGCCCGCCCGCAGCGCGCCCTCGGCGCAGAGGCGCGCGGCGCCGGTCAGCCCGCGCGAACCGGCCACGATTCCCACCCGCCCGGCGCGCCCCTTGTGCATCTCGAAGCCGCGGCGCGGCAGCAGCGGCGCGAGGCGGGCGGCGGTGGCGACGGTCTCGTTCGCGGGGCCGGTGGCGCGGGCGGTCAGCTCGGCCAGCGGCAACACGGCGAGCCGCCCGACGAACCGCGTCGCGCCGTCGGCCAGCAGCCCGCGTTTGGCGAAGCCGATGGTCAGCGTGACATCGGCCACGACCGCCTCCGCGTCAGCCGCGCCGGTGTCGGGATCGAGCCCGGTCGGCAGGTCGAGGGCGAAGACGTGGGCGTGACTGGCCGCCCGCAGGGCGTTGATCGCCTGGGTCGCGCTGATGATCGGTTCCCGCAGCGCGCCGCCCGCGCCGATGCCGAGCAGCCCATCGAGCACGACCAGCGGCGGCGCGGCGGCGTGCGCGTAGGTGAAATAGGTATCGTGGAGCGTCGGCGATTCCTCCAGCACGTCCACCCGCTCGTGCTGCCGGCGGGTCAGCGCCGCCCACGTCTCCTCCGGGAAGGCTGGCTGCAATTCCACCCGCCAGCCCGCCGCGCGCAGATGCCGCGCCGCGACCAGCGCATCGCCGCCGTTATGCCCTTTGCCGAAAAAGACCACGCACCGCCCTGGCATCGGCGCAAACTGCCCGACCGCCTGCGCGATCTTCCGCCCCGCCTCCTCCATCAGCGCCTCCGCGGTGATCCCGTCCGCGAAGGCCCGCTCCTCGAGCGCTTTCATCTGGGCACCGGTCAGGAGCATGGCGGGCTAGCGGCGCGCGAGGATGCCCGCGACCACGGCGTCGGCGAGCTTTTGCCGGTGACTGGCGGAACCGGCGACGCGCGCCCCTTCCACCCGATTGGTCAGAAAGCCCAGCTCGCAGAGCACCGCCGGGATGCGCGTATTGCGCAGCACGTAAAAGCCGCGCTTCCGCACAAACCGATCCTCCGTCCCGGCCGCGCGCACGACCCGCGGGTGGATGGCCCCGGCCAGGCTCGCGCTTTTGCTGCTGTAATAATACGTCTCGATGCCGTCGGCGCCTTCGCGCGGCGCGGAGTTAAAATGGATCGAGACGAAGATCGCGTCCCGCTGGCTATTGGCGATCGAGCAGCGCGTGCCGAGGCCGATGAAGGTGTCGTTCGCGCGCGTCATGACCACCCGCAGCCCGGCCGCGCGCAGGCCGCTGCGGACGCGCTGGGCCACATCGAGCGCATACATTTTCTCCGAATACCGCTGGCCGGGCACCCCGCCGCGGTCGTGACCCCCGTGACCGGCATCGATGACCACCGTGCTGAAGGCCTGCGCCGGACCGGCGGCGCCGAGAAGCACCAGCAGGAGGAGGGCGAGAAGGGGACGGATGCTTTTCATGAAGGAACGGGGGGACAGTTCCAAAGGATCTGCGGAAGGCGAGAGGAAAGTTTTTTCCCTCGGAGGGACGCGCTCCGGCGCGCTCCCTGGACTGCGGAGCGGTACGGGAAATGGGGAGCGCGTCCCGGACTTCGGAGCGGTGCGGATTGTAATGGGGAGCGCGCGGGAGCGCGTCCCTCCGGGGCGCGCCCTGGACTGCGGAGCGGTGCGAACGGGAAATGGGGAGCGCGCGGGAGCGCGTCCCTCCGGGGCGGCTCCGCTTGCCGGCGCGCCGCCGGGCTGATTCAGTGCTGCGCATGAAGATGCTTCCCCTCGCCGCGGCGTTTGCCGCACTGGTTTTGCCGGTCGCCGGCCAAAAGATGCAGACGCCCGCGGGCGAAGCGCCGGGGCCGTGGCTGCTCGGCACGGTGGGCGTCGGCCCGCAGCCGTATCAGGTGAAAAAAGTTGCCGGCGGCCCCGAGCCGAGCCTGGAGTTGCCGCCCGGCAGCCAGATCGCGCTCAAAGGGCTGGCCATCCAAGTCGGGGAGAACGGGGAGGCCGCCGTGGCCTACGACCTCGACCTGTGCCGGATGGCCGGCGCGTGGACGGGCAAATTTGTCACCCCGATGAACCTGATGTCCCGCGGCGAATACCCGACGGCGCTGGGCGAAGTGGCTTTCACCACCGGGGCGGTCCCCGGCTTCCTCACGGCGCGTCCGGCGCCTGCTCCGGAGGGACGCGCGCCCGCGCGTCCGGCGCCACCCGCGCCTTCGACTGCTCCCGGGGGGACGGGGACGCGCGGGAGCGCGTCCCTCCGAGGAAAAGACGCCGCCCCCGCGGCGTCCGGGGGCGGCCCCGTTTCCCCCGAGGGCTCCGCTCCGGCCCGCGGTGGCTCCGGCGCACCGTCCGGGGGCGCCCCCGCGGCGGATGGGGGAACGCCCCAAACGCCCCGGGGGCGCCCCCCGACGGCACCAGACCTGCCCCCCAACGCCGCGGGGGTTCCCTCGGGCAGCACAGGGGCGCCCCCGCGCCTCATGGGGGATGGTCTACCGTCGTCCGGGGGCGCCCCCGCGGCGCGGAAGGAAGCCCTCGCGGCGTCCGGGGGAGGCCCTTTTCCGGCCCGCGAGACCCTCCGCGGACCGGGCGAAGCCCCCTTTGTTCCGGGCGCTGCCCCCGTTTCCGCGACCGCTGCCCCCGTCCCTCCGACCGGCCCCCCGGCGGGCTGGAAGGACCCCCGCCCGGAGCCCTTCGGTCCGCTCCCGGAGGGGCAGGCGCGGTTTCGGGGGTTTTATGTGAACGGCGGGAAGACGATCCTGAAGTGGGAGATCGGCGGGGTGGAGGTGCTGGAGATGCCGGGGTATGATGGCAGCCAGCAGCCCGGATTGTTTACCCGCACCTTCCGTATCGAACCCTCAGCCCGCTCCGTGTCCATCGCGATTGCCCCGGTTCATCCGAAACTCGAAGCTGAGCTTCGCGAAAATGGGGCCTCCCTGGACGAGATCATGATGAACAAAACATGGTTCGCGGAGGCGGTGAAGCAGGGAAAGGTCGCCGATCGCGATCTCCCGTTCATTGATCTCGGGGTGGCTTGCATCGTTCCGCGAGTGGACACGGACGCGTCTGTGAAGCCGACCTGGTACCTGCGACACAATCAACTGTGGGTCGAGGTGCCGCCGCATGACCAACCGCTGCAGATGCGGTTTACTATTTATGGCGGAAGGGAAGACGTCGGCGAAACCGCGATCCGTAGAATGCTTACTGAAAAGATCCCGCCGCTCGCTGACTTGGCGGCTCTGACCAAAGGCGGCCCGGCGCGCTGGCCGGAGACGGTGACGACCACCGGCGAGGTCTCGGCGAAGACCGCCGAGGCGTATGTCGTCGATACGATCAAGCTCCCGGACCCGAATCCGTGGGGCGCGCCGATGTTCATCGGCGGGTTCGACTTTTTCCCCGATGGCCGCGCGGCGGTCTGCACCTTCCACGGCGATGTCTTCGTGGTCTCGGG
>JBBQIZ010000260.1:0-5263 GCA_038325425.1 Chthoniobacterales bacterium
GCCGAGGACGATATTATCCCCCTGCACCACGACCTTCCCCAGCTTCCCGCCGTCGAACTCCGTGGCACCCGGCGCGAGCGTCCCCTTCACCAGATCGGCCGCCGCTTTGATCGTCAGGTATCCCAGATCCTGCACCTTCCAGAGGATCACCGCCTGCGTCACGCCTTCCTTCACGTAAGCGCGGTTCTCGCTCGGCAGCCCCAGCCCCAGCACCTTCACCGTGCCCGCCTTGCCCGCCTGCTTCACCGCCTCCGCCGCGCCCGGGACCGCGGGCGAGCAGATCGCCATGATCGCTTTCAGGTTCGGATAGGCGCTGAGCAGGTTCGTCGCCTCTTGCTGCGCCTTGTCCTTCTGGTCGTCGCACGGCTTCGTGTCCACCAGCTTGAGCTTTGGATATTTCTCCGCGAGCCGCGCCTCGATGTGCCGCCGCCATTCGTTCATGTTCGCCGCGGTGAGCGTCGCCGTGATGATCGCAAACTCGCCGCCCTCGTCGCCGATCAGCCGCGCCGCTTCATCCATGAGCGTGTGGCCGATGCCTTCCGCCGTCGCCTGATTGACAAAAAACGCGCGCGAATCCGGCGTCGTATCGGAATCGTACGTCACCACCTTGATCCCCGCGGCCTGCGCCTTTTTCAGCGCCGTCGAAAGACCTTCCTTGTTCTCCGCCGCCGCCGCGATCGCGTCCACGCCGAGCGTGATCCAGTTCTCGACGATCTCGTTCTGCTTCGCCGGGTCGGTATTCGTCGGCCCGTCGAAAAGCAGCTCCACGCCGAACTCCTCCGCCGCGGCGCGCGCGCCTTTCTCGACGTTCACGAAATATTGGTTCCCCTTCGACTTTGGCAGCAGGGCGATGGTCGTCTTCCCGCCGCCGCCCGCCGAAGCGGCGTCGTCGGCCTTCTTGCAGGCAGCGAGGAAAAGGGCGGGCAGGAGGAGGAGCGGGAGGAAGCGTTTCATGGCGGGGTGTGGGGAAAATGCCCGACGCGTCGGGGCGGCGGCAAGCCCGCATGCTTGCGGTGTCCGGGGGGGCGCGGCAACCTCCCGCCGATGAATCCAGAACGATCGCCCGCAGCCGCGCCGGGCCCGATCGTGTTCATCAATCTCTGGCCCGAGAGCGGGATGAAACACTACTCCGAGTCGCTGATGCATGCGCTGGCCCCGGCCGCCGATGTCCTTTACGTCCGCAATTACCCCAGCACGCTGCCGGTCGAAAGCCTCCAAGTCGGGCTGCATCCGGTGCGTCTGCAGGCCCTCGGCGATCTGGCGCGGCTCGCGTGGATGCTTCTCCGACGGTCGCCGTCCGCCGTCCATCTCAATAGCGAACTGCCCATCCTCCTTCCCCTCTTTCCGCTGTTCGCGTTTTTCAATTCCGTCATCACCCTGCACGATGCGGTGCCGCACGAAGGCGAGAGCCTGGCCAAACGAGCCTTCATGCGCCTGCACCTCGCGCTGGTCTTTCTGTGCATGCGCAAGGTGATCGTCCATTCCGAGGCGATCCGCAGCGAGCTGCCGGCCATGCTGCAGCGGCGCACGCACCTTTTGCCGCACGTCAATTATCGGCTCTGGGCCAGCGGCGAATCTTTACCGCGGGGCGATGGCCCGTTTGTCGTCCTCTTCTTTGGCCGTTTGCTGCGCTACAAAGGCCTCGAATATCTGCTCGCCGCGTTCCGCCGTCTCGACCCGCGAGAATTCCAATTGATCATCGCCGGCGAAGGCGACCTCGCAGGATACGACGTCGCGGGAGAAAATATCCGCACGATGAACCGTTTCATTCCCGACGAGGAAATGGCTGCGCTGTTCAATCAAGCCCACGCGGTGGCGCTGCCGTATCTCTCCGCGTCGCAGAGCGGCGTCGCCTACATGGCGTTTGCTTTCGAAAAGCCGGTCATCGCGACCCGCGTCGGTGCGCTGGCCGATGTCGTGCACGACGATGAGAACGGCTACGTCATCGAGCCGCGCTCCGCGGAAGCGCTGGCCGCTGCGTTGACTCGCGTCGCGGATCGGCAGACGTGGTCGCGGTTGGTCGCGAATGTCCGTCAGCAGAACCTTAGCTCCGACGAAGACATCCGCACTCGACTGCTCGAAATCTACCGCGACTGAGCCGGGGAGCAGACCCTGACCATGCGCTTACGGGACGTATTTTTGCAGCCAGGTTTCGAGGTTGAGGAGGGCCCAGAGACGTTTGCCGTGGTCGGCGCGGGCGGTGGCGTTTTCGTCGAAGAGCGCCTGCACCCGCTCGCGCCGGAGATACTGATAAATCCGGGCGTTCGGCGCGAAAAGGATGTCGTGGATCGGCGCGCGCAGCGTGTCGCGGAACCACAGCCCGAGCGGCACGGAGAAGCCCATCTTGCCGCGGCGCGTGATCGACTCCGGCAGCAGCCCGCCGAAGAGTTCGCGGAGGATGCGTTTGGTGTTGCGGCCGTCCACTTTCCACGACTCGGGCAGGCGCGCGGCGAGCTCGAGGACTTCGTGGTCGAGGAAGGGCGAACGCGCTTCGAGCGAGTGCGCCATGGTCATGCGATCGACTTTCGGGAGGAGCGCGCCGGGGAGATAATTCTGCACGTCAGTGCTGAGCGTGCGGTCGAGCCGCGACTTCGCTAGTGCGGTGCGGAAGCTTTCCTCGAGCAGCGCGTGCGAGGGCGCGGTGGTGGCCAGCGCGGCGCGCATTTCGTCGGTGTAGAGCGCGTGTTTTTCCGCCTCGGTGAAGAACGAACCCCAGCGGACGACGCTCGCGCCGTGCGAGAGATCGGCGGCGCTGGCGAGATGGCGCAGCGCCATCACGAGGCTGTGCTCCACAGGTTTGCTGCTGTCGATCGGGAGTGCGCGGAGGAGGCGATTAAAGACGCCGTGGCGGAGCGGCGCCGGGACGAGCCGGTAGAGATCGGCGATGGGATCGGCGTAGTAGCGCTGATAACCGCCGAAGGCTTCGTCGCCGCCGTCGCCATTGAGCGCCACGGTCACGTGCTCGCGGGTGAGCTTGGAAAGATACCAGGTCGGGATGGCCGCGGCGTCGGCGAACGGTTCGTCGAAGTGCTCCACGAGCTGCGGGAGAATCTCCAGCGCGGACGGCTCGACGATGAACTCGTGATGCACCGTGCCGAACTTCTCCGCGACGGCCCGCGCGTGGTGCAGCTCGCTGAAGGCCGCTTCCCGGAAGCCGATGGAAAAAGTCTCCACGGGCCGCGTGCTCATCCCCGCCATGAGCCCGACGATGATCGCCGAATCGATGCCGCCGCTGAGGTGCGCGCCGAGCGGCACATCGCTCATCAGGCGAATGCGCACCGCCTCGGTGATCTTCGCGCGGACCTGCTCGCGGAGCTCGGGCTCGGGCGTCGTCCACTTCGGCTCGTAGGGCAGTTGCCAATAGCGCTCGATGGTCGTGCGGCCGGCTTCCCAGATGAGCCGATGCGCGGGCGGGAGCTTGCGCGCGTGGCGGAGCGCGGACAGCGGGTCGGGGACGTACTGCAGCGTGAGGTAGTGGTGGATCGCGGTGAGATCGGCGGCGCGCGGGAAGCCGGGATATTGCAGCAGACACTTCAGCTCGGAGCCCCAGAGCAGCGCGCCGTCGTGCTCGGCGTAATAGAGCGGCTTTTTACCGACGCGGTCGCGCGCGATCAGCAGGCGGCGCTTTTTCTCATCCCAAATGGCGAACGCGAACATGCCGCGCAGGTGCTGCACGCAGTCGAGTCCGTGCTCCTCGTAAAGATGCACGATCGCCTCGGTGTCGCTGTGCGTGCGGAAGATGTGGCCGCGCTTCTCGAGCTCCGGGCGGAGCTGCGGGTAGTTGTAGATTTCGCCGTTGAAGACGATCCACACGCTGCCGTCTTCGTTGCTCAGGGGCTGGTCGCCGGTGTGCAGATCGACGATGGCCAGGCGGCGCATGGCGAGCCCGACGCCGGGGCGAAAGTAGAAGCCGTCGCTGTCCGGGCCGCGATGCCGGATCGCGGCATTCATCCGCTCGAGCACGCTCGGTTCGACTGGCCGCTCGGGGTCTCGATAAACGAGGCCGCTAATGCCGCACATGGATGGAGGAAAAATTCACTTCGTGGAAGGCGCGCACTTTTCCCGCAGGAGGTCGAGGTAGCAAGCCGCCACGCGCGACCACGTGTATTCGCGCTCGATGATCGCGCGGCTGGCGCGGCCCATCGCGCGGCCAGTTTCCGGCGCGGCGATGCGGCGGGAGAGCGCGGCGCTGAGCGCGGCGTGGTCTTCCGGCGGAACGAGGTGGCCGTTCTCGCCTTCGCGCACGAGTTCCTCGCTGCCGGCGATGGCCGTGGCGACGATCGGCAGTCCGCTGGCCATGGCTTCGAGCACGCCGTTGGGCATGCCTTCGTCGCGCGAGGGGAAGACGAAAAGATCGGCGGCGCGGTAGCGTTCGGCGATGTGCGCACGGTCGCACCAACCGGCGAAGGTGACGCGTGGCGCGAGGCCGAGCTGGGCGATTTCCAGAGTCAGCGCTGGCCGAGCATCGCCGTCGCCGATGATTTCGAGCTCGTAATCCAGCTCCCTGGGCAGGGCGGCGAGCGCACGGAGCAGGACGTCGAGGCCTTTCTGGAAAACGACGCGCCCGACGAAGAGCAGCCGCACCGGGCCAGAGCGCGGCGCGGTCCCCTCCGGCGCGGGGTGGAAGGCGGCGGCGTCCACCCCATTCGGGATGACGCGGATCGGCAGCTCTGGCGCGAAGCGCTGCCCGAGCGCCTGCAGGCCGCGGCTGTTGGCGACGATGGCCGCCGATTTCTTCCACAGGAAACGGATCGCCGGCCCGAGCAGCTGGTGCAAGCGGGCGAGGTCGTAAGGCTGGAAGCCCGGCACATCGCCGCCGCGCAGCGAGACGATATACGGCACGCCGCCGACCACCTTCAGCAGCCACGCGACCGGGCCCGAGGGGATGCCGAAGAACGCGATCGTCGCCTCGGGCCGCCACGCGTGCACCTCACGCAGCACCGTCCAGCACGCGCTGGCGAGGAAAGTGAGCATCTCCGGCGGCGTGCAGCGATCCTGGCGCCGCCGGGCGACCGGCACGCGGCGAATGCGGTAACCCGCGACAAACTCCACGTCGGGCTGCCCACGGAAGCGCGAGGTGAGCACGAGGACCGCGTGCCCGGCAGCGGCAAACTCCCGGGCCAACGCCGCGGTCGCCTGCCCGGCCCCGCCGCCGAGTGGGGGGTATTCGTAATTGACGACGAGGATGCGCATGCGGGAACCGATCAATGGCAGGTGCCGCTGGCGAGGAAAAGCGGGAAGCCATCGCCGGGTCGGGCGAATG
>JBBQIZ010000261.1:0-5154 GCA_038325425.1 Chthoniobacterales bacterium
TTGACGCTTTTCAAGACCTCCCTCTCTGTAAACGCCCTACCAAGTTAGGGCCACAAAATGGGCATTCCGCGGGCATAAGCCGGCACAACGACAGTCACTTACAACTATGAAAAACACCCCTGAAAACCACCCCTCGCACGAAGTCGGGTCAAACCTCGACAACGTCGCGGACGACATCCGCCTCCAGCACGCCTCGCTACAGGCCCGTATCGACGCCCTGCGGTCGAAGCAAACGACCGCCGACCCCGGCACTTCAGCGGCCTCGGACCCCCTCGATAACCGCTTGGCCCGCCTCTACGAAGCCGCCATCTCGGCGAGCCAGCGCAGGCGCAGGAGCAATTCATGGATGCGAACGGCGCTGGCGGGAAGCGCCGTGCCCGCCGCTGCGTTGTACGCCGCCAGCAGGCGATCAAAGCCGCCGCTTTCCTTGAGCGGTTGCCGGGCGCCGCGGGTGACGATGGCCAGATCGTAGGTGGGATCACCGAGCCGGGCGCATTCCCAGTCGATCACCGAGATCGCGCCGATGGCCGTGAAGTCCGAAAGCAGGCTCTGCGGGAGGAGATCGCCGCGCAAGACGACCGGTGGCCCGGTCGGCAGGTGGGCCTCGATCCATTCCTGGGCGGCCGCCGCGACCGGATACTCGGTGAAGACTGCCGGCGGGATCGCGGCCAGGGGCGCCGTTACCTGCGTCGGGCGATCCGGACAGGCGCGAATTCAAACGGAGTCAGCCGACGTCCGTCGGCGGGTCGCGTCCCTCGCGGATCTGCCCGAAGATTGCGTACATGGAGAAGTAATCCGGCACAGAGTGCCCGGCCAGCCACTGGCGCAGCGAGCCGTAAGGAGACCCCAGCTCCATCGCCGCCCTGGCGTCGCTCAGGCACTGACCCGCTATCTTCTGCAGGAGCAGCGCATCGTCCGCATGCACCGCCGGGAGGAGTAGCTCATTGAGAAAGCGTGGGCACTTCGCCTCGGGATCGTAGCGATGGGCGAACGGTTGCGGCTGCGAAACGTCGGCGAAAACGGCTGCAGCCGCGCGCCATCCTGGACGAACACGATCACGCGTTGCCTTTGCGCCATTCAGCGCGCCATCGCATCCATGGACCGGCCGCAGCGAAGGGCTGCGGAAAATCAGCCGGCCGCTTGGTCGCGCCGCCTATCGTCAAACGCCCCACCGCCATCGCGAGCAGCTTAAACCATTGGCCCCAGTGTTGAAAGCCGAGCAGCATCGAACTGCCGCGCCAAGGCTACGTCCTAATCGCCCAAGGACCGCTGCAACAAGTCACCAAGAATCGCCTTCATCTCGCCGAGCGGAAGCGAGTAATGGCCGGCTTCCGGCAGGAGATTAAGGCGCGAGCCGGGAAGCAACTCGGCGAGATGGCGACTCGACGCGGCTGGAACCAGAACGTCGCGCTCGCCGTGCCAGAACGTGACGGCGGCCGTGATTTCGCGCAAAGCGAAATCCCATGGCTGAAACCACAGCTGCAGATCGCGCGAGGCGCCGCCAATGCCGAGGCAAAAAGCTTCCGCGAACGAGGCCACCAACGCGTCGCGAACCGCGGGCTGATCCAGCACCAGGGTGTCCGGCGCGGGGAGCGAGGTGAAAAAGCCTTCGAGCGCCGCCGCCGCGTCGCGCCGAAGGGTCCACGTACTCAGGTAACAAAGTGGCCGCGCTAGAAACGGCGCTCGCCGAAGCACCGAGCAAGCGATCCGGCGTGCGAAAGGCATTCCGGCCGTGATCGGCGCATGGGCGAGCGGACCTACACCGCAGACGATGGCTGCTCGACTCACCCTCTGACGCAGTCGCGCTGCGCAGGCGAGTGCATGAAGACCGCCCCCGGAAACGCCGAGCACGGCAAATCGTTCGAGCCCGAGCGTGTCCGCGAGCTCTTGCACGTCGTTACTCCCGTCGCCGATCGTGCGCCTGCGCCTTTCGCTGGAGAGACCGTAACCAGGCCGATCCGGTGCGATCACCCGCGCGCGCAGCAAGCACGCCACGGGCGCGAGGAGACGCGCCTCGATCCGCGACCCGGGCCATCCATGAAAATAGAAAACCGGATCGCCCGCGGGATCGCCATATTCAGCAAATCCCAGCACGCGGCCATCAGCCAACTGCCGCGACTGCCGTGCGCGCGCCGCCTCGAGCGCGCCCATCACGCGTGTTGCGCTGAAAGATTGGAAACGAGATCATGGAGTTCGCACCCGAGTTCCTTGCGGCACGCACACCGCGCGACGAGAGCGACGGAAGCGACCTGCGCGAAGATGCACCGTTTACTGAGCACATGGAGGAAGTGGGGGAGAAAACTCATTTCACCCCAATAGCAGACGTCCAGGTCAGCGTGACCGTCCTCGTTGGCGTAGCCCAGCCATCCGGCAGTCACCGGCCAAGCCCCGCTAGCGACCGGCTCCAGGAGCGACGTCCGAAAAGGCAGCACTCGCGAACCGTCGCTGCTCGTTCCTTCCGGGAAAATACAGACCCGAACTCCGTTTGCGATCGCTGCCGTCATCTGAGCGCTAACCCGCGCCACGTCGCCGCGGCAGGAGCGGTCGATAAAAATTGTCCCTCCTTGAGCGGCGAGCCAGCCGATCACCGGCCAGGAGCGCACCTCTTTTTTCGCGACGAAGAACATCGGGTGCCGGCTGGCGAGCACGACGACGTCCAGGTAGCTAATGTGGTTGAAGACCAGCACGCCGGTCTCCGCGGCCTCGCCTTGGTAACTCGCACGCAGATCGAGCAGCCAGACCAACCGCCGGCAAAAGCGTTGGAGCCAAAGTGCGCGCGCAATCGGGCTTCGAGTCGCACCCCGCGCACCGAGCCACACGAGCTCGGCGACCCCCACGGTGGTAATTACTCCAAAGCCGACCGCGCGTGCCATGGCGCGGCCGGCGCGTAGGATGCCCCGCGCCGCGCTCGACTGAAAATCGGGTTGAGCAGCGTGGTCGGAAGCAGAGGCCGCTGGCATGGCTATCCGATCAGCCGAGCGGCACCGGTCGGCAGTAAAGCGAGGTCGAATAACGTCAGGAAATCGATCGTCCTGAACTGCCGGTCGATCGCCGGCGGCGCGCAGATTTTAGCCCCGATGGAAAGATAGGCCGAAAGCAGCTTCGGCACGCGGGGAGGGTGCGGGGCTAATTCTACGAGAGGGCACTCGAAGGCTGACCGCGGACGAGTCCGCAATGCGGGTTCTGCCAAATGACGACGAATCAGTTGGGAGTAGACCGCCGCTCCCTCGCGAGGATCTTGCGAAGTCAGTGAGCCGCAACCGATAAAATACCGGCAGTCGCGTTCGCGGGCATACGCGGCGATGCCCTGCCAGAGCAAACCCAACACCGCCAGATTGCGGTGATCTTCGTGGACGCAAGCGCGGCCAAGTTCGATGATTTCTTCCCGCAGCGGTTCGTATGGCGTGAAATCAAATTCGCCCTCGCTATAGTAGCCGTAGTTCGATCCCGCGATGACGCCGCTTTGCAACCGGTAAGTGCCGACGACTTCCTGCTCGTCGCCGTGCCTGACGAGCAGGTGATCGCAGACCGGATCGAAGCGATCGGCATCGAGTTTCGTGAGATACGATTCATCGAGCCCTTCGTTGAGTTCGAGATTAAAGACACGAAACCGCAGCGCCTGAGCCGCCCGGACATCGTCGGCGTCGCGAGCAAGACGCAAGGAATAGGCCTGCTGCGCACCGCCACGGACGAAAATCCGCCAGCCCATAGCATCGCGTTGGCCATCGCATATAGAGGACTTCATGCGCGCATCCTCGCCGAGCGATGCAACGATCCGGCGGCGAAGTAGTGAACTTTACGTAAAGCTTTCCACCTGACGCCAAGCGTCGTTCAGGCAGACGTCGAGCCGCAGATTGGAGTGAAGGTCGCGCGACGGAGGCGAAGTTCTACGAGGGCAAGCCCGAGAACATCCGGGAAGTCTTCAAGGACATCTCCACTTTCTTCTAAATGGCCGAAGATTCAGACTTAACCGTAGAGGCGCAGAGAGCGCGGAGGAGAAAATGAAAAGTCCCTCTGCGGTTCTCTCCATCTTCTCCGCGTCCTCTGCGGCAAATCTCTTTCAAGCGCTCTATGCGGATGTGTCCACGCAGGACTGGCAGATCAAGTACCGGCCACGCGCCGTTCGTGTGCAAGGAGGCGCTGGCCCTGACGCCGATGGTCTTCGTGTGGGCAGAGCGGCACGAGGCGTTTGTGGCGAAGTAATCCCGAGGTCACATTCGTCACCCTCGGCCAGGCGCAGCGCGAGCCGGCGGGAGGGACGCCATCGCGTAGAAACCGGAGTGGGGCATACATCCTCGACGCGCCGTGGAGCTCGCCGGAGCAGCGCGCGGCGGAGGAGGAGTTCCTCGATTTTCCTACTCGCCGAGCCGAGCCTGACGCGTCCCGCGGGTTTCCCCTCGCTCAGGTTTCAACCGTGCGCGAACTCGTCGGCAAAACGCCATAAAATCCTGACACGAAGGTCACCGAGCCTACGCGGGATTGTCACGAAAGCGACCGAGTCTCGGCGTCGTGAACACCACCGCTCCCATGAAACGCACACTTGCCCTAGCCGCCTCCATCGCCATTTTTCTAGCCAAGGCCCAAGCAGCGCCGATTACCCCCGGCAACCTCGTTGTCGAGCGCGTGGGCGATGGCAACACCGCGCTGAGCAGCGCCTCGGCGAATGTGAGCGTCCTGGAATTCAGCACTGCCGGCGGCGCACCCGTGCAGACTTTCAACGTGACCGGATCACTGACGACGTTCAGCGAGAGCGGCTCGGCGACGAGTGCGGGAGGCCTGAATGTTTCTCCCGATGGCTCGCTGGTCACTTTGTCAGGTTACGATGCGGCCAGCGGAACGGCTGGTGTCGTGGGCAGCGGAAGCGCCCGTGAGTTTGCCTCCATCTCCCTGAGCGGCACAATCAGCAGCCAAACGCTCTCCCCTGCAACAGCCTACCAGACGAATAACTTCCGCAGCATTGTGAGCGACGGCTCCGGGAACTTCTGGGGCTCTGGAACAGCGAGCGGCGCGGGTGGCACCGGTGGGGTCCACTACATCACCTCCGGCGGAACGGCGACGCAGCTCAGCACCACGGTCACCAACACCCGATGGATCGATGTCTTTTCCAACCAGTTGTGGATTTCTTCAGCTTCCGGAGCCTTCCTCGGAATCAGC
>JBBQIZ010000262.1:0-5150 GCA_038325425.1 Chthoniobacterales bacterium
TCGATGACCAGATGCGTGACCTCGTGGCCGAGGGTGTTGCCCTTGAACTTCACCTTGGGGTCGCGCTGGATGAAGAGCGAGCCTTGCGAATGCGCCCCGCCGGTCCACGGATCGAGCGCCCCGCGGCGCTGGAACGCCCCCCAGTCCTCATCCGACTCGAAGATGTAAATGTGGCTCTTGCGCTCCCATTGCGTCGTGTCCTTGCCGAGATCCTTGGTGATCACCCGGTAATAAAACTCCGCCTCCACCGCCACCGGCGCGGCGATGAAACTCTGGAAGTAATGATAGATGAAATTGGTGGTCTCGGCGTGTTTCCAGTCGTTGGGGCGAATGCTCAGCGCGGCCTGGCCGAGGGGCGTAAAGCTCCGGTCGCTCAGCGCCTGAACGGGAACTTCGCGGAGGGAATTCTCCGGGGTCTGCCCGTGCAAGGCGAGCGGAGCCAGCGCGGCGGCGAGCAGGAGAAAACGGCGGCGGAACATGCCGCTTTCTGATGCAACCCCCATGCCGCGCCCGCGCCCGATCCGTAACGAAAATACTCAGGTGCTCGCGATCGTCGCCACGGCTCGCAGCTTGAGGCCGAACGGCACGAAGCGCTCGAAGTCCTTCACATTTCTTGTCGCCACCGGGATGCCCGCCGCTATCGCGGCCGCCGCGATCATGCAGTCGGCATGCGTGCCGCGGCGTCGGCCGGTGCGGTGAAAGAGCCGCGACGCCTCCTCGGCCTGCAACCGGGTGAAGTCCGTGACGCGGCGCTCGAGCACCGCAAAAACCGCGTCTTTCTGCTCCTTCGAGTGCGGACCGTTGCAAAATTCCGACCACGCAATCGCGGAAGTCCCGAGCTTTTCGCCCGCGGCCAGCCACTGCCGGATCATCGCGATGTGCGGTGATCCGGCGGTGACGATGTCGATCAGGAGATTGGTGTCGAGGTGGAGGGTCACGCTTCCCACCAGTATTTTTTGGCCAACCGCTCCTGCTGGACCTCCTCCCGGAAGGCTTCGGCCTCCCCGACATTCAATCCGCCCCCTTTCTGGAGCCAATCGAGAGCTTCGAGTGGCTTCGGCTGGGCGGCCTCTCGTTCGGTTTCCTCTTTGGCGCGGCGCACGGCACGGCGCATCACCTCGGCCTTGGAAACGCCCCACCGTTTGGCGAGCTGATTCAAGGCCTGAAGGGTGCCTCCGTCGAGAGCCATGCTGGTGCGGGTAAGGCTGTAACTCATGTGGTAACTGGATACCATTACCGACCACCCGTCAACGATCTTTTCGCCCTTTTTGCCCGCCTACGCCCGGGCCGTCTTCCGCTTCCCCTTCCCGTATTTCACCGGCTTGCGCTTCGGCTCGATCTTGGAAATCCCGGTTCCGTCCTTCAGTTCGGCGATCTGGTCGCGAAGGAGCGCCGCCTTCTCGTATTCGAGATTGCCCGCCGCCGTCACCATCTCCTGCTCCAGCTCGCGCAGCAAATCCGTCAGGTTCAAATCCGCCCCAGTCTCGCGGACCACGGACGACTCCACCTCACGGCCCCGCAGAATCGTGTGCAGGCTTTCCTGCACCGCGCGCTGCACGCTCCGCGGCGTGATCCCGTGCTTCTCATTGTAAGCGATCTGCTTCGCCCGCCGGTATTCCGTGATCGCCAGCAGCGCCTGCATCGACTTCGTCACCACATCGGCGAAAAGCACCACATGCCCGTTCACATGCCGCGCCGCGCGGCCGGCGGTCTGGATGAGCGAAGTCTGCGAGCGCAGGTAACCTTCCTTGTCCGCATCGAGAATGCAGACCAGCGACACCTCCGGCAGATCGAGTCCTTCCCGCAGCAGATTGATCCCGACTAGCACGTCGAACTCCGCCGCCCGCAACGCCCGCAGAATTTCCACGCGTTCGATCGTATCGATGTCGCTGTGCAGATAGCGCACCTTCAGCCCCACGTCCTTGAGGTAGTCGGAAAGATCCTCCGCCGTGCGTTTGGTCAGCGTGGTGATGAGGATGCGCTCGTTCTTCTCGATCCGCTGCCGGCAGAGCTCCAGCGTGTCGTCGATCTGGTTCTTGAGCGGCATGATCGTGATCTCGGGATCGAGCAGGCCCGTCGGGCGAATGATCTGCTCGACCACGAGCGGCGCGCCCGGTGTCTCTACATCGAACTGCTCGATCGGCGCATCCGTGCGCGACAATTTCGGAGGGACGCGCTCCCGCGCGTCCGGCGCCGAGTCCATTGGGGACGCGCCGGAGCGCGTCCCTCCGAGTTCCGGCACCCCCGCCACCGCAAACGGCACATCTTCTTCCTGACCGATCCTCTCCCGCTTGTGCGGGTAATAGCCCTTGTTCCCGACCTGCGAATTCTTGATCTCAAACTCCGCCGGCGTCGCGCTGATGTAGAGCGCCTGGTTGACCGTCTCCATGAACTCCGGAAACTTCAGCGGCCGGTTGTCGAGCGCGCTCGGCAGGCGGAAGCCGTAATTCACGAGCACCGTCTTGCGCGACTTGTCGCCCTCGAACATCCCGCCGATCTGCGGGATCGAAGCGTGCGATTCATCGACGATGAGCAGGAAATCCTTCGGAAAAAAGTCGAGCAGCGTGAACGGTTTCGACCCCGGCGGACGCCCGCTGAGGTGCCGCGAATAATTCTCGATGCCCGAGCAGAAGCCCATTTCCTGCATCATCTCGAGGTCATACTCCGTGCGCATCTTCAGCCGCTGCGCCTCGAGCAGATGCCCGTGTTTCTCGAAGAAGATGATCCGCTCCTCCATCTCCTGCCGGATCGTCACCATCGCCGTCCGCATCTTGTCCGCCGGCGTCACAAACTGCTTCGCCGGGTAGAGCGTGATCGTCGTCAGTCGGTCGATCTCGTGGCCGGTCAGCGGATCGAAGCGAGTGATCCGATCCACCTCATCGCCGAAGAACTCGATGCGGATCGCCTCCTCATCGAGGTTCGCCGGATGCACCTCGACGACATCGCCGCGCACCCGGAATTTCCCGCGCGCGAAGCCCACGTCGTTCCGCTCGTAAAGCATGTCCACGAGCTTCATCAGCGCCGCTTCGCGCGACAGCGCCTGCCCCATTTTGATCGTCAGGAGCATCTTCATGTAATCCTCCGGCGAGCCGAGGCCGTAGATGCACGACACGCTGGCGATCACGATCACATCGCGCCGTGAGAGCAGCGACGACGTGGTCGAAAGGCGCAGCCGCTCGATCTCCTCATTAATGCTCGAATCCTTCTCGATGTAGGTGTCGGTGCGCGGGATGTAAGCCTCGGGCTGGTAATAATCGAAGTAGCTGACGAAGTATTCCACCGCCGCGTCGGGGAAGAATTGTTTGAACTCGGAGTAGAGCTGCGCGGCCAGCGTCTTGTTGTGCGACATGACCAGCGTCGGCTTCTCGACGTTGCGGATGACGTTCGCCGCGGTGAACGTCTTGCCCGAGCCGGTCACGCCGAGCAGCGTCTGGTGCCGATGGCCGGCCTCGATCGATTTGGTAAGCTTGGCAATCGCCTGGGCCTGATCGCCCATCGGTTGGTAGTTGCTCGCGAGTTCAAAAGACATGAGCGCGCAAGTTAGCACGCAACCGAGGGGGTGTCATTGGGCGGGCAAAGTAGGCGGGACTTCCGAGTCCCGCGGCCCGCGGCTCTGGGAAGAGCCGCCTGCGCTGTGGGCCCCTTATTCCCGGAAGAACGCCGTGACTTCGTAGCTCAGCGGCATCCGGACGGGATAGGTGAGGAGCTTCTTTTCCTCGCTCGGGGAGAGGGTAAAGCTCTGCCGGTCGACCTTCACGTCGCCGGGCCGGGGCTGCACCGTCGTCTCCATCCGGCCCTCGATCGTCTTCGTCAGGTGCGTGTTCCGGACGATGAGGTTGTACATCGGCTCTTTCCCCTCGGTGCGGGTCCGCTGGTATTCGATGCTCGCGGTCGCGTCCGCCGCCTTCGAGACATCCCAGGGCCAGAGCGACCAGCCTCGCTCGGACGACGCGGTGTCATCGGAGGCGCAGCCGACGAGCAGCATGGACGCCAGCATTGGAAAAGCGAAACGGACGGCGAGGGCGGGCAGAAAAGCAAAGAGGCGCATTACCGCGGAGTGAAACGATTTCGCCGCGTGGAAGAAAGCGGAGAAGTGCGAAATCTACCCCGCGCTCCACCCGCCATCCGGCGTGAGTGTGGTGCCGGTGACGAAGGCCGCTTCATCGCTCGCGAGATAAAGCGCTGCCGCCGCGATCTCCTCCGGTTTGCCCATGCGTCCCATCGGCTGTGTGGAGCACATCTCTTCGTAAGCCGCCTTCGGGTCCGGATATTTCTGGATCGTCGCCGTGACCCACGGTGTCTGGACGCGGCCGGGGCAGATGGCGTTGATGCGGATGCCGTCGCGCGCGTGGTCGAGCGCCATCGCGCGGGTCAGGCCGACGACGGCGTGTTTGGTCATCGTGTAAGCGAGTCGGTCGCGCACCCCGAGCAGACCGCCGATGGAAGCGATGTTCACGATCGCGCCGCTCTTCCGCGCGAGCATCGAGGGAAAAAACGCCTGCGTGACGAGGAAGGTGCCGCGCACGTTGACCGCGTGTAGGCGATCGAGATCGGCGGCGGTCGTGTTGATCATCGTGCCGACGTGACCGATGCCGGCGTTATTGACGAGGATGTCGAGGTGCCCCGCCGCTGCGAGCACCGCGCCCGCGACCGCCGCGCACTGCGCCTCATCTCCGATGTCGAGCCGCTGAAACTCCGCGCGCCCGCCGGCCGCGATGATCCGCCCGACCGTAGCCTGACCGGCCGCGTCGTCGCGATCGGTGACAAACACCCGCGCACCGGCTTGGGCAAAGGTTTCAGCGATGGCCGCGCCGATGCCGGAGCCGGCGCCAGTCACGAGGGCGGATTTGTGAGTGAGGGAAAACATATTTTGAGAGTGGGATTCAGCCCGGCAGACACGCCGGCCCGAGCGGTTCGAAGCTTTTATAGACGAGGGAAAATTCGCTGTGCCCCAGCCCTTCGCTCGCGGTCGGACCGCCCGCGGCGACGCGCAAGACCTGCTCGTAAATCTCGCGCCCGACTTCCTCCAGCGTCGCGCCGCCTTCCAGGATGCGTCCGGCGTTCACGTCCATGTCGTCGCTCAGGCGGCGATAGGTTTCCGGGTTCGCGCAGATTTTGATCACCGGCGAAATCGCCGAGCCAACGACCGA
>JBBQIZ010000263.1:0-5088 GCA_038325425.1 Chthoniobacterales bacterium
ATCGCCGGCGTGCGCAGCGATGTCGCGGTGAAAGTCTTCGGCGACGATCTCGACGATCTCGTGGGCGTCGGGAAGGAGATCGGCAAAGTGCTCGGCTCCATCCCCGGTGCGGAAGACGTAAGCGTCGAGCAGATCACCGGCTTGCCGCTGCTCACCATCAACATGAATCGCAAAACGATGGCGCGCTTCGGCCTGAATGTGGCCGACGTGCAGGAAGTCATCCAGATTGCCATCGGCGGCAAGGAAGCGGGCGAAGTCTTCGAGGGCGATCGGCGCCATCCTTTGCTCGTGCGCCTGCCGGAGAAGCTCCGCACCGATCTCGACGCGCTCAAACGCATTCCCGTCGAAATTCCGCAGCAGAAGGGCGGGAAGTCCGACATCAAGACGGTGAGCCTGAATGAAGGCGGCATGCCCGCGTTCGTGCCGCTCGGGGAGATCGTGGACTTCAGCATCGCGCCCGGCCCGAATCAGATCAGCCGCGAGAACGGCAAGCGCCGTGTCGTCGTCACCGCCAACGTGCGCGGACGCGACCTCGGTTCGTTCGTCGCGGAAGCCCAGCAGCGGATGGAAGCGGTGGAAATCCCCACCGGCTACTGGATGACCTGGGGCGGAACTTTCGAGCAACTGCTCTCCGCATCGAAACGGCTCCAGATCGTGGTGCCGCTCTCGTTGCTGCTCATCTTCATGCTGCTCTTCATGGCCTTCGGCAATGTGAAGGACGCGCTGCTCGTCTTTTCCGGCGTGCCGCTCGCGCTCACCGGCGGCATCGCCGCGCTTTGGCTGCGCGATATTCCGCTTTCGATCACGGCGGGCGTCGGCTTCATCGCCCTCTCCGGCGTCGCGGTGCTCAACGGCCTCGTCATGATTACCTTCATCAACAACCTCCGGCAGTCCGGCACGCCGCTCGCAGACGCCGTGTTCAACGGCTCGCTCACCCGCCTGCGGCCCGTGCTGATGACCGCGCTCGTCGCCGCGCTCGGCTTCGTCCCGATGGCCATCGCCACCGGCACCGGCGCGGAAGTGCAGCGCCCGCTCGCGACCGTTGTCATCGGCGGAATCCTCAGCTCCACCGCGCTGACCCTGCTCGTCCTCCCCGCGCTCTACCGGATTTTTCACCGGGAAAAGGATGGCGCATCCCCCGCACCCGAGCCGCAACCCGTCCACTAAACCAACGCGTATGCCTGACTTTCTCCATGCCGTGCAAAGCGGAGCCGGCAACCGGTGGCTCTTCATCCCGGCCGCCATTCTGCTCGGGGCCTTGCACGGGCTGGAGCCGGGGCACTCGAAGGCTTCGGCGAAGTGATGCGCCGCGCACCCTACGTCTCTTGCGTGTTGCTCGTACTTCTCGCCTCCTACATGGCGTGGCACGGCTGGAATACTTTGCCCGCGCACTGACGGCCTGCTTTCATCGCATGATGATTCCGCGCCTGCTCCTTCTGACCTGCATCGTCGTTTCAACGCTTACCGCAGCTCCTGTTGAAGTCATCCCGCCCGATCTTCGCGGAGCCGTGCAGCCGCAAGTCGCCGTCGCACCGTCGGGCCGCATCCACGTCGTCTTTGGAAAGGACAACGCGATCTACCACACGACCTCGCCCGACGGGCGCACGTTTTCCGCGCCGGTGAAGGTGGGCGAACTCGAAAAGCTCGCACTGCGAATGCGCCGCGGTCCGCGCGTTTCCGCGACCGACAAGCTCGTGCTCGTGACCGCCATTTCCCACACGGACGGCAACCTCCATGCCTGGACTTCCGCGGATGCGGGAAAGGCGTGGAAAGAAAGCGCTCCGCTGAACACTGCCCCGAAGTCCGCCCGTGAAGGGCTGCACTCCATCGCCGGAGACGGGCGCGGCTTGGTCGCGGCCGTGTGGCTCGACTTACGCGGCAGCGGCACGGAGCTGCGGGGCCGTGTCTCACGCGATGGCGGCGCGACTTGGGCTGGCGACACCCGCATCTATGAATCGCCGGACGGACACGTCTGCGAGTGCTGCGTGCCAAGCGTCGCCATCGGCCCGCGCGGCGAGATCGCGGCCCTGTGGCGGAACTGGCTCGGCGGCTCTCGCGACATGTGGGCGGCGATCAGCACCGATGGCGGCAAGAGCTTCCCGCAGCCGCAAAAGCTCGGCACTGGAAGCTGGCCGCTCAAAGGCTGCCCGATGGACGGCGGCGGCATCGCGTTCTCACCCGCCGGAGATTGGCTCACCGCCTGGCGCCGGGAGCGCACCGTTTACTCCGGCACCAGCGAGGCGCCGGAAAAGCTGCTTGCCGCAAGCGCCGTCCAGCCCGTCGTCGGCTTCGCTGGAATAACGCCCTTGATGCTCTGGGAGAGCAACGGCGCGCTCCTGCTCCAGCGTGGGGCGGAGGCCCCGACCCGCTTCGCCGAATCCGCGGCATGGGCGAGCCTGGCCAGCGGTTCCACGACGGCAGCCATCGCATGGGAGTCGGGTGCAGGTGAAAACCGCACCATCCTTTTCGATGTGGTCCGCTGACACTGCTGCGGTCACTCGTGTATGTGCGGCTGGTCGTGCCCGTGCGGATGGGAATGCGCGAGATCGCCGTGGCAGTGTGCGTGCGTGTGGTAGTCGGCGGGCGGGTCGAAAGGCGGCGGGGCCGTCGAGTTCGCACTGCCGAGGGGCCTGCCGATGCGCATTTCAAAGACATCCGGATCAAGGCCGTGCCCAAGCCGGATTTCACCAAGGATTGAATGCGGGAAGACATGATCCACCTCGTGAACGTGGAGCACCTGATCGTGCGCGGTCTCGCGGTGGACGGCACGGCGAAGATGCACGCAGGCTATGGTTTCGGGCTCAGCGGGTGCCGGGATGTGCTGCTGGAGGACTGTGTCGCGACGCGCTGTGGGAAGCATCATTTCGGGGTGATCAACTCCACGGAAATCACCCTGCGCCGCTGCCACGCCTCCCAGGTCATGCCGGGGCAGGGAGTGGCTGGTGCCTCCGCATTTGTTAGCTACAGCGACAGGACGCGAAAGGCAGACACCTCGCGCTATGAAGACTGTGTGGTCGAGGACTATGCGGATACCGGCAAGGGTCAGTATCCCGCATTCGTCACCCACGGCGAAGGCATCGGCAGTGTGAAGCTGGTGCTGCCGTGCGCACTTTTTTCACCGACATCAAAGCCGCAGGCTGCACTGGTAGTGGCAACCACTATTCGGCCACCGCAACCTTCATGATCAAGGGCCAGGAGAAGCCGCTGACCCTGTCCGAGTGGCAGGCGTTGGGGTTTGACGCAGCGCGATAAACCCACCCGCCACCTCGTTCTTCCCTCATTCACCATGATCCACCCACGCTCCTTTGTTCTCCTCAGCCTACTTATCGCTTCGAGCCTTTCAGCCGCAGAGTTCTTCGTCGATGGCGGGCGTGGGGATGATGCGTCGGGCACCGGCAGTGCGGCGAAACCCTGGAAGACTCTGTAAGGCGCCGCTTCACGGATGGCCGCTGGTGACACCTGCACGATCCGCGCCGGGATCTATCGTGAAACGGTGCTGCCGCGCGATGGCCAGACCTTTCAAGCCCATCCTGGCGAGCAGGGGATCATCAGCGGATGCGATGTCCTCACGGAATGGGAGCTGGGGAAGGATGGCATCGCGCGCGCCAACGTTCCGGCGGCTGTCCGGCAGGTGTTTCTCGCCGATCAATCGCTGCCCAAGGCCCGCTTTCCCGATGACGACGGCGACCGGTATGACACCTCGTCCTGGGTCGTGGCCACCGCCAGCCGTGGCGCTTCGGCAAAGACAGGAGCCGCCACCGTCACCTTCCCATCGGGACTCGGTGCTGAACAATAAGCGCAGACTACACCCAGAGAGATAATGGTGCCCAAGGAAACGCGAAGGCAAAATGAATGGCGCGGAGCCGCATTTCTGTCCAGTGGGATACGGATAGTCGGCTTCGTGTAACCGAACGAGGCGCAGACACGTCGTTGTCTGGAGGCACGGCCCTTCAAACGCCGCCTTCGCGTCTTTATCCATTTCGTTCTCTGCGTCCCTATGAAGGTGGCACTTGGCCAATCCTCCCCACCGTTGGCAGGCAGGTTCCGGCAAATCGACAGCGATGGTAATGGGTAACCGGGGTCTGGGTGCAAAATCGAACAAATGAGGCAGGATCGGTGCGAACCACGAAGCTCTCATCCCACACGCCGAAACGGTCCATCGTTCCGCCACGACCCCGGAATGTTCCGGATTCCCTGCGGCGTTGGAGAGGGGAATGATTTCGCGAATGAAACACACATCATCACGCCCTTGATGAATACCCCGCTCAACCGCCGCCATTTCCTCCACCTCGCCGCGCTCGCACCGCTGACAGCGGGCACTCCCTTTGAGGACATCTTCTGGACCCTGCTGAACAGCTCTGAGTTCCTCTTCAACCACTGACCCTTATGCGTCGCCTCCTCCTCATCGCCGCCCCGTGTCTGGCCTCGCCCGTGTTCAGCGCGGACGACACGAACTTTGCCGACGACGTCCTGCCCATCCTGCGCACGCATTGCGTGAACTGCCACCGCCCCGGCCCGCTGTTCGGTCGCCCCGATGCCGCGCCGAGCAATCTCATCTTCGACCCGACCTCCGGCCCGAACCAAATGCCGAGCGACAAAATCATCGCCGCAGCCGACATCTTGAAACAATTCACAAGAACTTCGATGATGAAGATTCGATCAAAAATTATGAAACACACCCTGACCCGCACCCTGACACTTCTCACCGCCCTGCTGCTCGCGCCGCTCCAAGCCGCTGAAATATCGCCTATCCAGATCACCGATCACACCGTCGTCTTCAAACACACGAGCACTGATCCGAATGACCCGGCGAACACCTCGGGCTACAATCTGGGGCCGAGCATCACGGTGCTGCCGGATGGGCGCTTGATGGCGGTTTGGTTTTCGTCGCCATCGGAGGGCGCGGCATCGCAGCGCATCGTGCAGGCCTTTTCATCGGATCAAGGCCGCTCCTGGGGCGAGGCGACCGTCTTGCAGGACATCGCGGGCAAGGCCGACTTCGATCCCGTGCTGTTCGTTGCGGGAAAGGAGACCTTCTTGTTCTTCTCCTGCTTCGATCCGCAGATCGACATTTACTTCCGCCGCAGC
>JBBQIZ010000264.1:0-5073 GCA_038325425.1 Chthoniobacterales bacterium
TTTGTCGTCCTGCTGGTGGCGATGCTCGCAGCGGTGTTGATGCCGCGGCGAGCGCACCGCCCGCCCGAGGAGGCAGAGGCAGAGCCTGTCACGAGCGCCCGCAGCCAGCGGGACATGTTTGCCGTCACCCTTTTCTTTTCCCTCAGCGCGCTGCTCTTCGTGAGCCTCATCACGATGCGCTTCGTCTGAGCCTTTTCCCGCCGGTGTTCTCGATCCTTCACCAGATCCCGACGCCGACGTGAATGCCGACAACCAACCAAATACGAACCATGAAATTCAAACTCCTGACAACCATCGTCGCCGCTTCTGCCGTCTGGTGTGGAAGCGCCCTGGCACAAAACCTGATCGACGTTTCCAAACTCGACGGGAAGAAGGTCTTCAACCTCCAGGGCGAAGACCTCGCTGACATCGCGCAGGTGCTGGTCGATCCACAGAGCGGACAGTTGCGCTATGTCGTTCTGGAACTGAACAAGCTCTGGCAGATCAACGATCCGGAAATCGCGGTGCCCTACGCCGCCCTCCAGATCACTGGTCAGCCGGATGACCCCAACTTCGCGATCAAGCTCGACGCAACCAAGGAGAAGCTGTCGAAGGCACCGAGGCATAAGATCGGTGAGGCGGATCGGCTTTTCACCAGAGAAGCCAGCCGGCCGATCTACACCTACTGGTCGATCCTGTGGGTGGACCCTGTCACCACCGGGAACACGGCCGAGACCGGCGCGGGCGGGCAGAAACAGTCGGGGAATGCGTCCTCGAAGGCCACGGGTAGTGGCTCCACGGCGACCGGCACAGGCACGGGTGGGACGCCCGGCCCATCGGCGACCGGCACCTCCGGCAGCCCCGGGAGCAAGGCAAATCCCAATCCACAAAACCCCTGATCAGGATCCGCCGAACGGCGCGCATCGGCGCGGCGTTCGAGGCGGATCGCTGACCCACCCATCTCCGAACTGCCATGATGACTTCCCCCATTCTGAAAACTGCCGTCGTCGCTTTTGTCCTGAACTGCGGTTGGTATCGCGGAGACGCTGGAGCGCTCGAAGTTCTGGCCCCCGGAAATCGCTCGCTCTCCGGCAATATCGACGTCGTGGAATCCAAACGCGCCCCCGCGCGACTTGCCGAAGATGGCTGGAGCCCGTATCCGCCAACGCCCGCGCCCAATGCCGACATCGCCGAAGAAGTGCAGGCGGCGTTCGCCCGCGATCCTTTGCTAGCGGACAACGAGATCAACGTCCGCGACGGCGTGGGCATGGTAACCCTCGACGGCACCGTGGATTCGCTGTTTGAAAAGCAGCATGCAGAAGATCTCGCGGCGAGCATCCGGGGCGTCGTCACGATCGTCAACGGACTGAAGGTGCGTCGATCGCACGCCGCGGCACCCAAAACCAAGCCGGAGCGTTACCTGGACCCGATTCGGCGACAGTTCGACGCGGGGCATTCCGAACCGGACCGCAGCGCGACCACGGATCCAGAGTTGCAGCGCCAGGTGGAGCAGGAACTCCGTTGGAGCCCGTTTGTCGATGCGGTGAAGGTCCAGGTTCGGGTGAAACGAGGGGTCGTCACGCTCACGGGAGTGACAGACAGCGAGCATGGCTATCGCGCCGCGACGGCGATGGCTCGCGAGGCCGGCGCCATGCGTGTGCGCAACCTGATGAAGATCGAATAAGGACCGCAGCCACGCCTCCAACTAACCGGGAGGAAATTTAGTCGTCCGCCGCGTCCGAGATCGGCGCGGCTTGCTCGCGGCGGCGTGGAGGTAAGCCAACCGCCCAAAGACATCGGCCCGGTCCGCTCCAACTGCGCCATCGCTCCCAGATCCGAAGACTTCACCTGCGCGCGCAGTCAAGGTATTGCTCGCCCGCTGGGGAGAAGCCGCTGTGGATTCACGCGAGCAATCAGCGCAATCGTTACGCAGCCTTCTTGAACAGTCCGACGAGGAAAAGAATGACCGCCAGAACGACGAGGATGTGGATGAGTCCGCCGAGCAACTGGAATCCGAGCCAGCCGATCAGCCAGAGGACGAGGAGAATCACCGCGATTGTGTAAAGCATACTGGTGAATCGCTATTGGCCGCGGGGTTGGCTGCGCGAAGTATCCGGCAGCCTGATTTCCGTCAGGCTCGTGACGCGAGTGGTCTGACCGTGCACGCGAGCGCGATGCCCAACGCCGGTAGAAGTGGAGAGCGCGCGGTCGGGCGACCATTGTCCACGGCCCGGGAAGAGCGGATCGACTAGCGACCGGGTTTCTTTTTGACAGCCTTTGTGGCGGCTTTCGCTTGCTTCTCGGTCAACGCCGGTTGCATTCGCGTGTTCTTTTTGGTGGAGCCGACGACCTTGGTCTTTGGCCGATTCGCTGAATCGGGGAGCGCAGTCTTCGCCTTCGCGGAAACGGTGACTTTTTTATTAGGCATGGGAGTGGAACGAATTAGCCGACCAAATCAAAAGCAGTCGGTATGCGATAGTGGTATCGGGCGCGCGCGATGGAGCGCGCGTTCGTATTTTGCAAGATGCGGGCGAAGGTGCCGAAACGAGCGCTCGCAGGAGCACTTTCCAAAACACAGCAATGAGCGAAGACGAAAAATCATCTCAACCAGCGCGCAACTCTGCGTCACAAAATGCGAGCGGGCCAAAGAAAGGTTCTCGATCCGGCGATGCGTGGCAGCTTTACTCCGCGCTGATCAGCTTTTTCGGTGCGGAATTCACACAAGTCTATGCGCGGCGTCACGGCTCGGGCATTCGTCCGCTGTCACATGCGCGCCGGGTAGGGAATAAGTCGGATCGGATTTGAGGGACGGCGCCATTTTCCAGACGCAAAAAAACCGCCTCTCGGTTTAAGGAGCGGCGGCTCAGGTTTTCCGAAAGCGAACGCTACGCTGTCCTTGCCGATCCCTCGGCGGCGGCGGATCATCGGCCTGTCGAGGCGGAACTGGCTTTCGACCCCGCTCCCGCGCCATGAACCGCCCAAACTCACGATCCCTCTCGCTCGCCGCCGCCGCCGCCGGGGGTGCCATCGCCGGCATCCTGATCTCGCGGAATTTTTTTGACGCCGAGCGTCGCCTTTCGACCCGCGTCTCCACCGATTACGTGGTGGGGGATGCAGCCTTCGTGCGGACGATGAGCCACCTGCTCGGCCCGCCGCTCGTCGAGGGCAATGAGGTGCGTCTCCTGCGCAATGGCGTCGAGATTTTCCCGGCCATGCTCGAAGCGATCCGTTCCGCGCAGCGCACGATCACGATGGAGAATTTTGTCTGGAGCGAAGGTCGCATCGCGCGGCAATTCGCCGATGCGTTGATCGAGCGCGCCCGCGTCGGCGTCCGCGTGCATCTTCTCCAGGATGCGCTCGGCTGCGACAATCTCCACGGCGGCACGATGCTCGCCCTCAAACGCTCGCCCGTCGAAGTGGAGATCTTCCGGTTTCTCAAACTGACGCGCATCAACTACCGCACGCATCGCAAGCTCCTCGTCGCTGATGGCCGCACCGGCTTCATCGGCGGCGCCGGCATTTCGGATTTATGGGCGGGCGACTGCGCTACGCCACAGCATTGGCGCGATACGCACTACTGCGTGCGCGGTCCCGTCGTCGCGCAAGTCCAGCAGGCCTTCATCGAAAACTGGACGCAGACCCGCGGGGTCGTCCTGCACGGCGACGGATACTTTCCCGAGCTGCCGATCGTCGGCGACGATTTTTGCCAGGTCTTCAAAAGCTCCGAAAGCGATACCAGCAGCAGCCTCCGCGTGATGCTGCTTTTCAGCATCGCGGCGGCGCGCAAAAGCATTCAAATCGCGAACGCCTACTTCATCCCGGATGAACTGACGATCGACACGTTGATCGAGGCGCGCCAACGCGGGGTCGAGATCGACATCATCACGCCCAGCCAGCTCATCGACCAGCGCGTCGTGCGCTTCGTCGGGCGCACGCGTTGGGGACGGCTGCTCGCGGCCGGGGTGCGCATCCACGAGTTCCAGCCCACGCGCTTCCACTGCAAATACATGATCGTGGATGAATGCTGGTTGTCGGTCGGCTCCGCGAATTTCGACAACCGCTCACTGCGTCTGAACGACGAGGCGAATCTCAACGTGCTTGACCCCGAATTCGCACGGAAACATCGCGAAGTCTTCGCCGAAGACCTCGCCCAATCTCACGAGATCACGCTCGCCGAATGGCGGGGCCGACCGCTTTCGGAAAAGCTGATCGGGAATGCCGCGGCGGTGTTTCGGTCGCAGTTGTAAGGCGTGCTCGGAAAACTCACGGCAGGGAAAATCCGATCCCCGCGCGCTGCCGGGAACACGCGATTCAGAGTCAACATGCCGATCTTCTCCGTCTTCGTCGCTGCGCTGCTGCTGTTCTTTGGGCAGCGGCTCTATTGGCTTTTTGTCGGTGGAGTTGGCTTCATCGTGGGAATGCATCTGGCCGCTCAATGGATGGCTGGGCAGCCGGAGTGGATGATCCTCGCCGCAGCAGTCCTGGCCGGAGTCATCGGGGCAGTGCTGGCGATCTTTTTCCAGCGTGTGGCGATTGGCGTCGGCGGTTTTCTGGCCGGTGGGTATCTGGCGCAGATTGCGCTGGCCGACTTGGTGGGAACGGCTTCGCCACAAGCGGCGGGCATCGCCTTCATCGTCGGCGGAGTCGTCGTCGCAATTCTGGCGGTGGTCTTCCTCGATTGGGCCTTGATCGTGATCTCGGCGCTCGTCGGAGCCGGCCTGATTTCGCATTGGATGGTGAGCGACGCGCTGCTGCGGAGCGTTGTCTTGGCGGTGCTCTTCCTCGCCGGAGCCGCCGTGCAGGCGCTGATGCTGCGGCGCGCGCGCCCTCGAATGATCGAAGAACTGTGACGATGCGAAATTGATCCCATGAAACCCCATCTTTTAATTTTTGCCGTGCCGCTGCTCCTCCACCTCGGATGCAATCGCCAGCAGACGCCGAGTTCGGAGGCCAAGGAGGGACTCGAGCAGGCCCGCGAGGGCATCGCCCGGGCGCGCGAGGGAGTCGAGCAGACCCGGGGCTCGCTCGAAGCCATGAGCGAGCGCAGCGATGCGATGCAAAAGCAGATCGCGAAACAGCGCGGCGAGATCGATC
>JBBQIZ010000265.1:0-4998 GCA_038325425.1 Chthoniobacterales bacterium
GACGCTGGCGAGATAGTCGTGCAACCGCTTGGCGAGATCGTCGGCGATCTGCGGCTGCGCGCTCGCGAGATTCTTTTGCTCCCCGAGATCCGCGCTGAGGTCGAAGAGCAGCCGCTCGCCGGTTTCGTAGAATTCCAGCAGCTTGTATCGGCCGAGCAGGATCGCGGAGTGCGGCGTATCGCCCTGGTAGTGCGGAAAATGAAAAACGAGCTCCTCGCGCGGACGTTTCACCGGCGTGGACGCGCCGCTGAGCAGCGGAGAAATGTCGCCGCCTTCGAGGCCCGTCGGGAGTGGCGTCTTTACGCCCGCGAGGCGGCAGAAGGTCGGGAAGAAATCGTAGCCGACGACGCGCTGATGCGACCACGAGCCTGGCGCGATGCCCGGGCCGCGGATGATCAGCGGCACGCGGATGCCGCCTTCCCACACGCCGCCTTTGCCTGCGCGGAGCGGGCGCGCACCGCCACCACCGCCCGCGCCGTTGTCCGACATGTAGATCACGTAAGTCTTCCCGGTCAGCCCGAGCCGATCGATCTCCGCGAGCAGCCGGCCCACGCCCGTGTCGAGATCGGTCGTGATGGCCGCGCGCGCCGGGTCGCGGTGCATCCGCCCCGGCTTCTGCTGATCGTAAAAGGCGCGCGTCGCCTGGAGCGCATTCTCCGGCACGTGCAGCGCGTGATAGGACATCTGCACGAAGAACGGCTTCCCGGCTTGCGCGTTTTTTTCCATGAACGCCGCCGCGCGCCCGCCCATGCCGAAGATATCGACGGGATTCGGATCGACGAAGTGCTCCGCGTCGCGATTGCCGGTATCGCCATCGCTTTCATCGTAGCCGTGCGCCTCCGGCCCACCGCCCCCGAGGTGCCACTTGCCATAATGTGCCGTCGCGTAACCCGCGGTCCTGAGCACCTCGGCGATCGTCACTTCCTCCGGGCGGATGCTCTTCCGATTCTCGGCTTCGATCAGCCGATACCCGGTCTCTGCCGGTGCGGCTTTCGTCCAGCGCAAAGCCGCGGGGCTGCGGCCGGTCTGGAGGCTGATGCGGGTCGGCGAACACACCGGTGCGGACGCATACGCGGCGCTGAAGCGCATCCCTTGGGCGGCAAACTTTTCGAGATTCGGCGTCCGGTAGAAGTCGCTCTTCGAATTCGGCACATCGGGGTGCATTGGCGTCGAGAGTCCGGTCCAGTCTTGATCGTCCGCGAGCAGGAGCACGATGTTCGGCCGCTCGACGGGCGCAGCGAGCGAGACGGCGCAGAGGCTGAGGAGGAGAGCGAGGGAGCGCATGGAAGTAAGGGAAGGGTTCATTTCAGGGCGGCACCGGTGACGTCGAGTTCAAGCTTCGTATTCCAGTGGGGAGTCCAGCCGGGCTTCTCGATCCGCGTGCGGAAGAGGACGGTGTTGTCGAGCGCGAGGTCGTCGGACCAGATAAATTTCGCACCGGTAAAGTCCGCCTCGAAGAAGGGCGGGCCGCCCTTTCGCCCGCTCGCACGGTCCTCGCGCGGACCTCCGCGGCGGTCCGTTCCTTCGCCCTCGCGCCGCTGCGGCGGACCCCCACGATCGTCACCGCGCGGCGGACGCCCACCTTCCGGCCGCGCCCCGCCGCGACCGCCGCGACCTTCGTGCGCTTGATAAGTCTCCTCGTGTTTCGAGCCATCGGTGGAAACAAACTGGAATTTCCACGAGCCGCCGCCCGCGTCCGCGTAGTTCACCGCCGCCGGCCTGCCTCCGACGGTGTAAATGAGGCTGCGCTCCTTTCCATCCGGCGAAGTCGTGAAGCCCGTGATCTTCGCGCCGCGCAACGCCGGCAACGCCTCGCGCACGCTATTGGCCCGCGGCTGCGGGTCCACCTGTTCGTTGCGTTCGACGACTTCACCGTGGAAACCGCCGTTCACAAACGGATACTTCGTCGAGGCGTGGTAGTGATAGCCAAGCGCGGCGGTCGTGTGGCCGTTGAAGGCATCGAGCCCTGCGGGCGCGGAACCGTCCGGCTCGGTGAGGCCGTAGATTGGGTAACCATCGAGCGCATACGCGATCGGCAGCGCCTTCCCGAGCACGCTCTGCAAGTGCAGCGGCGCGGCGTGGTAATGGTAATCGTCGGCGCGCCCGCAGTGCCCGCCCCATTCGTCGAGCTCGCCGATTTCCGCCGACACCTCGCCGCGATTGTTCTGCGGATTGAAGATCGGGATGCCATTCACCGCGAGCGCGATCGCGCCGCGCAGGAAGCGGTTCCTGATCGACGCCGGCTCCTTCGCCGGCACGGGCGTCAGCGGGATCTGCCAGGCATTGGAGCCGGTGTAGTTCTGCGGCAACGGCACCTGCTGCTGCCAGGCCGTGATCCCGACCATCATGTTGTGCGCGGGCAGGCCCTGGCTTTCGACAAAAAGAAACTGCTCATCCCAGCGCACGTTCACCGCCGGGGCGAATTTCTGAAACGCCGCCGCCATCGCGGACTGGCCGGCCGGTGCCGCCGCCTGGATCGGCTGACGCGGAAGCGTCCGCGAAGCCGCCTCCGCCTGTGCGAGGAAAAACTTCGGCGGCTTCACCGACCAGTCGTAGTGCATATGCTCCTCCCCCGTCGTGGAATCGTGGCCGAGAGCGGCCGCGGCCAAAATGGGCGACAGGAGAAAGCTGCCGACGGTGCGTGGGAAGGGTCGAAATTTCATGGGTACAGCCTGCCCGTGTAAACCTTAAGGGAACGTGAAGCACGCGGCGTCTTCGACCCCCAAAATTTTTTCCGCGCGAGCTTCATCGATTATTAAGGTAAGGCACTCCACGTTCCTGCCCTACATGCGATTGCGATCTCGCGAAAATCGCGGCCGATGGTGTCGAACTCCTCCGCCCGCTGGCCACTGCCCGCCGCCTCAGCATCCACGCCGATCTCCCGCCCACGCCTTGCCGCGGCGACGCGGAACGTCTCGCGCAAGTCGTCGCCAACCTGCTGGGCAACGCCATCGACTACAACCACGAGGGCGGCGAGATCCAGGTGACAACCCAACGCGCCGACGGCTTCGCGACGCTCATCGTCCGCAATACCGGCCCCGCGATTCCCGCCGGCGATCTGCCGCACCTTTTCGAACGCTTCCACCGCGCGGACAAAGCCCGCACCGCCAGCGGTCACAGCGGCCTCGGCCTGGCGATTGCGCAAGCGATCGTCCACGCGCATGGCGGGGAGATCGCGGCGGCGTCGGATGCGGAGAAGGGCACCGTCTTTTCCGTCAGGCTGCCGACGTGATCGGTGCGCTGCCCTTGGGGCCAGCTATCCGCGCCGTGCGCGGTATTCGCTCGGGCGCCAGCCGACCCATTTCTTGAAGGTGGTCGAGAAGACGAAGGGGTTGGCGTAGCCGACTTCGTTGGCGATGGTTTCGACCTTGTCGTTGCTCTTCGCGAGGAGCTTCGCCGCGTGTTGCATGCGCAGAAAGATGACGTGGTGCATGGGGCTGCGGCCGAGTTCGCGGCGGCAGAGGCGGCGCAAGTGCTCGGTGCTCAGGTGGCAGCGGCGGGCGAGCAGATCAAGCGACCACGGTTCGCCGAGACGGGTGGCGACGTGTTCCCACAAATGGCCGAGTCGATCGTCGGTCTGCCACGGGCGGGCAAAACGGAGCACATAGGTGTGAATCAATTCGACCCAATGCGGCACGGCCATCGGAGCGGTCTGGCTTTGCATCTCGTCGTACAGCCCCTGCACCGCCGACCTGATCGGGCGCGGGTCGAAGCGCGCGAGCGCGGGCGACGAGGACGAGATGACCGGCTTTTGGTCGGGCGGTTGCTGATAACGGACCCAGGTAAATTCCCAGCGCGCACCTTTCCCGGCGCGAAAGGCGAGCAGCGCATGCGGCGGCGCGAGGCAGGCCCAGCCGGCGCGGCAGTTCTGCCAGCGGCCATCGAGCAGGATCTGGCCGCGCCCGGCGGAACACGAGAGCAGATAGGTCCCGCTCAGGTCCAGGCGCACCATTTCATAAGGCGCGGACGCATCGGCCAAGCCCACATGCGCGATGTGGTGCGCCGCCAGCGCCGGGCATTCCGTGGCGCGCACTTTCCATTCCTGGGTATCAGGGCCGACGAGGTGGGTTTCGGAAAGCGCGTGGGACGGAGCGAGCATGACCGTGCAGACAACCCGCGCGGATCGCCCGAAAACCAGATTATTCTCTGAGCCGGATCAAATACTCCGAAAAATGCGAAATAATGGTTGAAGTATGTATTGGGTATGTATTTATTACACCCCATGAAGCTGACCTTGAACATCGACGACGATCTTCTCGAACGCGTTCGAGAAGCCACCGGAGCTAAAACCAAAACGGAAGCCATCCACTACGCTTTGACTGAAATCGACAGGAGAAACAGGTTGCGCGATTTGCTCGCGGAAGACATCGGGCTCACGCCGGATCAGTGGAGGAACGCCTTCGACGAGTCTGTCGTCGAGGACGAGGAAACCGCCCGTGCCGCCGAGGAACCACCCAAAAAATGAGCCCGAGCCCCGTGCTGATCGATAGCTGCTGGTATATCACCGGCATGCGCCAGGGGCGCGATCCGATGCGCGAGTTGCAGTCGATCGCGCTCGTCCGCGATGTCGCCACCTGCGGCATCGTCCGCTGCGAAGTCGCGCGTGGGCTGCGGGAGCCGGGCTTGGTGAAGAAATTTCAGGCCCGCTGGGATGTGATGCTTTATGTCCCCACGGACAACGCGCTCTGGGCCGATGTCGAACTCACCGCGTGGAAGCTCTCCCGCGCCGGGCAGAACATCCCGCTCACGGACATCGTGATCGGCTGCTGCGCGCGGCGGATCGGCGCGGTCGTGCTCACCTACGACAAACATTTCAGCGTCATCCCTGGCATCCAGACGGCGGAGCGCATCGTCTGAAGCGCGCGGCGCCTGCCGCATGTGCTTTGGCGATAGGCGGTCGTGGTTTTCGGGCATGTCATACGGACTGAGAAACGTATCATCCTGCGGTTGTCTGCCTGCCTCGTCGCCACTCATCGCCTCCCCTCCCATGAAACGCCT
>JBBQIZ010000266.1:0-4992 GCA_038325425.1 Chthoniobacterales bacterium
TACAAGGTCGGCCCCGATCCCCGTCTGTGGTGGGGCGAGGTGCGCACGAGCGACGATGGCGGCAAGAATTGGAGCGCCGCGCGGCGTCTGCCCGACGGCATCCTCGGCCCGATCAAAAACAAACCCGTGCAGCTCGCCAACGGCGACATCCTCAGCCCAACGAGCAACGAAACAGCGGAGAATCCGAGCAAGTGGACGGTACATATCGAGCGCAGCACCGACGGCGGCAAGACGTGGACCGCCACGAAGCCACTCAACGACGGCGTGGCGATCAGCGCCATCCAGCCGAGCCTCCTTTTTCTCGGAGAAAACAAGCTGCTCGCGCTCGGCCGCACCCGGCAGGGCAAGGTCTTCGAGATCACCTCGAATGACTCCGGCAAAACCTGGGGCGACATGAAGCTCGGCACGTTACCCAATCCCAACTCCGGCACCGATGCCGTGACGCTCCGCGACGGCCGCCACCTGCTGATCTACAACCACACGCCGAAGGGCCGTTCGCCGCTGAACCTCGCTATTTCCAAGGACGGACGCACTTGGCAGGCCGCGGCGGTGCTCGAAAGCGAGAAGGGCGAATACAGCTACCCGGCGATCATCCAGACGAGCGACGGCCTCGTGCACCTCACCTACACCTGGAAGCGCCAGCTCGTGAAACACGCCGTCGTCGACCCGGCCCAGATCACCCCGCGGCCGCTCGTGAATGGCGAATGGCCCGCCACCCCCAATCCCTGAATCCACCGACCGCGCGCATGGCAGCAACGATCTTCGGAAGCATGACCCGCCGCCGCTTTCTCCGAGCTGCTGCGCTCTCTCCGCTCATGCTACGACCGGCGAAGAACGACGCGCGCGCCGACGATGCGCGCCAGGAAACGCTGGTGCTCTACGGCAACGACACGACAAACATTCTCTCGTGCGCCAGCCCGTTTCGCGCTCCGCGGGACGGCTTTACCGATGAGCATTTGCGCGCCTCGATCTCGGAGGCGCGCGGGGCTGATGTGCATTTGCTCCAGCCGGGGCTCGGCTGGATTCCGTGGTGGCAGTCGCGCGTTTATTCGCCTGCGGATCATTATGTAAAATTCCTCGGCGAGCATGGCGTGACCAAGCAATCGCCCATCGCGCGCTACCTCCTCGCGGGCGGCGACATGGTGCAGACGCTCGTCGAGCACTGCGGGCGCATCGGCGTGCAGCCGTTTGTCTCCTATCGGCTCAATGACGCGCACCATGTGCGCGGTCTCGCGCAGGCGTTGAAAGACGGCCGGCCCACGCCGGACATGTCGCGCCATTTCTGGGAAAACTACGCGCTCTATCGCCTCGGGCCTGATCCCGCGGATTGGGATCACGGCGTGTTCGACTGGACGATCCCGGAGGTGCGCGAGCACAAGGCCGCGCTGATTCGCGAGCTTTGTGAAGGCTACGCCATCGCCGGGCTGGAGCTGGATTTCCTGCGGCACTGGCGGCGCTTTCCGCGGGTTGGCGCGACTCTCGAGCAGCGCCGCGCCATCACCACGGATTTTGTAAAACGCGTTCGCGAAGCGCTCGACCGCACGCCGCACGCCGGCCCGCGCCGGACGCTCTGCATCCGCGTGCCGGCGCAGCTTGACCTGCACGAAGAACAGGGTCTTGACCTGCCCGCCCTCGTCGCGGCGGGCGTGGATCGCGTCACGCTTTCGTGGTCCTATTTCACGCTGCAAGACGACAGCGTGCGGCGCGCAAAGAAGCTCATCCCCAACACGCCTGTCTTTGTGGAAATGACGCACACGACGCTGACGGGCAAAGCTTTCGCGGGCAGCGGCACGCAGCCTTACTTGCGCACGACCGACGAGCAGTTCCAGACGACCGCGCAGCTCGCCTACGCCCAGGGCGCGGCCGGCGTGAGCCTGTTTAATTTTCCGTATTACCGCGCGCATACCTCGCCGCGGCTCGGGCCCTTCAATGAGCCGCCCTTTCATGTCTTGCCGAAGCTCAAGGATCGCCACTTTCTCGCGCGCCAGCCGCAATCCTATTTCCTCACCGCCGCGCGCCGGGAGGCGGTTCTCGGTGCGCAGCCATTACCCGCGGTGCTGGCCCGCGGTGAGCCGCACACTTTCCACCTCGAGATGGCTCCCACACCGCAGCACCAGCGCGCTGGCCTGCTCCGGCTCCGCTCGGATGGAGTGATCGCCGACCGCGAGATCGAGGTCCGGTTCAATGACGTCGCGCTCCCGAAGACCGCATTTGTCGCGCAGCCGCTCCCGCACCCGTACACCGCGTTTCTCGGCGAACCCGAGGAGTTTCAATGCTTCCTCTTTCCCGCCGCCACAGCGATCGCGGGAACGAATCGGATCGAAGTGAAATTGACCAAAGGAGCGCGCGTCCGGGTCATCTACCTGGAAGTCACTTTGCCAATATGAGACCGCCCGCCTTCGCCTTCTTCGTTCTCCTCACGTTAGTCACCCCGATGCACCTCTCGGCGGCGGAGCAAAAACTTAACGTCCTCTTCATCATCGCCGATGATCTTCGGCCAGATCTCGGCTGCTATGGCGCGCGGCACACGCAGTCGCCGAATATCGACCGACTCGCCGCGCGCGGGATGGTCTTCGAGCACGCCTACTGCCAGCAGGCGGTTTGCAATCCGTCGCGCGCCAGCGTGCTCAGCGGCTGCCGACCGGAGACCACGCGCGTAATGGCGAACAACACGTTTCTGCGCCCGCAGATGCCGGACGTGGTGACGCTGCCGCAGCACTTTAAGAATCACGGCTGGCATGCGGCTTCGCTGGGAAAAGTTTTCCATCACAGCGCGACCGAGCCGGGCGACGATCCTCAGTCGTGGAGCGAGCCCTCGTGGTATCACGGCACGCCGTATCGGCAGTGGTTCACCAGGGAGTCGGACGAGTTCATCAAGCGCCTGAAAAAACTGCCCGAGGGCGAGCGCCCGCGGATCGTCCGCGGCCCGCCGTTCGAGGCGGCGGACGAAAGTGACGACGTTTATCCCGACGGACAGACGGCGCTGAAAGCCATCGAGTCTTTGCGCCGGCTGAAGGGGCAGCCATTTTTCCTCGCCGTCGGTTTCGTCAAGCCGCACCTACCCTTCACCTGCCCGCAAAAGTACTGGGATCTGTATCCGGCGGAGACGACCAAGCTGCCGGACAACTACGCGCCTCCGCAAAATGTGCCCGCGCCCGCGCTGCACAACGAATACGAGCTGCGCACCTACGGCGGCATTTCCGCGACCGGCCGCATCCCCGACGAAACCGCGCGCCACCTCATCCGCGGCTATCGCGCGTGCGTCAGCTTCATGGACGCGCAAGTCGGCCGCGTGCTCGACGAACTCGACCGCCTCGGCCTGCGCGAGAGCACCATCGTCGTGCTCTGGGGCGACCACGGCTACCACCTCGGCGAAAATGGCCTCTTCACCAAGATGACCAACTTCGAGCTCGGCACCCGTGCGCCGCTCATCGTCAGCGTGCCGGGGCAGAAGACCGCCGGACAAAGATCGCGCGCGCTCGTCGAGCTCGTGGACCTTTTTCCGACGATCGCCGGAATCGCCGGCCTGCCGCTCCCGCCTCATCTCGAAGGCACGAGCTTCGCGCCGCTCCTCACCGACCCCGCGCAGCCGTGGAAGAAAGCCGCGTTCAGCCAGTATCTGCGCCCTGGCAAAGACCGCTTTATGGGCTGCAGCGTGCGCACCGACCGCTGGCGCTACACCGAATGGACGAACGCGAAAAAGGAAAGCGTCGGCACCGAACTTTACGACGAGGAAAGTGATCCGCAGGAAAACGTGAACCTCGCCAGCGACCCCGCGCAGCAAGCGGTGATCACGGAACTCGCGCAGCAACTCCACGCCGGCTGGCGCGCCGCGCTTCCGCCGCGTTGAGCCCGTTTCTGTGAGGTCAAATCGCTCCGCCACTCACCGAACGACGCGAATCTAAACCCGCATGCGGATCACCAGATTCCTCCCTCTTCGACCGGCGAGCAGGCGCGCGGAATGGATCACAAAATTTTTCATCCATCTTTCACTCCGCATGAAAACCCACCCGCTCTTCTTCATCCTTCTCACCTTGGTCTCACTCGCCGCAGCCGGCCTGGGCCTCGAGTCGGCGTTCACAAATTCCATCGGGATGAAGATCGTGCGGATCGAGACGGGCAGCTTTCTCACAGGTCAGGACGGGCCGGCGGCGGACTACGATGTGAAGTTGCGTGCAACTCATCTCCAGCAAGAATCACTACGTCTTCAACTCGCGTGGCTCCAGGAATTGCCGCCCGCGCTCGCACCATGAATCTTCTCCTCCGCGGCATCATCCCGCCGATCGTCACCCCGCTCCGCTCCCGCGACGAACTCGACGTCGCCGGCCTGGAAAAACTGATCGAGCACATACTCGCGGGCGGCGTGCATGGGCTCTTCGTGCTCGGGACCACGGGCGAAGCGCCGGGCCTCAGTTACCGCCTGCGCCGCGAGATGATCGAGCGCACCTGCCAGCTCGTCGGCGGGCGTGTGCCGGTGCTCGTGGGCATCACCGACACGGCTTTTGTCGAGGCGGTGAATGTCGCGCGTTTCGCGGCGGAAGCCGGCGCGCAGGCGCTGGTCCTCGCGCCGCCGTATTACTTTCCAAACAGCCAGCCGGAGCTGCTCGAATACGTGCAGCACCTCGCGCCCGAACTGCCGCTGCCGCTCTTCCTCTACAACATGCCGACGCATACCAAGACGATCTTCGAGGTCGAGACGGTGCGCCAAGCAATGCAACTGCCCAACGTGATCGGGCTGAAGGACAGCTCGGCGAACATGATCTACTTCCACCAGCTCATCGGTCTGCTGCCGGAGCGGCCGGAGTGGTCGCTGCTCGTCGGGCCGGAGGAATTGCTCGCCGAATCCGTCCTGCTCGGCGGCCACGGCGGCGTGTGCGGCGGCGCGAACCTGTGCCCGCGGCTCTACGTCGAGCTCTATGAAGCGGCGGTTGCGCGCCAACTCGACCGCGCCGCGGCATTGCACGCGCAGGTCATGCGGATTTCCTCCACGCT
>JBBQIZ010000267.1:0-4965 GCA_038325425.1 Chthoniobacterales bacterium
CAGCGTGCGGATCGCGCCGGGCGCGGCGACCTGGCGCTGGCCTTTCGCGGCCGGCGGCGGGCTCGTAAAAGCCGCGACCTCGGTGTGCTCGACGACAACCGGTCGCGGCGCGATCAGCGCGGCGAGTTCCGCATCGCCGAAGTCGCGCTGGTAGCGGAAGAGGTTGCGGTCGATGGGCTCGGTCCAGAGTTTTCGATGTGATCCGAAGTATCCGCGAATGAGCGTGGCATCGATGCGCGGATCGAGCGCGGCGGCGTGCAGCGCGATGCGCCCGCCCTCGCTGAAGCCGGCGACGCCGCACGCGGTCGCATCGGACACGCCGAGAATGTCGAGCGCGCGGAGAATTTTCTGCACTTCATACCCGAGAAGCGTGCGGCCGACTTCGAACGCCTGACGGTAAATCCACTCGCGATGCGGCAGGTTCGTCCAGCGGTCGAGCAACGGCGTGCCGGACCAGATGGCGCGGCGATCGACAAGCACGGGCACAAGCACGGTGCAGCCTTGCTCGGCAAGCCGCCGGGCGAATTGCGCGTTCAAGGGGAGGTCGGGCACGAGGCCGGCGATTTGCTCAGGCGTCTGGTCCGCGTCGGGAATGGCGATGATCGTGGCCCTCGATTCGCCGAGCGGCTGGAGGAGCAGCCCTTCGCCCCACACGGCCTCGAACACCGGCCAGCGCACGCGCAGCGCGCGATAGCCGGCTTCGCGACTTTCGACCACCGGCGCGCCGAGCGGTTGGATGACTTCCAGGCCGCCGCTCACCGTCGGATCGCTCATCCCGAGCCGGGTGCGCAGGAGTTGACGATGGGAATCGGTCTGTCCGGCGTCGCGCGTCTTCCAGCGCTGCAACCGCTCGTCGGCGGCGCGGGCGATTTCGCGGTCGAGGTAGCGCCCGATGCCCGCGACCATTTGCGCGGAAAGGTCGCCGGGATTTTCAAGCGGTTGGGTACCGGGAAGCGGTTCGGCGTGGGAGAGAATCGGCAACGCGAGACCGAGGACGAGGCGGAGCGAAGTGGGGGACAGACGCATGACCGGCACTTTCGGGAAAATCGGGGCGCGAACCAGCCTGAAACGATGATGATCTCCGGGCCTGTTGCGGGTGGGATCAGCGATGGCCGGGCTTCGGCGAGAGCGCCCGAGGACGTCTCCCAGCGGCGGCGGGTTTGCTTTCCTCGTCCATCATGGGTCGAATTGCCGTCGGCGTCGGCTCGCTTGCCGCGGCGCGCGTGAGATGTTTTGCTCGGCGCATGGCTCTTCCATTTCCCACGCTCATTCCCGGACTGCGCAGTCCCTCCGATCAAGTCAACGAGGTCGTCTATTTCGGCCGGATGCTGGACAAGATCCGGCTCGCGGCGGCGGGGAAGCTGCCCGAAGGCTGGCAGCCGATGCGCGGTTTTGTGAAGGGCGGCTTCGACTGGCGGTGCGGCACTTTTCTTGGGGTCGATTATACGGCGCTGGAAGCGGAAACGCTGAAGGGCGACAAGTCGGATGAAGAACTGCTGGCCTGGGCTTTCGCGCATGGCCGTCAGCCGAGCGAGGAGGAGATCGAGGTGTGGAATGCCTTCATGATGAAGCGTGGCTGGCGCGATGCCGGCACGCAGCGGCTGAATGAGCGACTGGCGGAAATCGGGCTGCCGCCGGGTGCCGTGCAGACGATGTTCGAATTCATCGATCTCGACGAAGGCCGGTTGACGCTTTAGCGGTCGGCGAAGGCATTCAATCCGACGGCCGAGAATGGCTGCTTTCCGGAAACGCGGAGTGGTATGCTCGGGCATTCTAGAAATGATGCTCATTCTTCTCTGCGCCATCGCCCTGCCGCTGACGTCGCGCGCGCAAGGCTTCAAAGGCTCGGTCGAATGATACCGGTCGGGTTTGGTCGGCTTCCCGCCGAAGTAATCATGCAAGCGGCGTGGGAGAGGGGAGATTCGAAAAAAGAAAACGCCCGCAAGGATCGCTTGCGGGCGCTCCGTCCGCGCGCTCGGCTCCGGCCCTGCCTCATTCCGCAGCGCCCGGGATAGGCGCGACGATGCGCTCCCCGGCGATTTGTGTTTCATGACGAATTTCTGGATCGGCACCTCCGGCTTTCAATATCCCGAGTGGAAGGGAAGTTTCTACCCGGCGAAGATCTCGAAGCCGCGGATGCTGCCGTTTTACGCGGGACGATTCGCGAGCACGGAAAGCAACTATTCGTTCCGCTCGATTCCGAGTCGGAAGACGATCGACTCATGGGCTGCCGCGACTCCGGCGCGGTTCCGGTTCAGCTTTAAAGCGCCGCAAAAGGTGACGCATTTTGCGAAGCTCCGCGGCTGCGCGGAGACGCTCGGCTATTTTGGGGGAGCGATCTCACCGCTCGGCGAGAAACTCGGGGCGGTGCTTTTTCAGCTTCCGCCGACCTTCAAAAAGGACGCGGCCTTGCTGGGCGCGTTCCTCGACGAACTGCCGTCGGGCATGCGCGCGGCCTTCGAGTTTCGGCACGAGTCGTGGTTTGATGAGGAAGTCTTTGGCTGTCTCCGCGATCGCAATGCGGCGTTGTGTATCGGCGAGAGCGAAACTTTGATAACACCGTCCGTGGCGACGGCGGGTTTCGGTTATCTCCGGCTGCGCCGGGAAGATTACACGCCGAAGCAAATCGGGCAGCGGGCGCGGTGGATCGAGGAACAGCGGTCGCGCTGGTCCGACGCTTTCATCTATTTCAAACACGAAGCGCACGCCGTCGGACCGAAGTTCGCGCAGCAGATGCAAACGGTTCTGACCGAGTCTTGAGGCGCGCCGAATCCCGCGGGGCGACGTCAACTCGGCTTGGCAACCATCGCGTTCCAGCGGCGTTGCAGTTCTTCGGGGGCGACCTCTTCTCTTCGCGGCCGTCGCCAACGTGCCTTTGCTCGTCAATCACCTGCACATCGCCTACCAGAGGAGACATGGCGCGCATGCGCGCAAGACACGCGTCGGTGAATTGCGTTCGCCACGTTGTGCGCGCACTCGCGCTGGCCACGGCGGAAGACGGGTGCGTAGTAGCCGGGAGCCGCGCCTTCCGATACAAGCGAGGGTGTTACTCCACCGCGAGGTGGGGACTTCGCACTCACGCTATGAAAACTTTGCTCTCTCTTGCTCTCGCGCTCGTTGCGCTTTCCGCCAGCGCGGCACCGGCTCTGACGTCCGCCGATCAAGCCGCGCTGCGCCAACTCACAAAGGAGTATGCCTCGTGGGACTACTCGGGGCGGCCGGTGAAGTTTCGCGAGCGTCTCGATTACCAGTCCTACGACGAGCAGCGCCGCATTTTGATCCAGCTTGCGGAGCGCCAATGGAGCGGCTTTTGGGGCGACTACTGGCGCAAGCGAGAGGTCGGCGATCTCAAGACGCTGCGCGCCTTTTCACCGCGCGATTTTTGGCTGCGCTACCACAGCGGGCTCGATCCGTTGCGCAGCGATCCCGAAACCACGGGCACCGGCCGCATCTCCATCGACATCCATGCCATCACCGAAGCGCGCGGCCTGGCCTATGTGATTTACCAGCTCCGTCAGGCCGGCCGCCGCCGACCGAATGAAGACGCCTTTCACGTCTTGCGGGCCCGCAGGGATGGCGACGAATGGCGGCTCGTGGCCTTCCCTCGCATCACCGCTTTCCTCCGCCAGCAACTCAGCCCGCCGGCTCGACGCGCTCGCAATTGAGGAATCCCCGCGCCTTGCTCGCCGCCTTTCTGACTGCGGCGGAGCGCGCGCTCGCGTGGCGGTCGTGAAGTTGTCTGCCCAGAGCTTTTCCAAGGAGAACAACGCGAGTTGGTCCGCGGCGATCACCTATTACAGCCTGCTCTCGCTCTTCCCGCTGCTCCTCTCGCGATCGGGTCGGTGCCGCGTTTTTTTTCGTCGATCCGCAATGGGCGGTCGATTGCGGAAGTGGAGCGCCGCCACCTCCAGCACTGCTCGCGTCCTCGCGGCGTGTAAGTCTAAGGTCGAAGGACAACGCGGAACCAATCCCGGGCCGCCGCACGTATTGTCCCTATGAAATTCGATTCCAGCGAAGCGTTGCGCGGCGTCCAGGAGATGTGGAACGGGTTTCTCGAGCGCCTGCCTTACCTCGTCCTGGCGCTCGCGGTGTTCTTCATCTTCTACTTCGTCGCGATGGGTTTCCGCTCGGGCATCCGTCGGGTGAGCGCGCGTCGCAAACGGCACCAAAACGTCGGCCTCGTCCTCGGCCGGATGGCGCAGGGCGTCATTGTTTTTCTCGGGCTGCTGATCGCCCTCGTCATCGCGCTGCCGACCTTCAAGCCCGCGCAACTGGTCGAATTCCTCGGCCTCTCCTCGGTGGCCATCGGCTTTGCCTTTCGCGATATCCTGCAAAACTTCCTCGCCGGCGTCCTGCTGCTTTGGAACGAGCCCTTCCGCATCGGCGACCAGATCAAAATGGGCGAGTACGAGGGCGAAGTGATCAGCGTCGAAACGCGCGCGACGATGATCCGCACTTACGATGGACGCCGCATCGTCATCCCGAATGGCGAGCTTTTCACCAACCCGGTGATCGTGAACACGGCCTTCGACCAGCGCCGCGTGGAATACGATGTCGGCATCGGCTTTGGCGACGACATTGCCCGCGCCCGTGCGCTGATTCTCGAAGCGCTCCGCGATGTCGAAGGCGTCATCGCCGAGCCCGCGCCTGAGGTGTTGGTGTATGAATTTGGCGGTTCCTCGGTGAATTTGCGCGTTCGCTGGTGGATCGAACCGCCGCGCCGCAAGGAACTGCTGCATTCCCGCGATGCCGTGCTCGAGGCGATCAATAACAAGCTGCTCGCCAGCGGCATCGATCTGCCATTTCCGACGCAGCACGTCCTCTTTCACGACCAGACCGAGGCGACCGACGGCGACCGTGCCCGCCAGCGCGAAGGCTGGCCCGCAGGCAAAGGCGACGTGCCGAAATCGCGCTCGATCGCCGAGGCGCTCGGGCGGCTGTCGGCTGGGTCAAAGCCGGAAGCGG
>JBBQIZ010000268.1:0-4954 GCA_038325425.1 Chthoniobacterales bacterium
GAACATCAACGACCTCCACCCGTTGCTCGTGAACAATCCGCGCGTCGCCAAGATCAAGGTCCCGCTGCCGCTGACCGCCGAGATCGCGGAGTCCGTCGAACACTCCGCAGCGCGTTATCCGAAGGCGCTGGAGCAGTTCAAGGGCGAAACCGCCAACCTCGCCGCACAGCTCACCGGCGCGACGCAGAATGCCATCGACAGCCTGCTCAAGCTCAAGGAATACCGTGAGGAAGCGCTCCAGCCCGCCGATCTCGTGAAGCTCAAAAAGCAGCTCGTGGAAGACGACTGCGCGGGCCTGATCGAGTTCATCGAAAGCAAACGCACCCTCGACGACCTGCATGGGCAGGAGAAGCTCAAGACGTGGCTGCGGCAGGACATCGCGCTCTGGCGGCAGGGCGATCTGCGCGCGCTGCCCATGGGCTATCTCATTTGCGGGCCCGTCGGCACGGGCAAGACCTACATGGTCGAATGCCTCGCCGGCGAAGCGGGCGTGCCCGTGGTGAAGATCAAAAACTTCCGCGACAAATGGGTCGGCTCGACCGAGGGCAATCTCGAAAAAATCTTCCGCCTGCTCCAGGCGCTCACGCGGTGTTTCGTCTTCATCGACGAAGCTGACCAGGCGCTCGGCAAACGCGACAGCGGCTCCAATGACAGCGGCCTCTCCGGCCGCATCTACTCCATGATGGCCGCCGAGATGAGCCGCCCCGAGAACCGCGGCCGCATCATCTGGGTGCTCGCCTCGAGCCGCCCGGACCTCATCGAAGTCGATCTCAAGCGCCCGGGCCGCGTGGACGTGAAAATTCCGATCTTTCCCACCAGCACCGCCGCCGAAGGCTTCGCGCTCCTCCGCGCGCTCTGCAAAAGACAGGGCCTCGAATTCTCCGACAGCGACCGCGCCACGCTCGAACCCATGATGCCGCTCCTGATCACGCCCGGCGCCGCCGAAGCGCTCGCGGTGAAAATCTACCGACTGGTCAAGGTCGCTGGCAAAACGCCGCTCGAAGCCGTCCAGCAATGCCTCGACGGATACCAGAACCCCGTTGCCGCCGAGATCATGGACTTCCAGATCGGCCTCGCGGTGAAGGAAGCGAGCGACCTCGAATTCGTCCCCGAGCACTTCCGCACGCGGCGCTAAAGATCCGCGCGCCGCAGCACCAGCGAAGAGCTACTTCGTCGCGGCCAGCGTCGCTTTGGTCTTCGCCCAGTCCGCATTCGGCGTCGCCGCCCACACTCGCAGGTTGCGGAACGCCGCGGACTGCCCCGCCACCGTGAAACCAAGATTCGCCTTGGCCGCGGCAATCAGCGCGTCGTCGCCGAAAGTCGCGTGCGCGCCATCGACGGTCACGAGCATCGTGGTGCCGACAAATTCCACCACCACGGTGTGCCACTCGCCCGTCTTTAGCTCGACGTCGCGCTTGCCGAAGAGCACCCGCTGATCCGGCCCGGCGTGGTCGTGATCATCTTTCTGCACCGTGAATCCCTTCGGATTCAGCGACACCCGCGCGAGATGCTCCTTCGCGTCGTTGATGCTCAGCGAAGTGCCCCGGCAGCCGTCAAGCTTCACGTCGAACTGGATCACCGCATCGCCGAAGGCCAGCGGGTGCCGCGTCACCGCGCCATGTTTGTCCTCAGCGATTTCCGCCCCGCGCAGCGCGCCGTCCTTCACCTCCCACTGGCCCTTCGGCGCCCGCCACGCCTTGCCGTCGGGCGCCTGCTGAAGGTCATCGCTGTAGAGCAGCGTGCCGCGGGTGGCCAGGAGCGTCGCCGGACCGGGATCAGCGGCGTGCAGGGCAGTGGCGGAAAGAAAAAGTGAAGTGACGAGAGCGGAGATTTTCATGGGGAGGATGGGAAGTTCCCCATCGAACCCGCCCCGCCGCTCACAGTCGCGCTTCAGTCCAGAAATTCCTGCACCACCCGGCCCTCCACCTCCGGCAACGGCACCCCGAGTAGCGCCGCCACGGTCGGCGCGACATCGAGATTCGAGACGCGCTCCAGCTTCGCGCCCTTCTTGATTCCATAGCCCGAGGCGATGAAAACGCCATCCAGCTCCGGATCGTTATTCCGATAGCCGTGCGTGCCCAAATACCCCTTTGACTCGCGGATCACCTCCGCGCCTTCCAGCCCCTGGTAGAAGGCGTAGCCATCCTTCGCGTAGAGCACGAGATCGCCCATGCCTTGATTTTCCGCCGGCGTGGGCATGCCGAGCTTCGGCCCGTCATTGCCATCGATCACTTCCTTCACGCCCTCCAGTCCCGCGCAGAGCAGCTTGAGCTTCGGCAACAATTCCGCGCGCCTGGCCGGATCCGTGACATAGACAAAGCCCAGCCCGCCCTGCGGCATGACGTAGGCGTCGCAGCTCTCGACCTGCTTGTCCTTGAGCCGGATGTAGCCCGCATCGCGCAGCGCGACATTCGTATGAATGACCTTCTGCACCTTCTTGAAGCCGTGATCGGTCGCCACGAGGATTGTCGCGCGGTCGCGCAAACCGGCCCGCTCCAGCGAAGCGAGCAGGTCGCCAATCAGCCGGTCGGCATAGGCATAAGCCGCGTAGCTCGCGAAACTCCCGGGACCGTTCTGATGGTTCACCGCGTCCGTCGTCAGCAGGTGGTAGAGCAGCAGGTTCGGCTGATGCTTCTCGATCATGTGCGTCGCCGCCTTCGTCCAGACCGCGTCGCGCCAGACGATGCTCCGCCCCTTCGTCCAGTTGCGGATGTCATCCGTGCTCACCAACCCCGCCGCGATCATCTCCTGCTCGATCGCCCCGCCCGGCTTCGGGATCTCCAGGAATTCATGCGTGATCGTCCCCGAGTTCAGGATCGCCACCCAATCCACCTGCGCCGTCTTCAGCCCCGCCTGGAACGCTGCGTCATAGACCGTGGGCACCCGCACCAGATCTGCCTTATCGCGCCACTGCTCGATCGCCGGCGGCATCGTCGGGCCGTTGCGCACCAGCAACCCATTGAAAAGCACCCCGTGCTTCTGTGGATTCACCCCGGTCACAAGCGTCGTGTGGTTGATCCAGGTGATCGAAGGATTTGACACCGTCATCCTTTCCGCCACCGCCCCCTCCGCCGCCAGTTGGCGCAGATTCGGGATCACCAGATGCGGGTCCTTCCAAATCCACGCGGGGAAACCATCGACGCTGATCAGGACGACGATGCGGTCCTTGGCCGGGATGGGCGCGCCGGTGGCGAGCGAGACGAGCGCCAGGAGCAGGAAGAGGGGGAAACGGAGACAGAGCATCGTGCGGAGATAACCCGCCTGCCGCGGATTCCACCAGTGCGGAAAGGTGGGCTGCCCGCCCCGAGGCGGTTGGCGGGCGATGTTCGACCAATCCAGAGTGCCGGGGTCAGGCTTCATTCGCAGGCAACGCTGGCCGATGCGCAGCGCAGATCGGCGGCGCCGTGCCATTCGTGCGGGATGTCGCGCATGATCAGGGCGTGGTCGAACTCGATCGAGCCAGGTGGGAATAGGGCGGCGTCGGCGAAGTAGCTGGATTCGATTTGCTCGACGGCCAGCGGATGCACCTGCCAGTGCTGCGCGGCCAGGCGCAGGCCATCGAGCCGGGAGGGGTCGCGGGTGACGGAATAGCCGAGGCTGCCGGCCTCAAAAAAGCGGGAGGATTCCGTGAGGGATGCGAAGCAGGACGTAGCTGGCCACGCGGCGGACTCGCGGCCGCGGAGTCCGACGGCGACGCGGCCATCCTCGGAGCGCATCGCGAAGTCGATCGTGCCTTCGTGATCGGTGACGGCGAAATTCGCGAAGTGATGCTCGCCGGGGAAGACGCGACCGCCGGCCAGGTGATTGAGCCGCGAGCCGGTGTCGCGCCGCGGGATGAAGACGCCTTCTTGGGCTGGGCCGGCTTCGTCTTCCCAAACGACGGCGATGCGATGCGCGGCGTTTTCGCTGGCGATGCCAAGAAAGGCCGGCAGGCCTGCGGGTCGAATCTGTTCCAACCGGATCAGGCACACGCCGACGATGGCGTGACCGGCGTGCAGCTTGGGGCGAAAGGGCGTGGGCAGGAGCCGCTGCACCGCGTCCGGGTCGGCGCGGAAATTGACCAGTATCCGGCGCCGGATGAGGCCGCGGATGACGGGCAGGCGCATGACGGCGCGCCCTACCGCGGCTGCGCGGCGAGGGCGGCCTGGGCTTTGGCGGCGGCTTCTGCGGCGCGACGGGCGATCTCTTCGGGCGAGGGGAGCGACATCAGGACTTCGGGCGGGATGTCGCCGGCGGCGGCGAGTTTGATGAGGCACTTCTGGCGTTCGCTGAGCGCTTTGTCGGAATCGCGCTCTTTGCTGAAGCGGCTCTTCGCTTTCTCGCTGCGCAGGCGGAGCATGTCATAGACGTCGCCGCCGAGCAGGGCGCTGATGTCCACTTTCATCTTTTCCTTCTGCAGGTCGGCGTCGCTGACGAGGTCGCCATTGATCGGACCCGATTTGTATTTCGGGAACATGATCGCAGCCTCGGGGCAAACGCGGGAGCAGGCGGGGCAGTTGGTTTTGCAGTTGTCGTTGTTCTGGACTTGGATGCGTTTGTCGCCGTCCACGCCATAGACGCCAAAGAGGCAGAAGCTAAGGCACTGCATGCAGTTCGTGCAGCGGTCGTAGTCGATGACGGGGAACCACGGTTTCCATTCGCCGTGACGCGCGGTCCCGGTCTCGGCGCGGACGGTTTCCACGGCGTCGCCGATCTGCGCGGGGGCAAGCGCCGTGATGTCTTGAAAGCGGAGCGGCACATCGCTTTCTGCGACTTCTGGCGTCTGGCCGCCGAAGCGTCCGAGCACTAAGAGCGATGAGCTGTCGGCGGGGGAAACGGGGCGGTCGGGTGCGCTGCGGGTGACGGCGTAGCCGCGTTCGAGCAGGGAGCTGATCGTGGCGTAGCGATCGGTCGCGTCGAGAGGCTGGGTGCCGGTGCCTTCGTAAAGGACGATGCGGAGTGCGGGCGCGAGAGA
>JBBQIZ010000269.1:0-4926 GCA_038325425.1 Chthoniobacterales bacterium
CCTCCGTCCCGCTTGGTGCGGCCGAACCCGAGTATCCGCTGACCGCAGATTCCAAACCGCAGGACGGCGTGCCCAAAGGCGAATTGATCAAGTTCGAGTTTACGCAGTCGAAAGTATTCCCCGGCACGACGCGCGAGGTGACGATCTATGTGCCGAAGCAATACGACGGGACGAAGCCGGCGTGCGTGTTCGTCAATCAGGACGGGGTGCAGTGGAACGCGCCGGTCGTTTTCGATAACCTCATCGCGCGGGGCGAGATGCCGGTGACGATCGGGGTCTTCGTCCGGCCCGGCGTGGTGCAGGCGCTCGATGGCAATGCCGCGCTGGATCGTTTCAATCGCAGTTACGAATACGACGGACTCGGCGACGGTTACGCGCGCTTCATTCTCGAGGAAGTGCTCCCCGCGGTGGAGCAGAAGACGACGACCGATGGGCGCAAGATCGTGCTCAGCAAAAGCGGGAACGACCGCGCGATCGGCGGTTCATCGAGCGGCGCGATTGCGGCGTTCACCGCGGCGTGGGAGCGGCCGGACGCCTTCTCGCGCGTCTTCAGCGTGGTCGGCACTTACGTCGGCCTGCGCGGCGGCGACCGTTATCACACGCTGCTCCGGAAGTATGAGCCGAAGCCGCTCCGCGTCTTCCTCCAGGACGGCAGCAACGACAACAACATCTACGCGGGCGACTGGTGGATGGCCAATCAGACGCTGCAACGCGCGCTGATTTTCGCGGGTTACGAACACACGCACGTCTGGGGCGAAGGCGGGCACAACGGCAAACACGGCAGCGCCCTTTTCCCCGACGCGATGCGTTATCTTTGGAAGGGCTGGCCGGAACCGGTAAAGGCGGGCGTTTCGCAGAATCGGATGCTCGGTGAAATCCTGCTGCCGGGTGAAGACTGGCAGCTCGTCTGGGAAGGCGGCAAATACACGGAAGGCGCGGCGAGCAATGCGCAGGGGGTCGTGTCGTTCACCGATGTGCCGAATTCCAAATCGTACCGGATCGGCGCGGACGGCAAGATCGCGGAGTTCATCGCCGACACGAAGAAGGGCAACGGGCAGGCCTTCGGCGCCGATGGCCGGCTCTACGGCGTCGCCGCGGCGGAGGAGAAAATCATGGCTTACGACGAGCAGGGTCGGGGCACGGTGATCGCCGAGGGATTCAAAGGCAACGATCTCGTGGTCCTGCCAAGCGGGCGCATCTACGTCACGAATCCGCCCGCCGACAGCAGCCAGCCGAGCAACGTCTGGCTGATCCTGCCCGACGGCACGAAGCGGATCGTCGATACCGGCTTGAAAGGCGCGAACGGTATCACCGTTTCGCCCGATCAATCGCTGCTCTACGTCGCCGACGCCCGCAGCCACTGGATCTACAGCTTTCAGATCCAGCCCGACGGTTCGCTCGCGCACAAACAGCCCTACTTCTGGCTGCACGAACCGGACACCGCGGATGACGCCGGCGCGGATGGAATCGACGTCGATGCCGCCGGCCGGCTTTACGTCGCGACGCGGCTCGGCATCCAGGTCTGCGATCAAGCCGGCCGCGTGAATTGCATCCTGCCCACACCGAACGGCAAGGTCAGCAACCTCGTCTTCGGCGGGCCGCAATTCGACACGCTTTACGCGACGTGCGGCGGCAAGGTTTTCAAGCGCAAGCTGAACACCAAAGGCGCTCCGAGCTTCGCCGCGCCGGTCAAGCCAGCCGCGCCGCGGCTGTAACCGGAGGGACGCGCTCCCGCGCGTCCCTGATTGGGGAACACGCCGGAGCGTGTCCCTCCGTTAGAATAGCGGACGCGCCGCTAGAGCGGTGAGCGCCGGACCGGTCACGCGCTGGCCGGTCCATTCACTCAGCGGCTCGGCGCCGAGGCTGCGGTAGAAGTCGATCGCGGGCTGGTTCCAGTCGAGAACGGCCCATTCGAAGCGCCCGCAATCGCGCTTCACCGCGAGCTTGGCCAGATGGATGAGCAACGCCCGCCCGTAACCTTTGCCACGATGTTCGGGGAGCACGAAAACGTCTTCGAGATAGAGACCTGGCTGGGCGAGAAACGTGGAGAAGTTGTGGAAGAACAGCGCGAAGCCGACCGCGGTCTCGCCTTCGCAAGCGAGCAGCACTTCCGCGCGCCGGGGCTCGCGGAAGAGCTGGCTGCGGAGTTGCGCCTGGGTTGCGGTGACTTCATGGGTGAGCTTTTCGTATTCCGCGAGCGCGCGGATGAACGCGAGAATCGTGGGCACATCGGCTTCGGTGGCCGGACGAATCAGGAAAGCAGCGGGCGTGGGCATGAGAGGCGCATTTTGGCCGAGGCCGCGCGCGGGCGCCAATTCAGAACCAAAGATCGACGCGATTATTGGGTTGATGCCGGGCCGGCCGGACGGCAAAAAAGCCGCGGCTGTTTTCTCGAATTCCTCGAAGCCGCCACTCACACCCCGAACTATGAAATCCCCGCTCTTCACCCTCTTCGCCGTCACCGCGCTCGGTGTCAGTGCTTCCGCCCAGGAAAAGAAACCACTCGGCTATCAGGACACACCGATCATTCCCGGCACCAAGTGGCACGTCCACGACGGCGAACGCCCTCAGCCGAAGGTCATCACCCCCGGCGAAGCCAGCACGCAGCAAAAGGTCGGCACCGCGCCGAGCGACGCCGTCGTGCTGTTCGACGGCAAGGATCTTTCGAAGTGGAAGTCGTCGAAAGGGGGAGGGGAAGCCGGATGGAAAGTGGAAAATGGCTACGCCGAAGTCGTGGCGAAAAGCGGCGACCTGATCACCAAGGATGAGTTCGGGCCGGACGTGCAACTCCACCTCGAATTTGCCACGCCGCCGCCGGAAGGCGACAGCCAAGGCCGCGGCAACAGCGGCGTCTTCCTCTACGGTCGTTACGAGATCCAGATTCTCGACAGCTACGAAAACCCGACTTATGCCGATGGCCAGGCAACCGGCATTTACGGCTACCGCCCGCCGCTCGTGAACGCCTCGCGGAAGCCGGGCGAATGGCAGACCTACGACATCATTTTCGAGGGCCCGCGCTTTAAGGACGGCAAGCTGGCGAAGCCGGCGGTGACGACCGTGCTGCACAATGGCGTGGTCACCCAAAACCGCACCGTGCTCATCGGCCAGACGCCGCACAAGAAGGTCGGCACCTATCAGGCGCACGACGAGAAGGGCCCGATCAAACTGCAGGATCACGGCAACCCGATGCGCTTCCGCAACATCTGGATTCGCGAGATCACGATGCCGACCGCCGAGGATATCGGCACCGGCCCGGAGATCGGGAAGTAAGCCGCGGCGAAGGTTCCTCGAAAAAGGCGCCCAGCGATGGGTCGCCTTTTTTCTTTGCGCGTCCGGTTACGCGCCGTGCGCCGCGGCGGCCAGCGGTTCGACAAAGGCGGCGAGTTTCGGCACGAGGTCGGCGTCTTTGCCGAACTCCGCGATCTGTTTCACGATCGCGCTGCCGACGACGATGCCATCGGCGTGCTGCGCGACTTGGCGGACGTGCTCGGAACTTGAGATGCCGAAGCCGACCGCGATGGGCAGTGAGGTCGTGGCACGGATGGCCGCGACGCGCTCGGGGAGTGACGTGGCGACTTCCGTGCGCTCGCCGGTCACGCCTTCGCGCGAAACGTAGTAGATAAAGCCACTCGCACCGGCGGTGAGTTGGGCGATGCGTTTTTCCGGCGTTGTTGGTGCGATGAGGCGGATGCGCTTGAGGCCGGTGTGCTGCGAGAGTTCGGCGTTCTGCGCGTCTTCGTCCGGCGGCAGATCGAGGATGAGCAGGCCATCGACGCCCGCGGCCTCGGCGTCGCGGTGGAAGAGTTCGAACCCGTAGCGGTAGATCGGGTTCATGTAGGTATAGAGCACGATCGGGAGCTGCGACTTCGTGCGGATCTGGCGGACGCAATCGAGCACGCCGTGAACAGTCGTGCCGGCTTCGAGAGCGCGGATGGCGGCGAGTTGATTGACCACGCCATCGGCCAGCGGATCGGAGAAGGGGACGCCGAGTTCGAGCAGATCGACGCCCGCCTTTTCAAAGGCCCAAGCCAGCTCGCGCGTCGCGTCGAGGTTGGGGTCACCGGCGGAGATGTAGGCGATGAGCGCTTTCTTCCCCGCGGCGCGGAGGTCGGCGAATTTCTGGTCGATGCGATTGGTCATGGCGGAAAAAGGGAGGACAGGATGATCAGGATTTGGCAGGTGAACAGGATTTTTCCGCAGCGATTCGCCCTGTTCATCGCGCGAAACTTGCCTAACTTGCGCGCCCCGATGTCCGAGAAAGCGCCCACGCTGACGATCAACGAGATCTACGAATCCATCCAGGGCGAGAGCACCTGGGCGGGGCTGCGTTGCGTCTTCGCGCGGCTCACTTTCTGCGACCTGCGCTGCACGTATTGCGACACGGAATACGCCTTTTACAAAGGCACCAAACGGCCGGTGGCGGAGGTGCTCGAAGAGTTGCTCAGCTACGAAACGCCGCTGGTTGAGATCACCGGCGGTGAGCCGCTTTTGCAGAAAAACGTGCTCCCGCTAATGGCTGCGCTCTGCGATGCGGGCAAGACGGTGCTCATCGAAACCAGCGGCGCCCATGACATCTCGCCGATCGATCCGCGGGTCCATCGCATCATGGATTTGAAAACGCCGGGCAGCGGCGAGTGCGCGCGAAACCTTTGGAGCAACATCGCGCATCTCAACAAGGGAGACGAAGTGAAATGCGTGATTGGTTCGCGCGAGGATTACGAGTGGTCGCGCGACCGCGTGCGCGAACACGACCTCGCGAACCGCTGCGGCTGCGTACTTTTCTCGCCGATCTTCGGCCGCATCGAGCCGCGGCAGATCGTGGAATGGATTCTGGAAGACAAGTTGCCCGTGCGTTTCCAACTCCAGATGCACAAGTTCATCTGGGATCCGAAGCAGAAGGGTGTGTAAAAGAGAAAGCTATGCGCG
>JBBQIZ010000270.1:0-4912 GCA_038325425.1 Chthoniobacterales bacterium
CGGCTTCTGCATGGCCTCCGGCGCGCACCTCGACTGGCTGCTGCTCCTCCACGCCGTCGGCGGCACCACCCTCGCCGCCGCCGCCGCGGCCGTGCTCAACCAATGCCTCGAAGCGAACGTCGATCGGCTCATGGAGCGCACCCGCCATCGCCCGCTGCCCGCCGGTCGCATGAAGCCGGGCACCGCGCTGGCCCTCGGGGCTGGCCTCGGCATCGTCGGCGTCGTCTGGCTCGGCCTCGCGGTGAACACCCTCAGCGCCACGCTCGCCGCGGCGACCATCCTCATCTACATCGCCGCCTACACCCCGCTGAAACGCCGCACCCCGCTCTGCACCATCGTCGGCGCCGTCGCCGGGGCCATTCCACCCGTCATCGGCTGGACCGCCGTCCAGCCGTCGTTCGGTCTCGGGGCGTGGGTCCTCTTCGGCATTCTTTTCACCTGGCAAATGCCCCACTTCCTCGCCATCGCGTGGATGTATCGCGACGAATACGCGCAGGCCGGTTTCGTCATGCTCCGGCGCGATGATCTCAGCGGCTGCGCGACCGCCATGCAGAGCCTGCTCTACACCTTCGCCCTCATCATCGTCACCCTCATCCCGTTTCATTCCGGGACGAACAGCACCATCTACCTCGGCGGCGCGCTCGCGCTCGATAGCGTGATGCTCCTCTTCGCCGGCCAATTCCTGCTCGAACGCGACCGCCTCAGCGCCCGCCGCCTCTTCTTCGCCTCGATCTTCTTCCTGCCGCTCATCCTTGGTTTGATGATCTTCACCAAGTTGTGAGGGCGCTTTTCCTTCTCGGCGCGCTGCTCCTCGCGGCAGCGCTTGCGGGTTGCCGCCAGACCCCCGAAGCCGCGGTCGAGATGGGCACGCCCGATCCCGCCGCTCCGCTGGCGAAACACTTCGCGATCCCCGAATTCGATCTCATCGAACGCAGCGGCCAGCCCCTCCGCCGCGCCGACCTCGCCGGCAAAGTCTGGGTCGCCGACTTCTTCTACTCCACCTGCCCCGGCCCCTGCCCGATGCTCAGCAGCCGCTTGAGCGAGGTCCAGAAAGCCCTCGGCGACGCGCCTGACGTGCGGCTCGTCTCCATCTCCGTCGATCCCGAGAAAGACACCCCCGAAGTCCTCCAGCTCTACGCCCAGAAGTTCGCCGCCTCCGACCGCTGGCTCTTCGCCACCGGCGACAAAGCGCACATCTACGACCTCGCCCGCCAGGGCTTCAAGCTCCCCGTCGCCGACGCCCCTGCCGAGGGCGGCATGATCACCCACAGCACCCGCCTCGTCCTCGTCGATCGCACCGGCACCGTGCGCGGCTTCTACGAAGGCGGCGAAGAAAAGAGCGTCGGCGAACTCGTCCGCGACATCCGCAAACTCCTCGAAGAAAAATAACGTCCTGCGCGCATGACCATCTCCGACCTCCCTGCGATCAACGCCAGCCTCAACGCCCTGAGCACCGTCTTCATCATCACCGGCATCGCCTTCATCAAAAACGAGATGAAACAGGCGCACATCCTCTCGATGGTCGCCGCGCTCATCACCAGCACCGCCTTCCTCGCCTGCTACCTCACCTACCACGCGGCGAAAGACGGCCTCGTCACCCGCTTCACCGAGACGGGCTGGCCGAAGACCCTCTACATGGTCATCCTCTGGACGCACATCCCGCTCGCCGCCCTGGTCGTGCCGCTGGTCCTCATGACCGTCATCCCCGCCCTGCGCGCCCGCTACGACAAACACCGCCGCATCGCCGCCTGGACCTTTCCCATCTGGCTCTACGTCTCCGTCACCGGCGTGCTCGTCTATCTCATGCTCTACGTCTGGTTCCCGCCGGTGCCGGTCGCGGGCTGAGCGTGTCATGGATTTTGGCGATCTGGGCGAAACGAACCCCGCTGGCGTTTTTGAGCGAAAGGAACCCCGCTGGCGTTTTTGAGCGAAAGGAACCCCACTGGCGTTTTTGGGCGAAAGGAACCCCACTGGCGTTTTTGGGCGAAAGGAACCCCGCTGGCGTTTTTGAGCGTAAGGAACGCCAACGGCGTTCTGAGCGAAAGGAACGCCAACGGCGTTCTGAGCATCCAGCCCAGGGTTGGCGCGAGGCACGAGCGCCTACCCTGGGGAAAACCGAAACCGAAGCGCCAACCCTGAAAGGGTTGCAGCACCGTGAGGGCGCATCGATCAGCGATACAACCCTTTCAGGGTTGGCGCGGGTGGGACGCGTTTTCCCAGGGTAGCCCGCAGCGGGCAACCCTGGGCTGGTTGATCAAACGCCCTTGGCGTTCCCTGAGCCTGTCTCGGTTTCACGGACAGGATTGGGTCTGCGAGCTGGACCAAGCTGCATGAACCAAACCAACACACCGAAAGAGAATGCGAATGAGAGCAAGCGCCCGCGTCGGCACTATGACGCGGAGTTCTCTGCGTTCGTCCATCGGGAGACAGAGTCTCGCCGGGCCGGGCGTCCCCAAAGCGCTCCGCTAACTTTGGGAACGAGAGGAAAAAAGTTCTGTGGGTTCATCACGCTACCCCGCGGGTTTTTCCGCCGACCCCGCGGGGTCACGGCGCTACCCCGCGGGTTTTCCCGCCGACCCCGCGGGGTCACGGCGCTACCCCGCGGGTTTTTTCCTCTGGTTCCCAAAGTTAGCGCAGCGCTTTGGGAAAGGGGGGGCAGTGGCGAAACTCTGTTTCGGTGGTTCGGGAGGGGGGTGGGAGAGCGGTGCTCGCGGCGTCTGCTGGCGCCGATCGGGAGACAGAGTCTCGCCGGTCCGGGCGTCCCCAAAGCGCTGCGCTAACTTTGGGAACGAGAGGGAATGGCAGTGACGGGGCGCAGGGGCCGCCGTTTGCGCAGGCGATCGTGGATGGGGTCTCGACGTTGGAGCCGGGGCAGTCGGCGACGGTGGAGGTGGCTTTCGATGGGACGAATGTGCGTCTGTCGTTTGGCATTCCACGGGGGAATGATGGGAACAGTGGCAGCGACGGGGGGCAGGGGGCGCCGGGGGAGGTGTCGCAGGCGGCGCCGGCTCACGGCGCGCGCTTCAGGAGGTGGGGTGGTGTTCATAGTGGGGAATTCATGGGTTGCAGTAAGGGCAGTGCTGCGGTGGGGCGGAGGTTCGCCCGTCAGCGCGGGGCTGAGGCCGGCGTTCTGCGCAGCGGGGGCAGGCGTGGATTTCGTGCAGCGTCATTTCCGTGGACTCGCGGCAAGCGCTGCATGGCAGGCCGGGCTCGCTCCCGGTGCGGCCGAAGCCGGGGCAATCGCAGCGCGGGCAGGGTGTGCGCAGGCGACGCACGAGCTTCGCACCGAGCCGCCGCAGCACCCGCATGCGGGTCGGATTCAGGTGCGCCCGCATGTCGGTCTCGACGGCGACTTTCCCCTGTGGCGACGCGCTGCTGACCGCGGCGAAGGTGCGCGCGAGTTCTTCCTCGGAGACGATGCCTTTGCAAATCAGCCCGGAGGCGGCGTTCCCCGCTGGCCGGACGATCAGGCCGTGTGACGGGAACCCGACACGGTTCGCGAAGGCCACGACTTCGCGGAATGCCGCGCACTCTTCGCGGGCGTAGTTCGTCTGGTGGGTGACAATCTCTTCCGTGACGGAAAAGCCCTCGATGTCGTCCACGAAGACGAGCAGCTCGAAATCCGAAGACAGGAATGGCATCAGCGGGTGCGGCCCAAAGCTGCCTTCGCTCGCGAGGCCGAGGGGTAGATTTGCCGCCGCCATGCCGAGGCGGGCCTTCCGGCGGACCACCTCGCCCGGGCTGCCCTCTCGCGGGATTTCTCCGGTGAAAGTTCCGAGTAGGTCGGTATCGAGCGCGTCCGGCACGCACAACGACAGACCGGCGCCACGAAGAAACGGCCACGCCAGCGCACGCTGTTTGGCGTGCTTGGTGGCGAGCGCCGCGGTGCGTCCCGCGTAGCGAGAGGCGCTCGGTGCCAGCCGGCTTCCGGGGCGGGTTGCGGTGAGAATACTCACGGGAGCCGCTCCCATGGCGCGCCGGGGAGATACCGATGCCGCGTCGCGCCGGCGTCCTCGATGGCGAAGAGGAGCAGCCAGCCGTGATCGACGAGTTGCCGCACGCCTTCGTGTTTCGCGAGCACGGCGTCGATGCGCTCGCGCGGGGCTTCGAGGAAGACGTGGAGCCGCAGTGGCTCGTGCACCCAGCGCCGGCCGTCGTGGACGGATTGCAGCGGCAGGCCGGTCTGAAGGTCGCCGCCATTGCCGAGGCAGACGCCGAGCGTGCCGACGACGTTGTGGAGGACTTTGTTGCCGCTGCCGAAGACGGCGTTGTTCACCGTGGAGGCGAAGTATTGGAGATTGATCCAGTTCGCCACGACCATCGGCGCGCACATGATGAGTTCCAGCGTGCTGTTATCGGGGTCGGCGTGGTGGTCGTAATTGTGCAGGAAGACGCGGCCTCCGAGGTCGGCGCTTTGCGTCCTGGCGCGGGGCGCGGCGATGAAGGCGGCATTGCCGGCGAGTCCCCACTCGGGCCGGACCTGCGCCCAGTCCCGGGTCCGCGCGGTCACCTTTCGGTCGAGGTCCGCGTCGGTGCTGCGGAGGCCGAGCAGGGCGGCGCGTTCCTGCCGCGCGCGCTGGCCGGCGGTGCCGAGCCACGCTTGCAGCGCCGCCACATCGCTCCGGTGGGAAGCGGGCACGAGATCGAGGTCGAAGAGCGTGACCTCGTCCGTCGTGGTGTTGTGCAGGCCGGCGAGGAAGCAGGTGTCTGCGGGAATCGCGAGGCCTTTGCGGGCGAGCGCGGTCCGCACTTCGGCATCGTTGAGAATCGCGGCGCCGACGCGGGCATTGGGGTCGCCCGCGTGGCCGCCGCAGGCACCGCAATCCAGCCCGGCGCCGTAGGGGTTGTTCGTCGTCGCGCTGCCGTGGCCGCAGAGCAGGACGAGGCGCGCGAAGTTTTGCGTCAGCCCCAT
>JBBQIZ010000271.1:0-4907 GCA_038325425.1 Chthoniobacterales bacterium
AACCGCCGCTCGCTCGACCAGCATGTCGCCGCCGCGCTCGGCCAGCACACGCGCTTCGACACCCTCACGCTCAGCGCCGGAGCGAATGACTTCAGTTGGACCGACAGCGGCAGCATGGTGCCGGCGGAAAAAAATGTCGCCGAAGCTTATGCGAAACTTTTCGCCGAAGAAGGCGCGACGAATCAGGCCAAAGTGCTGCGTGAAATCGGTCGCGGCAAAAGCATCCTCGACTTTGTACTCGACGAAGCGCACGACCTCCAGCCGCGCCTCTCCAAGCGCGACCAGGACAAGCTGGAGGAATACTTCGAGTCCGTCCGCGCCACCGAGAAGCGCCTCGTGAAGTCTGAGGAATGGATGCACACGCCCAAGCCCCAGGTCGGCGGCAAAGCGCCCGAACCCTTCGCCCCGGATGAGATCGTCACCAACATGCGCAATGTCTGCGACCTGACCTACCTTGCCTTTAAGACCGACTCCACCCGTGTCATCACCTTCGGCTACTTCCGTCAGGACACCGTCGCCGTGCCCGGCGTCAAAGTCGGCTACCACAACCTCTCCCACCACGGCCAGGACGAGGGAAACATCGCCCAGCTCAAGCGAGTCGAACGTGCCTTCTTCGACGAGTTGAAGACCCTCCTAACCAACCTCAAAAACGCCAAAGAAGGCGACTCGGACCTGCTCGCCCGCACCACCATCGTCATCACCTCGAATCTCGGCAACGGCTCCAGCCACAGCAACAAAGACCTCCCCGTGCTCCTCGCCGGAGGCCGCTTCAAACACGGTCAGCACCTCGCCATCGCACCCGGCACCGTGCCGCTGAGCAATCTCTATGTCAGCGTGCTGCACCAGCTCGGCTTTGACGACCCATCCTTCGGCACATCGACGGGGCCGCTCCGAGGACTCGACCTCGCCTAGTCACGCGCCCGACCCTGCTGCCGGAACGCATGGAAAAGAAAGCGGGCCGGTGACCGAGCGGCCCAGAACCGGTCTGGCTCAGCCGTTCCGGTGCGCCCTTTTCCAAAAGTACTTGGCCGATGGGGTGGAGTTGCTCGGCAGCCTTTGGCGGAAAGCCACCTGTTCGATTTCCGCGGCTCGCGGCCTGAATTCCCCGGGTTCCAGCGTTACCCGGTAAAGCACGCTGACCGCCTCCTTTTCCGGCCGGTCGTAGATGTCCACGAGCGAGGCGCATTTCAGCTCCAGGCCGAGTTCCTCATGAATCTCACGGCGGAGGGCGTGATCCAATGATTCGTGCGCTTTGACCTTTCCGCCGGGCAACGTCCAGAGGCGCTTTCCCACGGTCTGTTTCACGAGGAGAACATTCCCAAAGGCGTCTTCGATCAAAGCGATGACGGAGATTTCTTTGTGGCGAGGCGTCGGCTCAGTGGTTTTCTTTTCGGGCATTCGTGCGTCGGCGGCAGCGGTCGGGTGATCTTGCACGATCGCGGTCGAGCAGTTGCAACCACAATCGTTGCGGGCGCGGAAGGAATCACGGACAGCTTGTCTTACGGCGGTAAACTGCGTGTGAATCGGTCGGAGCATCCCGGCATGCACCCGCGCCAACACCGTTCCCTTCGCATGAAAATCCCCCGCCAAAATCTTCGTCACCGTTTTCAGAAAACGATTTTGACCCTGCTCCTTTCCGCCCTCGCCTTGGTGCCGCGCGAAAGCCTGGCATGGGGCGAGCCGCATATTGCGATCACGAAGGCCGCGGTCGAGGTGCTGCCGCCGTGGCAGAAGGAAATCCTCGGCGTCGAACTCGCGCCGCTGGGCGATTCCTACTGCCTCATTCCCGACAAAGTTTACTCGGACATCGAGAACGCGAAGTTCGCGATGATGGACAGCCAGCCGGGCAAAGCCTACGTGCTGAAGCTGCATCTCCCCGCGGCCGAGCAGGCGGAAAATCTCGAAACGCTCCGCTACTTCATCGGCAAAGCCGTCGCGGCGCTCCAGGCCGGCGAAGTGGGCAACGCCGCGCGTTTCATGGGCACGATCTGCCACCTGATCGAAGACTTCGGCAGCCCGTCCCATACCGTCCCGGGCGACAACATGTTCACCATGCTGCAGCAATTCCTGCCGCCGCCGGAGAGAATGAAAGGCAAGCTGCTGCACAGCCTGATCGAAAACGGCGAGTTGGAGGTCGCGATCGAGGGGTATCAGCCGCGACTACTCGGGATCACCGTGGACGAAGCCGCGTGGCGCCTGCTGCATCGCGTGCATGAGGGCATCCTGCACGCGCGCACCACCACGATCCCGATCATTCAGGCGCTTTACGCCGATGACGCCAAAGCCGTGATCACCCATCAGATGAAAGCGGCCACGATGGACGCCAAGGTGGTCGCCGACGCGTTGCACACCATTCTTAGTCTGGGCGCGGGGAAGTTCGAGGGGAGTGCCCGGGAGTCGCTCCGCGCCGTCGGCATCGCCGGGCATTTTCCGCTGGAAGCGGTGAATCTGTATTTTCCCCAGACCCACTTTTTCAGTTCGCCCTACTGGGGCCACGCCCGCAGCGGGGTGGTGCTGGAAGGCGGCACGAAGGAAGTGCCGATCAAGCTGCGCATCCAGGAAAAGGAGAGCGCCGTGACCAAGGAGTTTGCCGATGGCATCAGCACCGGCATGGGCAAGCCGTTGACCTACCTTTTGCCCCCAGGCGTCTATCACCGCATCACCGTGTTCGCCGGGCTGCACCCGGAGCTTGGAGTCAACGGCAAGGTGGAGTTCAAGATCCTCGGCGATGGCAAGCCGCTCGCTTCCGCCATCGTCGGGGGCAGCGATCCGGCGCACCCGTTCGAGTGCGACATCACCGGAGTGACGCAGCTTCAACTCGCCGCGACGTCGCGTGGCTCCGACCCCAAGAGCAACTATGCGATCTGGGCCGCGCCGATCCTATTAAAGAACCCACCGGAATGAGCCTCACGAAACATCGCCCTCCTCCGCGTGGAAAATCAGTCCCTCCATCTGCCAATAACTCCTATGACCAACCCGCATCGTCTTTCTCGTCGCGCCTTTGTGCGGGATGGAGCGCTCCTGCTCGGCGGGCTCGCCGCGGACGGATGGAACGGCGCAGGCGGACCGCGAGGCGTAGCGCGTCGTATCGGCTGCCGAAGGAAACCATCGGTCGGCGATCGCAGATGATCAGAAAGCCGCGTTGGTTGGCTTTCACACCCAGGCGCGTTTTCGTTGGGGCCTTCGCTTTCACAAGGAGGAATCGATTCCCCGAATGGGCCCGGTACAATCGCACGCCGGCACGGCGCACGAGCCTCGGGGGGCAGAATCTTTAACTGGGCCGCTGCTCTTCGAACTCCGGGTCCGCTTCCGTGATCTCGGATCCGGGGTCCACGCCGAGCCAGGACATCGCGGGTGCGACGCTTACCAAAGAACTCTGCGGATCACGGTGAAAGGTGATCGGCATGGCAGTTAGGATTCGAGAGCGGCGGTCATCTCCAGAGCTTGAGGGTGGCCGCCAATGGCAGCATCGCCCGCGCGCCATGAATCACCGAAGCCAACGGCTGCGGGGCGATGGTGGTGTGGATCCCGGTGAGGCTCTCGACCCGCGCGCTCATGCCGGGCAGGAGGGCGCCTCCTCCGGTCAGAAAAATCCCGTCCTCAATCACTTCGGCGCCGAGTGCAGGCGGTAGGTTGCGGATCATCGCGGTGAGGTTTTCCAACATGCGCGAGAGAGGGACATCGATTGCTTTGCGCACAAATTCCGCCGAGGCGGCCATCGGGGAGCCACTCTCTCCGGCTTTCTGCTCGGACCCGATCCCATACGCGCGGAGGAGTCGGTCGGCCTCGGCTTCGGTGATCTTCACCTGGAGGCCGTCGGTGGCCCAAGACTGGATGAATTTGCGGAGGTTCGCGCAGCCGACGCGCACCGCTTTTGACTGAATGACTCGGCCCCGGTGAATGAGCGCGCAGTCGGTGACGCCCTCGCCGAAATCCACGACCAGTTTTGAATACCCGGAAGCGATGTCGATGCCCGCGCCAACGGCCGCGGCCAACGGTTCCGGAACGATCACCACAGCGGAAGCTCCGGCGCGCAGCAGGCAATTCTTCAGGGCGGCGCGTTCGACCCCGCTGGCGTCCGTGGGCGCGCAGGCCAGCACGCGTGGGCGGGTGATCCGGGAGGAGCGAAACGTTCGGAGCAGGGATTTGAGAATGCCCACCGAGGCATCCGGATCCGCAATCACCCCTTCGATGAGCGCCGGAGTGTTGCGGCACACCGAGGTTTGCTCGCAAAAATCGCCGGTGAATGTCGTCGCGCGCATCGTCGCCGTGCCGACATCAACGGCCACATCGGAGGAACGAAAAGGATTCATGGGGCGGCATGATACCACACCTCGATCTGGGAGTCGCCGGCCCAGAGAGGCCGCTGCGCGAGCCGCGACTTCGTCCCGCGGGGTGATCCGCCGACCTTTATTCGCTCGTCGGTGCGTTGATCGGCGGCGCCGGACGCGGCGCCGGCCCCAACAACCCGTTGTCGAGATACTCCTGGCGGAAAAGCTCCGTCAGGGAGTGCAGCTGCCGGCCCAGTTGCTCGCGCCGCGCGGGCGTAAGCGCCGATTCCATCTTCTCCTGCTTCAGATCGATCATGGCGGCGAGATGAAGCAGGGTCATGGTGACTGTGGCCATGCCTCCCAACGAAGCAGGCCGCTTGCCAGCGGTGAGATTCCCGGCGATGGACGAGAGGCAAACCCGGAGCGACCGCGGAGGCAATTGCCCTCCGGCCTTCGGCGCCGGGCGAACGTCGGCCCGCTTGCGCCCTATTTTAGGCCGCCGGTCACGCGGTCGCCTCGGCGCTCGGCGCTGAGCCGTAGCGTGGCGGGGTGAGTCACGCCGCCAAGTTCGAGCGCGAACGGAATGTTCGCGGGGCCGGTCGTTGCATTGCCGACTCCCGCTTTGGCAAAGACTTC
>JBBQIZ010000272.1:0-4907 GCA_038325425.1 Chthoniobacterales bacterium
GACGGAGATGGAGATCAGCGCCTGGCCCGGCGGCGCGTAGCCTGGCGCGACATCGGAGAGCACGCAGACGTTATTGATCAGGCCACGGCCAGTGCCGTTGAGGGCGATGATGGCTTCGCACAGCGGTGATTTTCCTGCGGCGAAATAAAGTCCGGTGACGGCGCGCCAGTCGGGCTCTTTGGTCACGAGGCCGGGGATCAACCGCGCGGCGGTCGTTGCATCCGCGGCGACGACGACGGCATCGCCCTCGAGAGTTTCGCCAGACGCCAGCGTGATCTTTCCCGGCTGCACTTCCGCCACCCGCGCGTCACGACGGATCGCCTCCGCGGGCAACCGGCTGGCGAGCTGGCGCGGGATTTCCTGCATGCCCTGCGCGGGCAGGGTCGCGCTTCCCCGCGAGAACATTTGGAAAGTGAACTCAAACATCCGGCTCGATGTGCGGAGGTCTCTTTCCAGAAAGATACCGCCGTAAAACGAGCGGAAAAACACGTCGATCATCCGGCGCGAGAAGCCCGCGCGGCGGAGATAGGCTTCGGTCGTGAGGTCTTCGCGGGCGGCGATGTCTTCGAGGGTCGAGCGACTGATCCGCCACTTCAGCGCGGCCACCCGCAGCTTGTCGGCGAGTGAACCGACGGGCGCGAGCGCGCTGGCCAGCAAATGGCGCGGGTCGCGGAAAACATCCATCACCCGGTGCAGACGGCCATCGAGATAAATGAGGGCGCCAGGCTGGAACGGGCGCAGATCGAGGCGCCGCAGGTCGAGGAATTTCCCGGCTTCCGGATACCCGTCGAGATAGACCTGAAACCCGCGATCCAGCCGGAAGCCATCGACCACGTCAGTCCGCACGCGCCCGCCCACGTCGTCGCTGGCTTCGACGATCAACGGCTGCGCTCCGGCTTCTTGCAGTCGGACGGCACAGGCGAGGCCGGCCAATCCGCCTCCGACGATGAGCACCCGTTTCTTCGGCGACGTCATTCCCGGTTTTTTCCCTGGCGACGGATCTCGTCGCGGCGCATGGGCATTCCATCGATGAGGGTGAACCAGCTCGCGATCTTCAGCGGGCCTCGCTGGCGCGCCTTTTCGCCGCCGTCCTTTCCGATGAGAATGAAAACCGCATTCGTCTCCCGTGCGCTCAGCTTGAGTTTCTCCCGCAGCGCGGTCGTCTGCTGCGGATCAAGCCGGACGGTGCCGGGAATGCGCGCCGCTTCGGGTGAAACATCGACCACTTTCAAATCCCGTTCATCGATCGCCGCGCGATTCGCGGCGAGCGCAGCCGTGAGCTGTTCGCGGGCTTCTCCGGTCGGAACCGAGGCCATGATCAGGCGGCTTTTCCAGCGATAGGGATCGAGGGGTTCGGCAGCAGAGTCCTGGTTCATGAAGAGAAAATATCCGGCGAGCAAAGCGGCGCGGAAAAGGTGGTCAAGGTGCATGCGTGAAGGTTATGGACGGTCAGTCGATCTCCGCCTCGGCGCGGAGGCAAAGGATACGTTTCAAACTACCTGTGCGGCGGGATTTTCTTCCTGTCCGCCCACGCTTGAGCCCGTGGAGAAAACCCGTGCCGCGTCGGCAAAAGCACGGGGCGATCCCGAGGCATGATGGTGCTATGATCAGCCGAATTGAACGCCGTCCTCATCCTCTTCTCCGCCATTTCGTTTCTCGGATACGGTTCGGCCTGCTTCTTCTCCCGTTACATCGAGCGCGAGTTCATTCGCTATGGCATGGGTGCGCAGCGCCCGTTGGTCGGTGCGCTGCAAGTCGGCGCGGCCATCGGGCTGCTGGCCGGACTGAGCCAGCCATGGATGGGACGCGCGGCGGCGCTCGGGTTGGCGGCGATGATGTTGGTCGCGGTCGGGGTCCGAATTCGGGTTAAAGATAGCCTGCTGCAAACGACCCCGGCACTTTTCTACCTCGTGCTCAATGCCTACCTGAGTTGGGCGGCGTTTTCACCAGCCGAGACCTAAGGATACCGCCGAGGCCCGCGAGCCAGTAGAGCCCGCCGCACGCGGCCAGCACCCAAAAGCCACGTTTGTGATGCCGAGCCGCAGGCGGCTGCGGGCCAGCTTCGTTCGATCAAGCGTCATGCTCACACCAACGATTCAGCCGCAGAGTGGGGACGCGGCATAATTCCGATCTCCCGCGTCCGCGCCACGCTGACCAGCCGTTCTGTTTTCCCGACGCCATGACCACGACCACCTCCGCACCGCGATGGATGCGCCACGTTCTCCTCGCCGCAGGCGCCTACAACGTACTCTGGGGCGCGTTCGCCGTGCTCTTCCCGAACGCAATTTTTCACTGGCTCGACATGCCGCTGCCGAACTACCCGCAGTTCTGGCAGTGCATTGGCATGATCGTCGGCGTTTATGGACTCGGCTACGCCATCGCCGCCTTCGATCCGGCGCGGCACTGGCCCATCGTGCTGGTCGGATTTTTGGGGAAGGTCTTCGGTCCACTCGGGATGGTGCAGGCGCTCTGGACCGGCGAGTTGCCGTGGGGCTTCGCGCTGAATTGCGTGACCAATGATCTGATCTGGTGGGTGCCATTCGCACTCATCCTCAAGTATGCGTGGGTGCGGCAAGCCACGGCATGACGGCGCTCCTCACGGCGCACGCTGCGGCGACCTGGGCGCTCGCCGGTCTCATCTGGACGGTGCAACTCGTCCACTACCCACTCTTCGCCCAAGTCGGCAGTGAAGCATTTCGGAGCTATCATGCGCGCCACACGCGGCAGATCACGTGGATCGTGGCGCCCCTGATGGCGGTGGAACTTCTCACCGCCATCCTCCTCGTCGCCCGGGGTGCGCGCGAGCCTTGGTTCCTGGCGAGTCTCGTCCCGCTGGCCTTCAACTGGATCTCGACCTGGCGCGTGCAAATCCCGCTCCACGACAGCCTCGCCAACGGCTTTGACGCAGACGTGCATCGCCGACTCGTGGCCACGAATTGGTGGCGGACGGCGGCCTGGAGCATCCGCGGTGGATGCCTGCTTTTCGGCGTTTCCTGAGTCGGCAGAACATCGACTTTTCCGCGTCCACAACGCTCACCGCTGCGTATTTCTAAAGCCCCCACCCCATGAGACGCTACAAAGTGCCCATCTTCCTCGCCATCCTTCTGCCCATCGCGGCGTCGGCCTTCTGGCTCGTCAGCACTTCCCGCGCGGCGACCGAGACCCCGGACTACCAAGTGATCCGCACCGATGAGAAATTCGAAATTCGCGACTACCCGACGCTCACCATCGCGACCACGCCGATGAATGACGACGGGATGAACGGCGGCTTCGGTCAGTTGTTCCAGTTCATCACCGGGAAGAATGCAGGCGCGGAGAAAATCGAGATGACCTCGCCGGTCCTGATCGACACGGCGAAGGACAGGAAAACGATGAGCTTCATCATGCCCAGGAAAGCCGTGGAGAAAGGCGTGCCGAAGCCGGCCGGGGACAGCGTCAGCTTGGGCAAAGTCGAGGCGGCGAGATTTGCGGTGCTGCGGTTCGGAGGCGGGCGCACGGCAGAGAATGAAAAGGCAGCCATCGAGAAACTCGCGACCTGGCTCGACGGGCAGAAAATCGCGGGAAAAGGCGACCCGATCTTTGCCTACTACGACCCACCGTGGACGCCTGTCTTCCTGCGCCGTAACGAAGTGATGATCCGAATCGACAAGCACCATGACTAAGTCCGCCGCTCATTGCCTGCTCGCCGCGCTGGCGGGAATCCTGACGGCGTGCTCGTCGCCACAGATTTCCACGCGCGAGATCCGGAAGTCCGAACCGGCCGCAGTGGCGCTGCTCGACGCATCGCAGCGCGCGCACGGACGAACGGCGTTCAAAAAAATTCGCGACGTGAGCGTGCGTTACGAAGGGCGCTGGGCTTCGATCGGTCCGCGCTTTCAGCCCGTGCTCTCGGACACCGGGTTCCGGCGCGGTTCGGAGGAACATCTGCTCATCGGGCCGCGGATCATGGCACAGGAGCACACCGGGCCGGCGGGAAAGAAGCTCGTCGTTCGCCAGCCGGGCAAAGTCACCGTCGGCTACCACGGAGCGCTTTCCAAAGACGCCGAAATCCAGCGCGCTGCGGCCCTCGTCGCCGATGCCTATACGCTGTTTCTGCTCGGGCCATTTTACTTTGACCGGCCCGGCATCACGCTCGCCACCCATGGCGAGGCCACCGTGGACAAGGCGGTTTGCGACGAGGTGCTCGCAGTCTTGCGACCTGGTTTTGGACTGGCGGAGGAAGACCGCGTGATTCTCTCCATCGACCGCGCGACGAAGCAACTGCGCCGCGTGCGCATGACTTTGAACGGCCTCGAAAGCACGCGCGGCGCGGAGGTCGATGTGACCTTCCGCAAGTTCCGCAACATCGGCGGCGTTGTTTGGCCGACGGACTTCGATGAGCGCATCCGCGTGCCGTTCGATCTGCACGCGCATCACTGGCGCATGCTCGGGCTCGACACGAATCGCGGCCTGCGCGCCGCGGATTTCTCCGTGGCCGGATTCCAAGGCCGCGCCGCGAAACCCGCTGCCGCGCTGCCTGCGCGTTAGCGTGGGCATGGAACTCAGCACAAACTCGAAAATCCTCGCCGACGCGGCCAAATATGATGCCTCCTGCGCGAGCTCCGGATCCAATCGGCGCGGCACGCGCGCAGGTCTTGGCAACGCAGCCCCGGAAGGCATCTGTCACAGCTACACACCGGATGGCCGATGCGTCTCGCTGCTCAAGATCCTTCTGACCAACTACTGCATTTACGATTGCCAATATTGCATCAACCGAATCACCAGCGACACGCCCCGCGCGCGGTTCACGCCGCAGGAGGTGGTGGATCTGACGCTGCAGTTTTACAAGCGGAACTACATCGAGGGGTTGTTCCTTTCCTCCGGCATTATCCAAAGTCCCGACTACACGATGGAGCAGCTCGCGGAGG
>JBBQIZ010000273.1:0-4891 GCA_038325425.1 Chthoniobacterales bacterium
GAAGCTCTGCGTCAGGTCGCGCGCCTCCTCCGGTCCGTAGCCGCGCCGCCGCACATAGGCGTGGAGCGGCTCCCAATAAGCGCGGCAGAGCGTCTCCAGCGCCCCCGCGCTGGCCGGCGTCCCGACGCCGCCGGCCTGCAAAACCAGGCTCCAGCGGGTGGTGTGAAAATCGCGCCGCAGCGAGTCTGCGGCAGCGGCGGGGTCGGACTCAGGCATGCGCGGATGCTCGCGCGCGCAACCGCGCCGGGCAAGCCGCCACTAGCAGGCTGCGAAAAAAGGGATTCAGGAAAGACAAGCGTTTTGGAGGCCACGGGTTAGTTAGGCATGAGAGGACGCAGCGGTGGATTCGCGCCCGGGGTTCTCGAGTCCCTGGCGGGCGATCTGCGCAATTTGCTGCGGGTGTTGCAATCCGTCGCGAAACTTCCCCTTCGCCCAATCTGCTCACTCCGGCCGATCCGCCGCAGGCTCCCGGCACCCACCTCGTCAGCGACATCACCTACATCCCCACCGGCGAAGGATGGATCTACCTCGTCGTCGTCATCGACCTCTTCAGCCGCTCGATCCTTCTCCACCATCGGCCCTTCGGTCTGAAGGATTTCAGACCGACTTCCCCCCGCGACCGCGTGCGCGGACCGTGGTCAGGAGACCGCTTCGGCGGGGTTCGCCGGGGCGTCGCTTTTGCCCGTGAGATGCCCCTTCCCGGCGGTCACTCCGTCGAAGGCCAACACTTCGGAATCCGGGGTGCCTTCCGGCTTGCGGCCGAAATTGAATTTGATCGTCTTCCACGTGTCGCCGGGCCGCGCGCCGATGCCGAGGGCGGCCGTCGGTTCGTAGCCGCAGTTCATCATGCAATTCTCGCAACGCGGATCGCGGGCGACGCCTTCGACGACGCCGATTTTATCCCAATCGGTCCGCTCCAGCATCTCGCGATAGCTGGCGTAGTGGCCATTGGTCATGAGGTAGCACGGGCCTTTCCAACCCCGGACGTTGCGCGTGGGGATAGCCCATGCGGAGCACGTGAGGTCGCGTTTGCCGGCGAGGAATTCGAGATAGATGGGCGTGCCGAAGATGGGAAATTTGCGGCCCCATTCCTCGATGCGCGAAAATTTATCGACGGTCAGTTTGCGGGTCAGGAAGAAATTCTCCGGCGCGATGCCGAGCCTCTTCACCATGTCGGCCTTGGCGGCGTCATATTCGTAGCCGGGCGCGATGGTGTGGCCGTCGAGGCGCAGCGTGGAGAGAAAGGCAAACATGTCCTCGATTTCCTGCACCGCGGTTTCCTTGTAGACGGTCGTGTTGGTCGCAACCTGGTAGCCGAGGAGTTTGGCCATGCGCATGGCGGCGACGGCTTCCTTAAAGACGCCCTCGCGCTCCACAATGAGATCGTGGGTCCGTTCGAGGCCGTCGAGATGCACATTCCAATACATCCAGCGGCTGGGCGCGATGACCGGCGCGGCGGCGTCCTTCGGGCCCCGGCGGATTTCTTCCGCGTCCTTCGCGGTGAGCAATTCTTCGCTGAGCAGCACCTGCAGGTGCCGCTCCGTCGCTCGCCGATCCTGGGCAAACTGGGCCGCCAGATAAGCGCGCATCTTCTTCCGCATGAACATGGCGTTCGTGCAGATATAGACGATGCGTTGCTGCGCGAGCAATCCGCCGACCAGCGCCTCGATCTCGGGATAAATAAGCGGCTCGCCGCCGCAGATCGAGACCATCGGCGCGCCACACTCCTCGGCGGCACCGAGACAGTCGGCCAGCAGCATGACGTTTTTGAGCGACGTGGAATATTCGCGAATGCGGCCGCAACCGGTGCAGGTCAGATTGCAGGTATGCAACGGCTCGAGTTGCAGGACCGTGGCGAACTTCTTCACTCCCTGAAGCTTTTTGCCGATGATGTAAGCGGCAATCCTAGCCGTAAGCGCGAACGGGAATCTCATTGCGTGGCTGAGAGATACACGCGAAGCGGGCGCGCTGGCAACCGCTGAAACCACATCGGCGGCGTTTTCCGCCGCCGCCGCGCGTCACCCGGTAAAAAAAAGACCGTCGAAGTGCACATGGCACTCCGGCGGTTGGGAAATACTCTGCCCGCGAAAGTCGACGGGACTATTCGTTCGGCTTGGTCTTGCGCAGGCCGATGACCTTGTCGCCCTGCTTGTAGAGGCCGCGCTGCTTGAGGACTTCGACGCGCTCGAAACGCTTCAAAACGTTGCGCTTGGCGGCGATGGTGCTTTGACCTTTGAGACTGCGATGTTGGGACATAAAAATTAGAGAGGGTTTTTGAACGGGCGCGCACTATACGGACCTCATCGCGACAGGAAAGGGAAAATTGCCGCGAATTTCTCACCCCCTCGGCGCGACGCGCGCCTCGCTCCAATCGCACATTTCGCGAATCACCAGTTCGCGATCAAGGTCGTTGTGCGTCTCGTGGCGCGAACCGGGATAAATGCGCAGCGTCTTGTCCGCCGAGCCGACTTGCTCAAAAAACGCGCAGGTCGCGTGGTGACTGGTCACCGGGTCCGCATCGCCGTGCAGAAGAAAGAGCGGCGTATGCAGCGACGGGGCCTCCGCCAAAACCTGTGCCGCCGCCGCCCGGACGGCAAAATACATCCGGCTCGAAATCCCATGATGCACCAGATCGAGATCGGGCAGGGACATCATATGGGAAAGATCGCGGGACAGACGCTCAAGCCGACTGCCCGTGGAATGAACGAAAGCCGGCCAGCAACGCAGCGCCACCCGCGCCACCGCCCGCCGCCACCACGGAGGATCGAAGGCCAGTCGCAGCCACGGCGACGCAATGATCGCCCCCTGGCAAGACACTCCGGCGGTTTGCAGCCACCGCAAAGTAATCTGCCCGCCCAGACTGTGACCGAACAAAAAAAGCGGACGCCCCGGCGCACGATAGCGCGCGCAAATCCGCCCGAGGTCCTCCGTCAACCATCGATATTCCGCCACATCTCCACGCGGCCCGGAGGATCGCCCATGCCCGCGCAAATCCCACCCCACCACCCGCCAGCCGCGGGCCACAAACGCCGCCGCCAGATGGCCGTAGCGGTTCGAGTGTTCACCGAGGCCGTGGGTGCAGACAAGCGTCGCGCGCGGTTCGGCCACCGGGTCTGCCATCCGCGAAAACAAACGCACCGCACCGTCCTGCTCCAAAAACTCTTCAACTGCCGGCGGCCAGTTCGGACGCAAATCCCGCGTGGATAAAAGATTTTTGGTTGTCATCAACGACGACTCCAGTAGCTTGCCGCGAAAGGTTTTCCAATGAACTCTCACCCCCAGCCTCGCAATTCCGCCCTCGCCTTCACCCTCATCGAGTTGCTCGTGGTCATCACGATTATCGCGATCCTCATGGGCCTGCTTTTCCCCGCGATCAATATTGTCAAGGAACAGGCCCGCAAGGCAGAGGCCAAATCCGCGGTAGTGCAAATCGCCGCCGCGGTGAAGGCGTATAACACCGAGTACGGCAAATACCCCCAAGGCGACATCTCGGTGAGCGATTCTGCGGACTTGGTCTATGGCGAATCGGGCAACAGCAACGAAAAGCTTTTTAATATCCTGCGGGTCATCAATCTGGACTCCTTTCAATCGAACCCGAACCCACGACGGATCGTCTTTTTTGAAGGCAAGGGAGCGACGAATCCCGAGGCCCCTCGCGGTGGCTTCGTGGCGACCGGTTCCACGAACGGCACGGTGAACAGCTTCGTCGATCCTTGGGGCAAACAATATGTGGTCGTGATTGACACCAACTACGACAACCAGATCAAAACAGATCTTCCGCACTCGGATTTCACGGGAGACGATAAAGGCCCCCGCACTGGCGTCGCTGTCTATTCTTTGGGCAAAGACGGTCTGGTCGGTTCTCCGAAAGACGGCGTAACCAACAAGTTTCGCGAGGGAGCCAAGATTTCGGACGACATCATTTCCTGGCAATAAGCCAGCCATCGGTAACGCGGGTGTAGTTCAATGGTAGAACGGCAGCTTCCCAAGCTGCATACGGGGGTTCGATTCCCCTCACCCGCTCCATGCCAAATCACTCTGGGAGTCGCATGAAATCTAGCATGGGAGCGGATTGAGGCCCCGTTACCGCAATCGCATCCGCGCCGAAGCAAACGCGATCATTCGAGCTTGCTCAAATAGCAACGTTTGCGCCGTGAAGATCGGCTACCGCATAAAGCCTTATGCTCACCCTCGCTTGAAGTGGGCGGTGCGCGGCAGGGAGGGCGGTAAATGGGCTCGCAAATTCTTCAAGACGAAGATAGAAGCCGAAACGTATGCAGAACTGAAGAATGTAGAGCTGCGAAATCTTGGGTTGGAGGGCGCTGAATTCTCGCTATAGATGAGGGTGATGGCACAAGAGGCCGCTATAGATCTCGCGCCTTTCGGCAAGACGATCTGGGAAGCGAAGGACTTTTTGATCGAGCATCTGCGACGCAGCAAAAGGGTGGCTTCACTCGAAAAAGTGATTGACGATGTTTGCCTCAGGCGGAATGACCGGACAGGAGTGAGAGCGGAAGCTATGCGCCGCGAAAACATCCTGCTGCGCCAGGAGAATGACATTTTAAAAAAGGCCGCCGTTATCCTGGGCACCAGACTTCCGGCCAACTCCGCCAAATGATCGAGGATATCGGCCAGGCCACCGGCTATGGCATCCGCCAAATCTGCGCCAGCCTCAAGGTGCCTCGCAGCAGCTTCTACCACGCCGCCTCACCCACGGCCACTGCGTCGGCGGATCGCAGGATCGGCGAGCAGCTCATCGCAGCCATCTTCACCCGCCATCGCCGCCGCTATGGCGATCGGCGGATCGCCGAGGAACTCTCCGACGCGGGCGTGGTCTGCGCCCCGGATCGCATCCGCAGAATCATGCGCGCACGCGGCCTGCGCGCCCTCC
>JBBQIZ010000274.1:0-4881 GCA_038325425.1 Chthoniobacterales bacterium
CGCCGCGCTGTGCTTACCGAGTTCGTTGATGCGCTCGCGAGTCTTCACGTCCCAGACCTTGAGCTGCTGATCCGTTCCACCGCTGACCAGCAGCGTGGCATCGGCATTGAACGCCAGGGAAAGAACCTGCGCGACGTGACCGTCGAGCTTGGCGATTTCCTTCCGCGTCGCGAGATCCCAGATCTTCACCAGGTTGTCGCCGCCCGCGGTCGCGAGCAACCGGCCGTCGCCGCTGACAGCCAGATCGAAGATGGTGTCCGCGTGCGCCCGCCACGATGCGCTGATCGTGCCGTCGATCGCTTCAAGGATCCGGATCGTCCCTTCCTCCGCCACCCGCCCGTCCGCGATGACGAACTGTTTCCCCGCCGGCAGAAACCGCACCGCAGTAATGCGATCGCTCAGCCCGTCGGTAATCTGCCGTTCCGGGGTGAGCGTCGCGGCGTTCCACACAACGACGCGGCGAAACGCGCCGGTGACCAATTGCTGGCCATCGGGACTCCAGGCCATCGACTGCATCGGATCGGGATGCGCACTGGCTCGTGCGACGACCTTCATTTCCGCACCGGTGATATCGTAGAGCACGACTTCATTCCCCGCGCCCACGGCAAGCCGCGTGGAGTCGGGCGAAACCGCCAGCGCCAGCACCGGGCGATAGGAAGCAGGCATCTCCGCGAGCGCGACGGAGCGCGGCGGCGATGCCGCGGCGATCAGCGCGGTCGCGTCCCAGGCCGCGCCGTCCTTCGCCCACTTTTTCAAGGCGTCGATTTGCGCGGCGGTGAGCTGCTTTTTCGGCGGCATGTGCGGGTCCGCATCGGCGGCGAGCGATTCGATCAACGCGCTCTTCTCTGGCGCTTCGAGGTCGAGCGCCGCGCCGTTGTCACCGCCTTTGATGAGCGCCTCGCGCGAAGTCATGACCAGCCCGCCCTTGTGCTTTTCCTCGTTGTGACAGGAGAAACAATTCGTCTTCAGAAGCCGCATCGCTTCGGCGGTGCCAGCCGGATCGGGCGCGCTCCACGCGGGCAGGACGCCGGTGAGCGCGACGACCAGAGCGGACGGGAAGAGGTGACGAAACGCGGAGCGGTGGCGAGGCAACATGATGGATATTTGTGCGTTCACTTCCGCTCAAAAACGCTCTTACCGTCGAGGTAGGTCGCGAGCACCTGGGTGTCGCGGATGTTATCGACCGGGCAGGTGAGGATGTCGCGATCAAGCACGATGAAGTCCGCGCGCTTGCCGGTTTCGAGCGACCCGAGGCGGTCTTCGCAGAAGAGAAGGTGCGCGTTGTTGCGCGTGTAAAAGCGGATCGCCTGCGCGCGGTCCAGCGCCTCTTCGGGATGCAACTGGCCGTCGAACCACCTGGCTCGGCGAGTGATGGTCGTCCACATGCCAAGGAAGGGATTGTAAGGATTCGTCGCGCGCAGGGAGCCGACTTTTTGCATGTGATCCGAACCGCCGCCGACAATCACGCCAGCTTCCGCGAGGCTGCGCAGCGGCTGAAACCAGCGCATGCGATCGTCGCCGAACTGCGCCGAAAGCGTCCGCGCGTCGAGATAGAGCCATGCCGGCTGAATGTCCATGACCACCCCGAGGCGCGCGGCCTGTTCGATCGCGGCGCGGCTTTGGAAATTGGCGTGCGTCACGCACGGCCGCAACGCGCGCAACGGCACGTCGCGATTCACTTCCTCATAGGCATCGAGCAGGGCATGCACCGCGCCGTCGCCCACCGCATGCGCGGTGAATTGCAGACCGCATTCCGCCGCCGTGCGGACCATCGGCACGAGCCGATCCTTCGGAATGAAAAGCACGCCGCGGTAGGCAGGATCGGTGATCGCGTAAATTTTGCTGACGCCCCACGGCTCCTGCAGGTAGGCGCTGCCGGTGAGCATGCCGCCATCGAGATAGGTCTTCACGCCGATGATGCGAACGGGGCCGGACTGATCCTTGAAGAGGGGGTGCTCGGCGACCGCGCGGATCTTTTTCTCGATGCCGTCGAGCGGCCCGAGATTCGAGATGCCATGCGAAATGGTGACGCGCACGCTGAGTTCCTCGCGGTCGCGCAAGCTCGTGTAGAGGCTGATCGCGTTCGCGCTGGAATCACGGTCGGCGATGCTGGTGATGCCGACGGAATTGTAATCGCGGAAGAGCGCCGCGAGTCGCGCCAGACGATCCGCCTGGGCGGGCGCTTCCGTGACCGGCTTCACTTTGACGTAGCGTGTGCAGTTTCGCAGGATCCCCGTCGGCTCGCCGGTCTGGGGATCCTTCTCCGCAAAGCCGGAGCCACCGTCCGCCACCTTAAAATCGCGATCGATGCCGCTCAGGGCGAGCGCCTGGGAATTCAGCGCCGCGTCCGGTCCGGTGCGATAGAGCACCGGATGTTTGGGCGCGACGCGGTCGAGTTCGGCGCGGGTCGGATATCGCTGCTCGCGCAGCCGGGTAATGAAGACCTGGCTCATGGTGATCCACTCGCCCTCGGGGACCACCTGCGTCCGGCCCCGAATGTAATCGAGCACATCCTGGATCGTCTCGAAGTCCGGCAGTGCGTGATCGAACTCGGTCATCGACGCGCCGGTCGGATGCGTGTGCGAATCCATCAGTCCCGGCAGCACGGTTTTTCCGCCGAGATCGACAACTCGCGTCTTGTCGGACTTCGTCTGAAGAATCGCGTCGTTGCTGCCGATGGCGACGATTTTGCCGGCGGTCACGGCCATCGCTTCGTGGAGAGTGAAGCGGTCGTCCACCGAGACGATCTTGCCGTGATGCACGATGAGGTCGGGCGGCGCGGCGGCGCTTGCCGGGAACGGGAGAGCGGCGATTGCGCAAGCGGCAATCAGGATTTGGCGGGTAATCATGGGGTAGTTAACTCGCTGAGCGCGATGCGGCGAATCCGCAAGCGATTGAGGCCACCGACCTTCGAATCACCCGCGCAGTAGCCGAGCAGCACCGCGTCATCGACGAAGTGCATCGCCGTGTAACAATACCAGCCGTCCGGGTCTTCTTCGATCGGATGAACGAGCGGCCACGACTTGCCGCCGTCCGTCGAAACGGCGGCGACGAGCGGCGTGCGTTTGTTTTTCACAAACGGAAATCGGCCGGAATGATCGTTGAAGAGGGCCAGCAGATTTGCCGAGTTCGGCAGACGCTTGATGCTCGCGGGAGAAGTCGGCGACTTCAGTTCCGTCGGCACCGGCGCCGCCCAGGTTTTGCCCGCATCGGACGAAATAAGCCCGTACTGCGCGCCCTGATCGGTCCGCGCCCAGGTGAAGAGCTGGCCATTTTCCAACTCCACGACTCCGGGCTCCTGCAAGCCCGACCCGCTGCGCACGGGCATCGCCCACCACGTCGCGGATTCCTGCCACGTCTGCCCTTCGTCGTCGGAGTAATACCACATGGCGATGGCGCGCGAATCGAAGGACTTGCTGCTGTGCGGATCGGTCCCGCGCGAGCGGTGAAAGGCCGCAGGCACGAGGAGTCGCCCGCTGGCGAGCTGCACGAGCCGGTCGTTGTTCACCACGAAATAACCGGGCGCGGCGATGACGAGCTTCGGCTCCGACCAGGTCGCGCCTTCATCCGTCGAAAAGCGGATGTGCGGGCGGCAGTCGAGCCAGCTATTTTTGAGCAGATAGAACAGCGCGAGTTTCCCGCTCGCCAGCCGGAGCAAGGAAACGCTCATCACGTTGTTACCGCCGATATTTTCGATGACCGCCTGCGGTTCGCTCCACGTGCGACCGCTGTCATCCGAATGAATGCCGACGATGCGCGCCGGGCTTTCATCCCCCGCCCCGCCGTAGAAGTGCGTGTAGTAAAAAATGATCCGGCCCGACTTCAGCCGCGCGAATGATCCCTCGGAGTTCCGCGGATTTTCCTTCGTCGGTTCGAGATTGAGAACCACGACATTTTCCTCGACCGGCGCCGCCGCGGCACGACCCGCGAGCAGGCACGCGCACAACCCGAGGAGCAAAAAACGCGAACGTCCCATGGAATGCACGACCGGACTCAGGCGAGCACTTCGGTGATCACGCGCCCGCCTTGATTGTCGGTCAGCGAGACATCCGCGCCGTTGCGCTTGAAGGTCAGTTTGGTGTGATCCAGGCCGAAGAGCTGAAGCACGGTCGCGTGGTAGTCGTGATGTTTGACGACATCCTGGACGGCTTTGTGGCCGAACTCATCGGTCTCGCCGAAAGTCATCCCGGCCTTAAATCCCCCGCCGGCGACCCACATCGAGAAGCCGTTCGTGTTGTGATCGCGCCCCATCTTCGCGCGCGGCCCGTCGTACTGGACGACCGGCAACCGTCCCATCTCGCCGCCCCAATGGACGATCGTGGAGTCGAGCAGCCCGCGCGCTTTCAAATCGGTGACCAGTGCCGCGGCCGGTTTGTCCACATATTTGCAGGCCGCGGGCAGGCCGCTGAGGATGCTCTGGTGGTGATCCCACGTCTGGTTCCCGGTGAAGAGCTGCACGAAACGCACCCCCCGCTCGACCAGGCGACGCGCGATCAGGCAGCGCGTGCCGAATTCCTCGGTCGCCTTGTCGTCGATGCCGTAGAGTTTTTTTGTCGCCTCACTTTCGCCGGAAATATCGAGCGCTTCCTTGGCCGAGGTCTGGAGCTTCGCCGCGAGCGCGTAGCTGGCGATGCGCGCCTCGAGATCGGTCTCGCCGGGATGCCGTTCGAGATGTTCGTTGTTCAGCTTCTCGAGGAAGCCGAGATAGTTTTTCTGCGCCTCGCCCCGCAGATGCGGCGCGGCGTCGAGATTCGGGATGCGCGGCTCTTTCGAGCGGACCGCGGTGCCTTGATAAATGGAGGGCAGCCAGCCGTTCGTCCAGTTGTCCACACCGAGCACGGGCAGCCCGCGCGGATCGGTCAGCGCGACGTAGGCCGGCAG
>JBBQIZ010000275.1:0-4828 GCA_038325425.1 Chthoniobacterales bacterium
TGGCCACGGTGGATGGCGTCACGTTCGACGTGCCGGACGGCGGCGCCTTGATGCTGCCTCAGCAAATCAAGGAATTGGCGAAGGCGGAACGGAAGCCAGTGCTCTATCGCATCACGCCGGCGGGCCACGAAATGACGCTCCACGATCAACCGCTGCGGGTGCAACCGGGCGACCGCTTCGGGACGCTCGACCGAGTGGTGACGGGCGGGCGGGATCATCATCGCATCAACGCCGAACTGGGGCTGCTCCAGCACGCTTTTGGGGCTAAGGCGGTGGAATGGACCCCGGATCAGCAGTGGGTCAAGCTGCGCACGTTTCATCTGCCCGCAAGCTACAACCAGCCGACTACAGAGATGCTCATCCACGTTCCCGACACCTACGGGCTCGGGGTGCCGATCCGGGAGTGTTATGTGGACGCGGGCCTGCGTTACCATGACCCGGCCCGGCGGAGCTGGGTCAAAATTCCGCACTACTTCGACTCGGACGATAGCTATCGGCCCAACCAAGGGGTCAGGCAGGCGGGCTGGGGTTATTTCTGCCTGCACTGCGTCGAATGGGGACCTCGCGCCAACTTTCTGACCTTCTTGAACTCCGTCTTCACGGTGCTGAGCAACCCGCTCCATCCGTGGCCCACCAGCTAACACCAGACCCACATGTACCTCTCCCTTTCACACCACAAATCTCCCAAACCAATGATTCCGAACGCCGTCCTGCACTGCACCGAAGCCCACTGGAAGCGGCTCCGGGCCCACCTGCTCCGCGAGGATGGCCTGGAACGCGCCGGCTTCGCCCAGCTCGGGCGGAATGAACACTCCGGACGCGTCGAGTATTTTCTGCATCGCTTCGATCCGATCGCCGATGAGGACTGCGCGCAGCAGCACGCCACGGTGGTGGAACCGGAACCGCTCACCGTGCTGGGCATCTTCGCCGACTACGGACGGAGCGCCGCAGCCGCGCTCATGCACCTGCACAGCCATCCCTTCACGGAGCGCGCTTCCTTCAGCGGGGTGGACGATGCGCATCTGCCGCAGACGGCGCGCGACCTCGCCGGCTACCTCCAGGCGGCGCGTTCGCCGCAGCCGCGTCGCTTTGCCCGGCTCGTCGTGGGGCGGGCCGAGGACGGCTTTACGGCCGAGGTGATGGACGAGACCGGCCGGGTTGTCGAAGTCATCACCGAGGTTCGCGTCGTCGGCGCATCCGGGCGCCGCACCGTGCGGCGCTGGACGGAAAACGCTGCCGCCACCGAGCTGGCCGGCGACGAGCGTGCGCGACTGGATCGCAATTTGAGCTGGCTCGGGGAGGTCGGACAGCAGCGGATTGCCCAGACGCATGTCGCCATCGTGGGCCTCGGCGGTCTCGGCGCGGAAATGCTCAAAAGCTGTCGTGGACTGGGCTTTCAGCGCTACACACTGGTCGATCACGACCGCGTCGAAGCGAGCAATCTCAACCGGCTGCCCTGGTCGCTCTCGGATGTCGGGCGTTTGAAAGTGGAGGTTGCTCGCGATTTCATCCTCGGTGCCATCCCGGCCGCGACGGTCGCGGTGGTGGCGGAAACCGTCGGGAGCGTGAGCGCCGGAAATGCGCTGGTTCAGGCCGATCTCATCGTCGCCTGCCTCGACAATGATTTCGCCCGCCTGCAAGTGCAGGATCTTGCCGCCCGCCACCTTCGTCCCTTGCTGGACATGGGCAGCGGGATCACGCTGCGCCCCGGCACCCGTGAGGTGGACGGCATGGGCGGACAAGTGAGTTTTCACGTGCCCGGCGGAGCCTGCCTTGCCTGCCAGGGGCTCGACGCCGGGCAGGTAGTGGACCCGGAGCACGCCGAAGTGCGGCGCTCCATCGGCTACGTCCAGGGCACCGACGAAACGCCGGCCTCGGTGGTCACGATCAATGCGGTGGTCGCCGCGCTCGGCGCGGACACGCTGATGAAGTGGCTCACGGGATTCAGCGCGCCGCCCACCTGGCTGCGCTACGATTTGCTCGCCCACCGCGCGATTCCCATGCAGTTCGTGGCCCGCCACGATTGTCCGATTTGCGGAGAGGGCGGCCTGATGGGTCTCGGCGAGCGCCTGACCGCGCCGCTGCCCGCGCCGTCCGCCGCTGGGAATTTCTTTCGGAAAAAGGCCCCGCCGATCCCTTTGTCTATTCCAGAACCTGTGAACTAAACCCATGCGCTGCACCGACTGCGGAACGAACTGGAACACGACATCACGCCACTGCCCCGCCTGCGGGGCCGCTGCGGCCGCGTCGTTCCCAGCACCGACGCCGCCGTTGATGCCTGAGGGTGAAGCGGTCGCCGAGTGGACCCGGGGCGGGCTCGCGCCGCCCACCGCGCCGGGATCTCTGGCGGACCATGACGCGACGGCCGCCCCGCCCCGCGGGAGTGAAATCTTTGGCGAGGTTGTGGGCATCGAGCACATCGCGGCCGAGCACCCGGATTTCGATGGGTGCCGGTTCCTTTCACGGTTGATCTGGTTTGCCGTTTTTGTCCTGTTTCCGCTTGCGGCACTGCACATCGTGCTGACGAGTCTCGGTCCGCTGTCCCTCCTATTGGCCGTCTTCGGGTTGTGGATGCTCGTGAAATTCCTGATGCCTCACAACCTCTGGGCTTTCATTCATCTGGCCGCAATGCTGAATCCCTTTGGGCACCGGAATGAAGCCACCGTCCCCGTCCGCCACCTCCGCGTCCGCACGCCCGAAGGCTGGCAGGTCATGGTGCGGATGAAGGGCCGCCCGCAGCGGGGCAGCATCATGCCGGACGACGAAGCCACGTTTCTGGGTGTCTGGCGGGACGGCGTCCTCTTTTCCAAACGCGCCTACGTCCATCGCACACGCGCGTGGGTCGAGATGGAAGGGGCCTACACTTGGGCGGGACTCGCCGTGTCGATCATCGTCCTGACGACGCTCGCCTATTATCTCCAACTGGCGGTCAGAAACGTGACGGATCAAATGCCCGCGACGATCATTCCATGACGACGTCGCCAGCCCAGCATCTGCAACGCCTCGTTGGTGCCCTCGAAGGTGCGGTCCCCCCACCGGGAGGCTGGAGTGCCGATCTCGCGCCCCTGGCGCAACTCACGCCTGTGCAGATGCGCATCTTGCGCAAACCCGGACACGAGCCGGCGAATGCCTCGCTGCGACTTGGTCAGGCGTTGGGTCGGTTGGTCGGCGGGTTTTCGGCCGCCGGCGCACCGTGGGGTGTCCTCGTGCAATGCTCCGGCGGTGAACTGCATTATTATTGGATGGTGACGGGCGGCGCAGCGGGTGCGCTCGCCTGGTCGGCGATGGCCGCTGCGGCCCTCCCGGGAACGGATTGGCTGGTCGGAAATGGCCCGCGCTCACGCCCCCCGGCCATCCCGCTGAGCGGGCCTGCGGTCGCTCTGCTGGGCCGGCATCCTGGCGAGGCCAATGCGGACGTTTGCTTTTCATCCGATCTCTCAAGGCTGGCGGTGGCGATGCACGGCGCGGATTGGAGTCTCGCCCTTTACGCGCGTCCGTTTTCGGCCGCCTCCATCCAGCAGGATCTGCGTGATCTGCACCACGCCCGCCGCGAAACGCAGCGGGCCTGGACCGCGCCGGGCGCGGGCGAAGATCGACTCCACCCGCAGGTCCGCCATGCGCTCGCACTGCTCGACGCGGAAGCGCAGCGATGCGTCGAGGGCTCCACGAGCGGCATGTGGGAAATGCAGGCTTGCCTCGTCACTGAAAACCCGATGGCTCTTGCCGCCGGCGCGATGGCCTGGCGCGGCCAACTCTCGGCGGCGCGCCTGCCGCTGCGCTCGTGGAGCATCGAGCCGTGCCGGCTTTCCTCCGACTGCGCATCCACCGCAACTTCGCGCCTGACGACGCGGGAAGCAGCGGCGCTCATCGCGCTCCCCAGCGAGGAAACGCCGGGCATTTCCGTGCGCGAGCGGGTTCCTTTTGCGCAAGACGGCGCCTCCGCTGAGGCGCACATCGCGCTGGCGCTGGGCCGCGTGCTCGCCGAGGGGCGGGCGCTCTCCCAATGGCTTGAACTGACGCTGGCAGATCTCGTTCGCCATGGACTCATTTGCGGCAGCACTCGCTCGGGTAAGAGCCAGACGGCGCAATATTTTTTACGACAATTATGGGAAGAACACGGGATTCCATTCCTCGTTCTCGATCCCGCAAAATCCGACTATCGCCGGCTGCTGCGCTCCCCGCTGGGGCCGGATCTGCGCATTTTCACGCCAGGCCTGGCTGGCGGCGCACCCTTCACCTTCAACCCCCTGGCCGTGCCGCCCGGCGTGCCGGTGCAGATGCACATGGATGGCGTGCGCGACCTGCTGCTCGCCGCCTTTGGCTGGGTGGAGCCGATGCCCGCCGTCTTGTCGCTCGCCTTGGAGGTTGTCTATCGCGCCCACGGCTGGGATCTGCATCGCGGCACACACACCCCGGCGGCAGGCCGCGCCAAGATGCCGACGATCCAGAACCTTATCGAGGTCATTCCCTTCATTGTCGAAAAGCTCGGGTGGACCGGCGAAGCCGCGAGTCTCTTGCGCGCGGGTCCGACGACGCGCCTCGCCTCGCTACTGATCGGCACCCGTGGCACGGTCCTCGATACCGCGAAGCACCTCGACATCCGCACCCTGCTCGACCGCCCAACGATCATCGAGATGGGCTGGTTTGGCACCGACGAAGACAAAGCCTTCCTGCTCGGCGCCCTCGTCCTGGCGCTCGCCGAAGCCCGCCTCGTGGATGGCGCTTGCTCCAAGTTAAAGCACGTCCTGCTCATCGAAGAAGCCCACTGCCTGCTCGCCGCGCCCGCTTCCACCGGTGGCTCCGAGACCGCCCAGCCGCAGCAAAAAGC
>JBBQIZ010000276.1:0-4789 GCA_038325425.1 Chthoniobacterales bacterium
CGTCACGCGCCCGGCCGCGCCGCTGCCGGCGATGCCGGCGAGATCGGCGGCGTGCATGCCGAGATCGTTCATCCGCGCCTTCAAACGCGGCGAAAGGTAGCTGGCTCCGGCGGCGTGGGCGGGCACGGGCAGGCCGCGGACAGTCGGTTCGACGGTGGTGCGAACGACATGAGTGGACGGAGTGGCCGTGGCGGGCGCGCTTTCTCCCGCCAGCGGCGCGGGCGCTGGCGCCGCGACGTCCAGGCCTAGTCGGGCGGCTTCGTCTTCACTCACTTCCAGCCAGCCGAGCGTTGCGCCGACGGGATAACTTTTCTGCAATTCGACGAGCAGTTCCGCGAGGCGGCCGGAGCACGGTGCGGTCACGCCCATCGTCGCCTTGTTCGTCTCGACCTCGATGATTTCCGCATCGCCCTGCACGTCGTCGCCGACGGCGAAAGGCAGGCGCACGATGGTCGCTTCGGCGATGCTTTCGCCGAGCTGTGGCATGATGATGGGGACGCGGGCGATTCCGGGAAACATGATTGGAAAGGATGAAGGATGAGGGATGAAGGCGGAAGAGAAGTGTTAGCGGCCTTTGGTTTTTTTGGCGATGGTGACAAAGATCGCGAGGAGTTCGTCGGTTTCCGTCAGAAGAGCCTGGAGGCGCGGCGCGGGGAGCACTTTACTTTCGGCAAGGAGTTCGAGCCAATACCCGGTTTCTTCAAGTTCCTGGAGCGCGCCTTCGACCTTACTGATGAAATCCGCGTCGGACTTGGCGCGCCGAGCCTCGCGGTAGTGAGCGCCGACGGAGGTGGCGGCGCGAAGTAATTGTTTCCCGAGGACTTGAGCGACGACAGAGTTCGGAAGCGCGGTGAAAAGCTTAATGATGCGGAGAGCGAACTCCTTGGTGCGCAGCGCCGAGTCCTTGCCACTGCCGCAGTCACTAATTTCCTCATCCTTCATCTTTCATCCTTCCGCCTTTCTCTACGCCGCGAGCAATTGGCGGAGGGCGGCGGCGATGGTCTTGGCGGTGGGGCGATGGGTGCCCCAGAGGTTCGGATGGTAAGGGACGGGGGTGTCTTTGGCGTTGAGGCGCATCGGCGGGACGTCCAGCAAGCCAAAGCCTTCGGTGGCCACACGGGCGAGGATTTCCGCAGTCACGCCGCCCCACGGCCACGCTTCGCCAACGGCCAGCAGACGGCCGGTGCGGGCGACGCTGGCGAGCACGGTGTCGGTATCGAGCGGTTTGATCGAACGCAGATCGATGACTTCGATTTCCCAGCCTTCGGTGGCCATTTCTTCGGCGCAGGCGAGTGATTCGTGGACCATCGCGGAATACGTCACGATCGTGGCGTCGCGGCCCATGCGGGCGAGGCGCGCTTTACCGGTCGGCACGGCTTCGGTCGGGAGCGCTTCGGCCTTGAGGTGGTAATACAGATACTTGTGCTCGCAGAAGATGACGGGGTCATCGATGGCCACGGCCTCGAGGAGCATGGAATAGGCATCCTCGACGGTCGCGGGCGTCATGACGATGAGCCCGGGATAATGCGCGTAAAGCGCCTCCATGCTTTGCGAATGAAACGGTCCGCCGCCCGCGGTGCCGCCGCTGGGCAGGCGGATGGTGATCGGGCAGGGGACATTGGTCCGCCAATGGAGCGTGGCGGCTTGATTGACGATCTGGTTGAAGCCGACGGTCGAGAAATCGGCGAACTGCATCTCGATGATCGGGCGCATGCCCTCGATCGCCGCACCGATGGCCGAGCCGATGATCGCGTCTTCGCTGATTGGCGCGTCGATCACCCGACCGGGAAATTCTTTCGCCAAACCTTTGGTGGCTTTGAAGGCGCCGCCGAAATTCCCCACGTCCTGCCCGTAAATATAAACGCGCGGATCGTCGGCGAGGGCTTTGGCCTGCGCTTCGCGGATGGCTTCGAGGTAGGTGATCATGCGGGCAGGAAGCCGTCGGAAAGATGGCGCGAGGCGAGCGCGCACCAATCTTCGGTGTTCGGATCGGGGAGTGGTTCGCGCATTGTCGTGGTCACGGCTTCCTCGATTTGGCGCTGCGCGTTTTCCTGCATCTCGCGCACCGCCTCGGCGTCGGCCCAGCCTTCGGCGAGCAGACGTTGTTCAGCGAGCTTGAGGCAGTCGCCGCCGAGAGACGATTCGCGCAGCTTGGGATCGACGTAGCTGGCGTCGTCGTGTTCGCCGTGACCGGCCAGGCGGAGCAGGGAGGCGACGACGAATTGTGGTCCGCCGCCGGACCGGGCGGTCTCGACGGCCAGGCTCAGCACTTTCAAGCAGGCCTCGAGATCGGTGCCATCGACGCTGTGGCCGGCCACGCCGTAGCCGACGGCTTTCTGGACGAGGTCGCGACAGGCGAACTGCCGCGAGGTCGGCGTGGAGTAGGCGTATTGGTTGTTGGCCACGACGAGGACCAGCGGAAGTTTCTCCACGGCGGCGAGATTCAGCCCTTCATGAAAGGCGCCGGTCGAAGTCGCGCCATCACCGAGGCTAACCGCACCGACAGTGCCAAGTACGCCACGGAACCGCCGCGCCATGAGGGTGCCGGCCACGACCGGGAGCATCGCGCCGAGGTGGCTGATCATCGGCAGCAAGCCGTCGCGCGGGCGGCCGCGATGGACATTGCCATCGCGTCCGCGCATCGGCCCGAGCCGCGAACCCATGTAGGTGCGGGTGCAGTCGAGCAGCGTTTCCCCAAAAGCGAGTCGCCCGGCTTGATCGCGGATGAGCGGGGCAAAAACATCGCCCGCTCGCAGAGCGAGGCCCGTCGCAACACTGAGCGCTTCCTGTCCGCGGCCGAGAAAAACGCCGCCGGTGATTTTCCCGCCGCGGTAAAGACTGGCGATTTTGTCATCGGTGACGCGCGCCAGCAGCATCCAGCGGTACGCGGCCAGAAATCTGGCTTTTGATTCGGAGATGGGTGCTGCGCTAACGGGTGGAGCCGGAGTGGCTTGGACCATGCGCGGAAGCTTAGGGCGCGCGCCGAGAATGGCGCAACGGTTTCTTCGCCACGCTCAAGCTTTTGCCATTTTGCTGTACCGCTCGCTGACAAAATCCCAGTTGATCACGCTCTGGAACGCTTTCAGATATTCGGGGCGGCGATTCTGATACTTGAGGTAATAGGCGTGTTCCCACACGTCGAGCCCGAGGAGCGGCACGCTGCCACTGGAGTAGGGGCTGTCCTGATTTGCGGTCGTTTCGATGACGAGTGTCTTGTCCTTCAAGATCAGCCACGCCCAGCCGCTGCCGAAGACTTTGGAGCCGGCCGCGGCGAGCGCTTCGTGAAATTTTTCCAAGCTGCCGAACGTGGTGTCGATGGCCTTGGCCAATTCACCCGTGGGTTTGCCGTTTTCGTTCTTCTTCAACGTCTGCCAGAAGAGCGAGTGATTGGCGTGGCCGCCGCCGTGGTTGCGGACGTCGGTGCGCACGGCTTCCGGCACGGTGCTGAGATTGATGAGGATTTCCTCGATTGTTTTGCTGCCAAGTTCGGGAGCGGCGGTGACCGCCTGATTCAAACGGCTGACGTAGGCCGCGTGATGTTTGCTGTGGTGAATTTTCATCGTCTCCGCGTCGATGAAGGGCTCGAGCGCGTCGTAGTCGTAACCAAGCGGAGGCAGCTTGAAGACGCCTTCCGGGGCGGCGGCGACCGGCGCCTGGGCGCTGGCGAGATGCGGGGTAAGGGCGATGGCTCCGGCGGTGAGGGCGATGTTTTTGAGGGCGTGGCGACGGGTAATCATGGGTGTGGTGGTTCGAGAGTTTCGTTACAGACGTTTGAAGAGGATGTCTTTGAATTCAACGAGCATCGGTGGGCCGACGTGAATCTGCAGGGCAAGAATCCCTTCAAGGCTGCGGCCCTTGGGATCATTGTCGAGCACATCCACGATTTGGATGCCATTGATGAAGTGCTGAAGATGCGGGCCGCGGGCGACGATCCGGTATGCGTTCCAGTCTTTGGCTTTGAAATAACCGCGCGCGATCAGCTCGTCGCGCGTCGCCAGTTGGCCGATGACGGTCGGCTTTTGGGTGGCGTCGATCGCGATCTTTTCCCCGATCAGCGCGAGTTTTTTGCGGCCCTTTTCATGATAGAGGAAGCCGGCGGTTCCCGGCGCATTATCGACCTCCGCCTGATATCCCGAAACGACGAAGCCGCCGAGATCCTGGCTGCGATATTGCACCCCGGAATTGCCATTGCGGATGCGCACCTTGAGTTGGAGTTCGAAGTCCTGGAGCACCCCGCCGCGCCAGAGGAGGAAGGTGTTGCGGACGGTCATGCTCCCGAGCGTAGTCTCGCCACGGATGGCGCCCTCGCGGACGGACCAGAAGCGCGGATCTCCGTCCCAGCCGGTCAGATCGCGCCCATTAAAAATTGGCTCGAATTTCGCGTCCGCACCGCAGGCGTGGGCGACGAGCCAAAAGGCGGTGCCGAGAGCCAGGCCGATGCGAGTGAACGTGGAGCGATCCATGGGTTGTCGGGTATGTAGAGAAAGGCGGACGCGGCGTAAAGCGGCGTTCACGGGATGTCCGCCGGCTTTTGCATGAGGGTGCGCTGGCGGCAGATGGGGCAGTTGTCGCCCGGCTGAGTGTGAAGCAACTGGCGCAGATCGGGCGGCACCGCACCGTCGCCGAAATCGAGGCCATAAACGGCCATCGCTTTGGCGCGACACCAGGGATTGCGCAACGCGCGGGCCTTGAGATCGGCGTCCTGCGCCAGCGCGAAGGTGCGCTCCGGCGCGACAGTCCGCAGCAAGCCGAGCGCGTCGATAGCCTGGGTCACTTCCGCGGGCGTCGG
>JBBQIZ010000277.1:0-4769 GCA_038325425.1 Chthoniobacterales bacterium
CACGGCGTCGAGCGTCACGGTCAGCCCGCGCGGCCATTGGAAACCCTGCAGTCCATCGAGCCGCGCGCCTTCCTGCAAATCGCCGACGACCACGATCTCGCGCCGGCCCGGCTGCGTCTCGCCGGCCTGATCGAGCGTCTCCACCGCGCGGAGCAGCGCCGCGTCGAGATGTGTCCCGCTCCAGCCCGGCGCGAGCGCCGCGAGCCGCTGCTGCGCTGTCGCCACGCGTTCGTCCATCGGCAACTTGCGCCATTCGTCAAAGCCCAGCACCGAGCGCGGCTGGCGGTCGAAAGTCAGCAGCGCGATTTCGTCGCCGGGCTTGACCGCGCGGAGCCGAGCTTCGACGCGACGGAGCGCATCGGCCCACAGCGTCTCCCGGCGCATGCTCGCGCTGGTGTCCACGAGGATCACCGTGCGCTGGCCGGTGCCGGGCGGCGGCGTGGGCGTCGCGTGTGGGAGGAAAGGCCGTGCAAAGGCGAGGGCGAGCAGCGCGAGCACGAGGCAGCGCAGGAGCAGCAGCCAGAGGTTTTCCAGCCGGCTGCGCTTCGTCACGCGCGGCGGGGAAGCCTGCAGAAACATCAGCGTGCTGAACGGCGTCACTTCCTTCGTCGTCCGCCGGATGAGGTGAAAAAGAATCGGTCCGATGATGGCGAGCGCACCGAGGGCGAAGAGCGGAGCGAGAAAGCTCATGCCACCGCCTTTCCAGAGGTCATACCATCTCTCGCAAATAACCTGACAGTGAGCACCGGGTCGCCGTCATTTCCTCTGCGGCCCTTTGCGTGCTCCGCGCCTCTGCAGTAGAGGATAGGCTGAGTTTTACCGCAGAGGCGCAAAGAACGCAGAGGGCCGCAGAGTGTCCGATTGATTATTGGAGATGGTATCAGAGGTCGGAGGTCAGAGGTCAGCAACGCTGCGCGCGCGCGCCCGCCGCCGCGGATTTCTGATCTCTGACTTCTGACTTCTGACCTCTGACCTCTTCCACCGGACCTCTTCCACCGGACCTCTGATTTCTGACTTCTTCTCCTCACGCGGCGTTCCTCCGGCGAATGATCTTCCCGCGGCCCGTGCGCGCCTTGAGGAAATCGAAGAGCGCCAGCTCCAGCGGCTGGGCGGTCGAGAGTTGCGCGTGGGTGATGCCGAGCCGCTGGCAGAGATTTTTCACGGCGTCGAGATGCGCCCCGAGCCGGCGCTGATAATCCTCCCGCGCCGTCGCCGGTTCGAGGAAGATGTCGCGCCCGGTTTCGAGATCGAGGAAGCGCGACGCCGCGGTGAAGTCGAAGGTCAGTTCCGCCGGGTCGAGCACCTGGAATACGATGACTTCGTGCCGCGCGGCGGTGAGCAGCGCGAGCGGGCCTTCGAGCGCTTCGATCGGCGCGAGCAGGTCGCTCAGGAGGACGATGAGGCCGCGCTTTTGCGTGAGTTCGGCGATGCGGCGCAGCGGCGCGGCCAGATCGGTCGCAGTGCCGGCGGCGGGCTTCTCCAGCGCGAGCATGAGGTGGCGCAGATGGCCGGGGCGATGGCGCGCGGGCAAATATTCGCGCACCTTTTCGTCGAAGGTTAGCAGCCCGGTCGCGTCGCCTTGTTGCGAGAGAAAGTAGGCGAGCGTCGCGGCAAAAGTGCGGGCGTAATCCGCTTTCGTGTAGCCGCGTGAACCGTAGGTCATCGAGCGGCTGGCATCGACGAGCAGGTGGCAGCGCAGGTTCGTTTCGTCCTCGAATTTCTTGATGAAATAACGGTCGGTGCGCCCAACGAGCTTCCAGTCGAGATAGCGCGGATCGTCGCCCGGCACATACGGCCGGTATTCGGTGAACTCGACCGAAAAGCCGTGATACGGCGAGCGATGCAAACCGTGCCAGAAACCCTCGACCACGCTGCGCGCCCGCAACTCGAGATTGCGGATCGCCATCAGCGCCGCGGGATCGAGGAAGGTCGAGGAAGCGGCGGCGACCATTTGCTCTTACTTCACGCTCTCCAGCACGCGTTCGATCACCTTGCCGACACTGACCCCCTCGGCCTCGGCGCGGTAATTGACCAGCACCCGATGACGGAGCACCGGGGCGGCAAGGGCGATGATGTCTTCCTTGGTCACATAGGCGCGGCCATGCAGGAGCGCGCGGGCTTTACCGCCGAGGGTCAGGAACTGCGCGGCGCGGGTGCCGGCGCCCCAACCGACCCAGTCGTTGATGAACGCCGGCGTGTTCGGCTGGCGCGGACGGGTCCCGGCGGCGAGGCGCACCGCGAAGCGCACGAGGTCTTCGGCGATCGGGACTTTGCGGACGAGCGCGTGAAAGGCGAGCACGTCTTCGCCGGTGAACAGCGCGTCGATTTTCTCCCCGCCGGATGAGGTGGTGCGCTGGACCACGGCGATTTCATCGGCCTCGGGCAGGTAGTCGATGACGACGTTGAACATGAAGCGGTCGAGCTGCGCCTCGGGCAGCGGATAGGTGCCTTCCATCTCGATGGGATTCTGGGTCGCGAGGACAAAGAACGGCTCGGGCAGGGCGTAACGTTTGCCGCTCGCGGTGACCTGATGTTCCTGCATGGCTTCGAGCAGCGCGGCCTGGGTCTTGGGCGGGGTGCGGTTGATTTCGTCGGCGAGGACCATGTTGCCGAAGATCGGCCCGGGAACGAAGACCAGCGCGCGCCCTTCGTCGGTGTCCTGCAGGATTTCCACGCCGGTGATGTCGGTCGGCATGAGATCGGGGGTGAACTGGATGCGGCGGAACTCGAGGTGGAAGATCTGGGCGATGCTTTTCACCAGCAGCGTCTTCGCGAGTCCGGGCGCGCCGGTGATGAGGCAATGCCCGCCAGCCATGAGCGCGATGAGAATTTGCTCGATGACATCGTGCTGGCCGACGATCGCCTTGCCGAGTTCGGCGAGCATCCGCGGCTTTGCGGCCTGGAGTTGATCGAAGGTCTTGGCGTCGGCGTCGGGCAGGGGAGGCGGTTGGTGGGTCATGAGCGGAAGAGGTCGGAAGGCGGACGTCAGAGGTCAGGATTTGCGGGCGCGCGGAGCGGAAGGAAAGCGGTTCGCCGGCGGTCGCTCTTCGGGATCGCGCAAGACCTGCATGGAGAGCTCGCAGGCCTTCTGGTAAACCGTAAGTTCCTTGGCCGAGCGAATGAGCATGCTCAAGGGTGCGCCTCCCGCGGTGATGCGTCAGCGTCCGGTCTGACCTCCGATTTCTGAACTCTGATCGCTCCTCCCATCAGTGCGTCATCGCGTAGAAGATGATATTGATGCCCAGCGGGTAGGCGCGTTTCTCCGAGAACTCGCGGAAGTAATATTCGTTCTCGCCCTCGCGCTCCCAGCCGTCGCCATTGTCGGTGTTGTGGCAGATGACGACGCAGAGCCGGCCCTTGTCGTCGTAGATCCCGCGGATGTGGCAATCGACGGCGTCCGGCCGTTCCCAAGTGCGACCGCCGTTGTATTGGCTCTCCGTGCCGAGCCCGACGTTTGGCAGTTGCAGGTTCAGGTCGTTGGGGATGTCGAAGACGCAGTGGAAGAGCGGGTGCTCGCGCGGGATGTCGAGGATTTCGCGGTCGGGAAAGACGCGCTTGAGCTGCCCGGCGAGATTCTCCCATTCCTCCTCGCCCCAGAAATCATCGACCATCAGGAAACCGCCATTGAGCAGGTAGCGGCGGAGCGTTTCGACTTCCCGATCCTCGAACAGCAGATCGCCGGGCTCGACGATGTAGATGAACGGGTAGCGGAAAAGTTCCGGGTCGCCGATCTCCAGCACGCGCCCGTTCGGATCGACCTTCATCGAGGTCATCTGCTGCAGACGGTAGGAGAGGTTCAGGTCCGCGTCCGGATAGTCGGTCGTCCAGCGTCGACCGCCCCAGCCACGCCGCCCGCCGCCGCCGCCGGTCGAGTAGCGGATGCGCACGAAAGTGAAGACGTCCTTTTCAAACCCCGCCGGATATTTCCACTCCGGTGTGCGCTCGGTCTCTTGGAACTGCCGGGGATCGGTGCCTTCGGGAATCGACCCGCGCCGCTGAGCCCAGGCCACGGCGCCGACCAGCAGGAGGCAGACGACGAGGGCGGGGCGCAGGAGTTTCCTCATGGGTTGTTGGGATTAACCCGCGGCGGGTCAGAAGGTTGGCCGTTGATTTCGAGAAGGAGCGCCAGGGCGGCGCGAAAGCGGGGCGCGTCTTCAAGCGCGAGCAGCACTTCGCGTTTCGCCGCCGGATCGCCGGTGGTGTGGAGCAATCGCGCGAGTCGATAGTGCGCTTCCGCGGGATCGGTCGCGCCGACCTCCAGCAGCGTGCGGTAGGCGCGGATCGCCGCGGGTTTTTCGCCGAGCGCCTCGCGGGCCTCGGCTTCGGCGGCGTGGGGGGTGCGGCTGAGCGGATTCACCGCCGCGAAGCGCTCGGCGTTGGCGATGACCATTGGCCAGTCCTTGCGCTGCGCGCCGATCTTCATCAGCCGCTCGTAGGCGTCGGTGGCATCGCTGCTCAGCTCCACGACTTTGTTCAGCATCGCGAGTTCGGCGTCTGCCTCGCCGAGTTCGCGGTGCACGTGCGCGAGCATCGCGTAGGCGCTGCCGGCGTCGTTCTGTTGCGGGTAAAGGTCGATCAGCTTTTGCAGTGGCGCCTTCGCCTCGGCCCACTTTTTCTCCTGGAGGAGCCCCTCGGCCTGCGCGACGAGCGCGGCGTAGTTGTCGGGATTCTGCTGAATGAAATCCTTCAAGCCGCTGACAAAATCCGCCGGTTTCGGGGCGGTCCAGTCGAGCTTCGGTCCGGTGTTTTTCGCGATCTCCTTGGCGTGC
>JBBQIZ010000278.1:0-4698 GCA_038325425.1 Chthoniobacterales bacterium
CGTTCGCCAGAAAACCGCCCGCCGGCGGGTGAACCCCGTTCCGCGGCCGAAGCCCCGGCGCAACCGGCCGCCGAGGAAGGCGGCAAGCCCGACAAGGGTGCGAAGAAGGAGAAGAAAGACTGACCAAAAGTCGTCCCAAGGCGATCCCCTCAGCGCGAAGCTCCTTCGGGAGCTTCGCGCTTTTCAATTTCAGCTCACGGGCGGACCGAAAAATGCCGCCCGTAGAATGGGGCTATTGGGGGCCGACATGAAGCATTTCGACGGCGGGCAAAAAGCCAATCCCCGGCAGCGTTCCCCCGCCCACCGATAATCGCCCCCCCGAACTGCCGCGCCGACTCACCGCACCCCCACAAAATTTTGCGTCATCGCGAGCGCTCCGCTCGCGCACCTCGCAGATGTCCGACAGGCTGCTATAGAGCCGCCCACCACTGAAACGTTTCGTTCACGCGTGTAGATGGACTAAGCTGCAAGTGGTCTGCGACGCGATCGCACTGCAATCTCGGCGGCCTTTGAACCGCTCTAAAGTTGCTAAAACCCTCGGTAGTTAGGGTTGTTCATTGGGAGAGCGTTCGGCGATGTAAGTCATGTCGCGGGTCTGGGCGTTCAGGCGGGCGGTACCGATCTTGCGGGGCGGGGCCGAGGGCGCGTAGGCGATCACGGTCAAATTCTGCGCGGGAAACTCGCGCTCCATCTGCCCGAGCATCGTGCACATCAAGGCCGGGATCCTCTCCATCTCGACGCTGCGATCCATGATCAGGCCCAGTTCGTTCTCCTCATTGAAGCCGATCCGCACCAGCGCACGATCGACCGCGCGTTGCTCAGGTTGCGAAGGAGACGAGGAAGGGAAGGCAGCTGCGAGGACTCCCGTGGGCGCGGCTGGAGTGGGTGTGGCTTGTCCCAAAATCTTGGACGCGAGGTTGGAGAACATTCCCATAAACTTGGTGATGGTTGGTTGGCTGTGTGTTGGTGCGAAGGACGGATTAGCCGGTCACGAAGTTTGCTGAGAGCGATCCGCCGGGGTGATTTTCTGGGTGGCTTGCCAGATCTTCGCCACGCCATAGAGGAGCGCCGCAGGCTTGAGTAGCGTCACTGTCAAACCAGTGGCTCCAGCGAGAATGCGCGTGCTGGGAAGCATGCGCAGCAGGTAACCTGCGCCGAGCGCCCAGAGGAGCGTCTGGTGCGGGTGGAGTTGGGTTTGCGCGCCTACGTCATCGAGACAGCGCTGAGCGTCCGCTTTAAGTCCAGCGAGTTGGTCTGCGATGAACTGCTCGGGGCTGCGGCCAGATCTGGGCTTTGTCTCCGTGGAAGGCATGGCGCGATTAGTCGAGATTCAGCTTATGGCCCCAGCGTTTGAGAAATTTACGGGTGCTCGCAGGATAGTCGTCTCGCTCTTCGCGCGCCAAACTCCAGCCGATGAGGACGCCGAGGAGCAGTCCTCCACCGAAGACGCTGAGCATGGAAGTTCCGGGATTGTTCCGTACATAGCGCTCCCCGGTTTGCAAGGCCTCGCCGGCCTTTTCCTTGGTCGTTTCCCAAGCCTGCGTCGCGCCTTCTGTGGCAGCTTGAGCGGTCGTGGAGGCAGTTTGATTTGTGGGGTCGTCGTAGTTCATAAAGGGTTGGTTGGGTTTGAACGCGCGTGATACCGGATTCCGATTGGGAAGACGCGACGCCGTTTGTTATCGGACTCATCGCGCTGGGTTCCTACGCTGCGCTTAAATCGTTTCGCGAGCGCGAAACAATTCTCGCCAATTCCTCGGCTGTCTTGAACTAGCCGAAGATTGCCATCGCGCCGAGCACGAGCGTCGTGAAGAGGCTAGTCAGGAGTAACGCCGAGCTTGGAAAAACAACCGGTTGGGGATTGAGACTATGCGTGGGCTGGAGCCGCGCTTTCGCTGGCCGTGGTGATGTCCTCGGCTTTGTTGTCCTTGAAGATCTTCTTCACGCGGTCTTTTGTTCGCTCGTGTCCGCATGGACGGAGATCAGAAAGTTGCCTTTCTTCAGCTTCTCCCTCGTAGCGCTTCGCCTTGATTTCAGGGACGCAGAGCCCGATAAGTCCGACGACGACTCCGCCCGCGGTCGCACCGAGCGCTGCGCCCCTGAGAGCGGCCATAATGGGGACGGCGGCGATGAACGGGCCGACGCCCGGAATGGCGAGGGCGCGCCAATGCCGGCGAGCAGGCCGAGCAGTCCGCCCGCGACGCCACCTGTGGTTGCGCCGGTAGCGGTGCCTTCGGGAGCTTTCGTGTTTTTGACATGACCGACGTCATGCCTGCCGGCGGTATCGGGCAGCAGGACGCAGAGTGCGGACGATGGTTTCGGCCTGGCCGTGAGTGGTAGCGATACAGAAGACAGATTTAGACATAGGATGTGAAGTTGATGCTCTTATTCCCCTTCTCCTTGAAAGCGCTGGCCGCTGCGTCTGCCCTCGCCCAGAGCCGCACGTGCGCGTCATCTCGAATCCTGGTGCGAAATACGCCCACTCCGCCGCTTTATCCGGTGCAGCTCCACAGCGCGACCGAGGATTTCCGCGGCTGGTGCAAACACCGCTTCCTCACGTAGCTGGGCTTTTCACCGCGCCGCGCCGGAAATGAGCCGGGCGTCGAACGGTGTCGGGGAGGGAGGGGGCCGATGCTGAGTAGTTTGCGTTTTGCAGCGTGTTTGCGACGAGACGCTGGAACCCTTCGACGCCGAGGTAGTGCATCGCAGTGTAACCGCCGAACAATCCTGTGGCGCTGCGCGAACACTCGATGGTCGAATGCAGGTGCGTCTGGCCTTCCACGCTTTTCTCGAAGTAGCTGAAATATTCCGGGTCGTGTTCGAGCGCCTTCAGGTCCGCCCGATTCTTGATCATCACGAGGCTCGAGGTGTAAGGCACGTAACCCCACTTCTGAAAATCAATCGTGAACGAATCCGCGAGCCGCAGCTCGCGAAAGCGATCCACATTGCGCCGCAGTCCGGGCAGCGTCGCCGCATTGATCTCCAGCGGGTTTTTTTCAAAGTCGTAGTCGAGGAAGAAAAGGAGCGGCCAGCCGATGGCCGAATCCACATGGATGTGCGGCTTGACCGCGACATCGAAATGCGCGCAGAGCCGGTCTCTGATCTCACACACCGGCTGCACGCGATCGACGCCGAAGGTATCCGTCGTGCCCATCGTGAGCATGATCGTCGGCACCACGCATTCGAGCTGGAAGCAGGCGGTGAGCTGCTGCTCGAGATCGTCGAGATCCATGTCGTTGTGGTCGGTGGCGCGGATGCGGATGGTCTTGCGCCGGATGTTCACGCCGAGCAGCGAGAGGTTGGTCATGTTCGAGTAATGACCGACGCCCGAGTTGATGATGCGGTAGTCCTGTCCGGTTTCGAGGCCGAGTTCGCGCGAGTGCGGGAGCGATTTTCGGATGCCGAGCAGGTAGCCGTAGAGATTGCAGAAGGTGCCGCCGCCCGTGAAAATCCCCGTCGCTTCCACCGGGTCGTAACCCGCCAGCGTGGCCATCTGGCGGACGACCATCGCCTCCAGTTCGCCGGCCATCTCCGAGTATTCGGGATGCACGAGATTCGCATTCGCCAGCACGCCCACCATGCTGCCGAAGAGCGCGGGATCGGAAGGCGACGTGATCACATTTTCCACGCTTGCGGGGTCCTCCCAGTTTTTGGAAAGCGCGGCGGCAAAGACGAGCATCGGATCCACTCCGACGCGCGGGTCTGCCCCGCCGGACGGCAGGCGGTCCTGCGCCCGCAATTGGCGCCGCAGCGCTTCGCCATCCGGGAATTGGCCGAGACGTTCGCGCGACGGCAGCTTCTTTTTCCGAAACTCGACGAGCTCCGAAAACACCGGATCGCCAAAGACCGGCCAACGCGTGTTGGGCGGGAGGGATGGCTGGTGTGTTCATCACCAGACTTCATGGTGAGGGTGCATCCCGTGAGCTGGCACGTCGGCGTGAGATTCGCAGCCGGGAACGGCGCTGTGAAGCCGTCGCTCCGCGAGGGGGATGGCGGCTTGCTGCGGCAGAATGCGCCTGGCGTCGCACGCCGCAAAAATATCCGTGACGGTCTGGTAAGTGTTCTCGGTCAGGCGGCGCGCGCGGTCGGGGTCGTAGTCGTGGCAAGATACGACCCGTTCGTGGTTGGAGGTCGAAAGTTCAGTGACGAGATTCATCGGTTTTTGTTGGAATCAGCGCCCCAAAGTTTTCCCAGCAAGGCCAGCATTTCCGGGTCGTGCTGCTTGAGCTCCTCGCGGGTGAAAGGAAAGAAATCGTTACGCGCGAAAAACGCCTCCGAGCACTCCGCGAAGTATTCCTTGGCATTGGTCATGGCGTAGGCTTTGTCGAGCCGCCTGCGGCCTTCCGAGTCCTGGCGCAGCACCTGGTCATACTTGCCCGACGCCTTGGCCTTCTGAAAGGCCGCCTCGACCTCAGCATTCTCGAAGCCAAGAAAGCGGTCGTGGTAGGCATGGGCCAACTCATGCAGCGCGAAGTTTGGCATCCGGCGTGTCTCGGCTTCGAAGTTGCGCACGTTGGTGAACTCGACCCCTTTCGCCATCACCGGATCGCGGCCGTTGTCACGCAACCAGCCCGCGCCGGGATGGTATTCGGCCCCTGCGCGCTTATTCGGATACTCAGGATTGATCCACATTGGCACCTTTTGCATTTCCGCCACGGCCTTTGCGGGAACGAGGCGGACGATTTCATCCAGTTGCGCCTG
>JBBQIZ010000279.1:0-4689 GCA_038325425.1 Chthoniobacterales bacterium
GCGCTCGAATTGGTACCGCTCGGCGGCGGTCGCGTCGCGCAGGCTCGGTTCGAGTTTGCCGGTGACGATCTCCAGCGAGTGCGGGTTGAGCGCGGTGCGCCAGTCGCGGCCGTCCTTTTCCGGCTCGGCGTCGGTGAAAAGACGATCGTAGAGCCGCACTTCGGCGTCGATCGCATGCGCGGCGCTGACCCAATGGATTGTGCCTTTGATCTTGCGGCCGCTGGTGGCGCCACCGGTTTTGGAATCGAGGTCCGCGGTGCAGCGCAGTTCGGTGACGTTCCCGGCGTCGTCTTTGATGATCTCGTCGAGTTTGATGATGTAGGCGTATTTGAGCCGCACTTCGCCGCCGGGTTTTAGCCGGAAATACTTCGGCGGCGGCACCTCGGCGAAGTCGTCCTGTTCGATCCACAGCTCGCGACTGAAGGGCACGAGCCGCGTGCCGCTTTCCGGATCCTGCGGATTGTTCGTCGCGGGCAATTCCTCGAAATGGCCCTCGGGCAAATTGGTGATCACCACCTTGAGCGGGCGCAGGACGGCGAGCCGGCGCTGGGCGCGGGTATTAAGATCGCTGCGGATGGCGTGCTCGAAGACGGCGGTGTCGGTGTGGCTGATGAATTTGGTGACGCCGACCCCGATGACGAAGGCGCGGACCGCCTCGGGCGTGATGCCGCGCCGCCGCAGACCGCTCAGCGTGGGCATGCGCGGATCGTCCCAGCCGCGGACGAGGCCTTCATTGACGAAGGCGAGCAGCTTGCGTTTGGAGATGACGACGTGCGTCGGCATCAGCTTGGCGAATTCGTACTGGAATGGGCGCGGTTGCGGCACCGGGAGATTGTCGAGGATCCAGTCGTAGAGCGGGCGATGCACCTCGAACTCCAGCGTGCAGATCGAATGGGTGATCCCTTCGATCGAATCGGAAAGGCAATGCGCGTAATCGTAGAGCGGGTAAATGCACCACGCGTCGCCGGTGTGATGATGCGAAGCGTGGCGGATGCGATAGAGGAGCGGGTCGCGCAGCCAGACGTTCGGGTGCGACATGTCGATCCGGGCGCGCAGGGAGCGGGCGCCATCCGGGAACTCGCCAGCGCGCATGCGCGCGAAAAGGTCGAGGTTTTCCGCGACGCTGCGATCGCGCCAAGGGGAAGGTTTGCCGGGTTCGCCGGGCGCGCCGCGATAGGCGTCGGTTTCCTCCGGGGTGAGATCGCAGACGTAGGCTTTGCCGGCGTGGATGAGGCGCACGGCGTAATCGTAGAGCTGCTCGAAATAGTCGCTGGCGTAGAAGGGTTCGATGTTCATCTCGCCGGGCGAAGCGGCCTTGCCCGACGTGTCGCCCGCCTGCTTGCACCGCAGCACGTGTTCGCCCCAGCCGGAGAGCAGCCACTTCACGTCGGCGATGATGCTCTCGACATACTCCACGTCCTCCTTGGTCGGATTGGTGTCGTCCATCCGCAGGTTGCAGGTGCCGCCGAATTCCACCGCGATGCCGAAGTTCAGGCAGATCGATTTGGCGTGGCCGATGTGGAGATAGCCATTTGGCTCGGGCGGAAAGCGGGTCAGGACGCGCTGCACTTTTCCGCTCGCGAGGTCGGCGGCGACAATGTCGCGGATGAAGTCGGAAGGAGTCGGGGCGGCGGGAGCGTCGGTGGTCATGGAAAGAGGGATGTTGTTACGAGCGCGCGGCGTTCAAGTCCAGCCGCGCCAGCGCTTCCGCGAGCGCGCGGTAGTCGTCGATGCGGTTGTAGGCTTGGGCGGAGATGCGCACCCAATGGCGGACGGGCGTCCCCCAAGGCACGATTGGGACTTCGATCCCGTCCCGATCGAGCAGGCGGAGATGGAGCGGGTCGAAGCGCGTGGCCTTCGCCGGGAGGGATTGCAGGGACTCGGGCAGCGGGATGGTCGCCATGCTCGCGAGCAGGGCCTCGGGGCAGGGCAGGGGAAGACCGAGTCGCTCGGCGATCAAGGCGCGTCCGGCGATAGCGAGCGCGCGATTGCGGTCCCGCAGTTCCGCCCAGCCGCCGGGGAAAAGCGATGCGCCGAATTCGATCGCGGCGGGGACGCTGAGCCACGCGGTCGGGTCGAGCGTGCCCGGCCAGTCGAAGCGATCGTGAAAGGCGGCGCGGCCTGCGCGCCGGGTGTTTTCGCCGTGGCTGATGATCGGCGGACGAATCGCCTCCTGCCGGTCGGGCCGCACCCAAAGGAATCCCGCGCCTTTCGGAGCGCAGACCCATTTGTGCAGGTTGCCGGTGTAGTAAGTGGGCGCCAGAGTTTCGATCTCGAGCGGCACGGCACCGGGCGCGTGCGCGCCATCGATCAGCGTTTCGACACCGCGCTCGGCCAGTGCGTGGATGATTTTCGCGACGGGCAAGACCAGCGCGGTCGGGCTGGTCAGATGATCGATCATCGCGAGTCGCGTGCGCGGGGTGACCGCGGCGAGGATGGCGTCGATGATCTGCTGCTCGTCGCTCAGTGGGAAGGGGACTTTGGCGACGACGAGCGTCGCGCCCGCCCGCGCGGCGGCCTCGGCGAGGACGTTGCGGCAGGCGTTGTAATCGTGATTGGTGGTCAGCAGTTCGTCGCCCGGCTGGAGCGCGAGCGAACGGACGACCGCGTTCACCCCGGCCGTGGCATTGGCGACGAAGACGAGATTCTCCGGGGTCGCACCGATGAAGCGACCGAGTTCGGCGCGGGCCTCATCGATCAGATCGGGCAGATCCCGCCAGAGAAACTGCACCGGCTGCCGCTCCATGCGCGCGCGGTATTCGGCCTGCGCTTCGAGGACCACGCGCGGGCAGGCGCCGAAGCTGCCGTGATTGAGGAAGATGACGCCGGGGTCGAGCGTCCAATGGGCAGCGAGCGGGCCGGGCATGGACTACCGCAGGGAGATTTCGAGTGGCGTCGCGGGGCCGCGGAGTTGCAAGGGCTGCGAGGTTTTGCGCCCCGCGTGCTCCACTTCGACGACGTAGTCGCCATGAAAGCCGCGCAGTTTAAAAGCGCCGCGCGCATCGGCCGCGCCGCGCTGCTCGGGCGTCCACCAGTCTTTGAAAACCAAGTCGTACCAGGCTTTTCCGGCCGGGCGCAGCGACCAGTCCGCCCGATAATGCGCGGCCGACGGGATCCAATGTTTCTTCTCCCAAAAGCCCCAGGTCAGAATGCCGCTGGTGCTTGGCTGGCTGAAGATCATGGTCATGAAATCGCGGGTGTAATCGGCCTGGACCTGCTCGTCATAGACATCGATATCGAGCTCGGTGATCTCGATCGGCAGTCCAAAGGTGGCGAAGCGGGTGAGGATCTCCGCGAGCTTCGGGATGGGCGTGAGATTGGTGTTGAAATGACCCTGGATGCCGATGCCTTCGAGCGGCGCACCCGCGTCGCGGATGGCTTTGATCGTGGCGAAATAGTGGTCTTGATGCGCGGTGTCGATCCCGCCGGTTTCGAGGATGGAGTAGTCGTTGATGAAGAGGCGCGGCGCCGGATCGCCCGCCTTCGCGGCGGTAAACCAATCCGCGAGCACGCCTTCCCCGAGCACCTTCTGCACGTCGTTGTTCGTGAAGGGTTCGTTGAGCACGTCCCACTCGACGAACTGTCCGCGCGTGGCCGCGGTGATTTCGGCGATGTGATCGGTGATCGCGCGGCGCAGGGCGTCGGGCTGTTCGAGCAGCGGCGCGATGGTCTTTGGCAGGTTCTTCTTCCCCGGCCAGACGAGGCAGTGCCCGCGCACTTCCAACCCGGCGGCGCGCAGCCAGGCGAGAGCGGCCGGACCGGTCTTGCGGTCGTTGCTCCAGAGCGGCCATTTGAAGTGGTTTTCGATGACCACGCGGTTGAAGTCGCGGGCGATGATCGCGCGATAGGTGTCCGCGTCGGGGCTGTCGGTGAGGAGAAAGCGGGCATCGACCGCGGCACCGAAAGCGTAGGCGTGGCGTTGCATTTTCACCCGCACCTGCGCGCCCGGCACCACCGCGCCCGCGGCATCGCGCACGGTCACCGTCAGGTCGCCTTTGCGGTGCTGCTCGATGCGCGCCGCCGCCGCCGCGCGCCACGGAGCATCGGCGTCGCGACCTTTATAAGTGAGTGGCGTGTAGGGCAGGTCGGCGCGTTGCACCGCCTTTCCGAAGTTGACCACCTGCACGCCGCCGATCTCGATTGTCTGCGGATCGTATCCGGCGCGGAAAACGATCTGCGCCCCGCCGACCGGATAGGATTCGCGCGCGGTGAACGGGATGTAAAACTTCTCCCAGCGCAGCCCAACGGTGATCGCCATGGTCGCGCTTTTCGTGTAAGGCTCGCCGACCTTTTCCATGACGAATTCGGTCCGCGCCTCGTCTTCGCCCGCCGGCAGCGTGACCGCACGGATATGGACGATGCCGAGCAGCGAATCGCCCTCGGCCACAGGCACCGTGTTGCGCAGACCGAGATTCGCGGAGTAGGCAAACGGCGGCTTCTTTTCCGTCTGGATGCGCTGGGCGTGGCTGAAAGGCTGGCCTTCGACCGGGACGAGCGTGGCTTTCGCATCCTTGCCATGAAAGGACGCCACGGCCACGCCACGCGGATCGGTGACGAGCACCGCGGCCGGCAGTTTGGAGAAGCGGGCGTCCATTTCCGCGAGATCGGCCCGGAGCGCGACCGGCAGCAAAAGCAGCAGGGTAAAAAGAATGCGGTGCATGGCGATCAGCGGGCGGGGAGCGGATTGCG
>JBBQIZ010000280.1:0-4644 GCA_038325425.1 Chthoniobacterales bacterium
GCCCGAGACTTTCGTGTCAGCGGTCACGACGTAATCGATCGCGCCGGTGTTCGTCTGCGGGTCGGCCTTGATCGAGCCGTCAGGTTGCTTGACGAGCTTCAGATTGCCGGCGCGCAGATCCGTGGGATCGAGCAACTGCCAGCCCGTGTAAGTCCGCGCCGCAGGCACGGTTTCCTCAAACTTCATTTGTGCGGCTGCGAGTTTGTCCTTTTCGTAGGCTTTCACTGCAGCTTCGGATGCGGCGACATCGGCGACGCGCTTCTTTTCCGCCGCCGCGACCTTCGGCGCGATCTCCGCTTCATGCCGCGCGAGTTCCTTTTTCGCGTTGTCGATCGCGAGGAGACGATCCGCCTCCATCTTCGCGATGAATGGCGCCTGCTCCGTTTCCTTTGCCTCGCGATCGGCGAGCAGGGCGGCGTGTTCCGCGTCGAGGGTGTTCCAGATTGCCAGCGTCTTCTTCACTTCCGGCTCGGTCGCCGGACGGTTCAGGATGCGCGTGAAAAGTTCGTCCACCAGTTTGGTGTCGTCGGTTTGATTCGCGACGAGCGCGGCGAGCGCATTTTTTGGGTGGCCGATAGCGTCGGCGACCGCCGGGCCGCTGAGCAGCGCCATCACACTGCCAAGTCGCAGTTCATTGCTCCGCTCGCATTCGCAGGAGCTTTCGCGCGCGGGCCGGCCAAGATTCGCGAGAAACCCGCTGGGGAGATCGAGCGCGGAATCGGGGAGCTGCGTCGCGCGTGTGCCGCCGGGCAAGCCGGTCGGTGAGCCGGTGACTTTGAGCACCGCGTCGTAAAGCACTTCGGCAGGCAGCCGGCGCGCCGTGGCGTGCGAGTAGTTGATCTTGTCGTCTTCGTTCCACTTGTTCGTCGCGACGCTGAGTTGATAGGTGCGGGATTGGCAGATGAGTCGCAGCACATGCCGCATGTCGAAGCCTTGGTTGATGAACTCCGTCTTGAGATAGTCGAGCAACTCCGGGTTGGTCGGCGGATTGCCGGCGCGGATATCGTCGAGCGGTTCGATGACGCCCACGCCGGTCAGGTAGCCCCACAGCCGATTCACATAGCTCGCGGCAAAATAACGGTTGTCGGCACTCGTCATCCAAGCGGCGAGTTGTTCGCGGCGGCTGCCCTGCGCCTCCGTTTTTACCGGGTAGGGGAAGGTCGGTTCGGCGGCTTTGTTCGTCCGCAGATGAATCATTTCGCCCTTCGGCGCATCCTTCACGATTTCATAAAGCGGACGCGCTTTTTCCACCGCGCTGCCGGCGATGACCGCCTTGCCGCTGGCCGGATCGGTCGCGAGTTCCACCTGCGAGAAGAAGGCGCCGAGATGGTAATACTGATCCTGCGTCCAGCGCTCGAACGGATGGTCGTGGCACTTGTTGCAGTTGTAGCGCGTGGCGAGGAAAAGGTGCGTGGTGTTCTCCAGCGCTTCCGCCGGATCGCGCAGAATTTTCCAATAACTCGCCGCCGGATTGTCTTTGTTCGAGCCGCTCGCGGTGATGATCTTTTTGACGAATTGATCGTAGGGCGTGTTCGTCGCGACCTCCTTCTTGATCCACTCGCGGAAGAGTTTCACGCCTTCGCCGCCGAGGAACTTCGAGTTCACCTGCAGCATGTCCGCCCACTTGTTCGTCCAGTGATCGACGAAGTCCGGCGAGCCAATCAGTTTATCGATCACGATGTTGCGTTTCTCCCGCACCGGGCTGGCGTCGGCGATGAAGGCGCGCACTTCCTCCGCGCTCGGCGGCAGGCCGGTGAGATCGAGATAAACGCGACGCAGAAAATCTGCGTCGCTGCTCAATTCCGAAGGCTGGATTTTCATCCGCTGCCACTTCGCGGCGACGAGTTCGTCGATGCGGCTCCACGTCTCGGGTTGCTGCCAGGCAAAGCCCGTGCGGTCGCCCATCACGGTCAGCGTGGTCGCGGCGTAGCTGCCTTCGTAGCGGGCGAGCAGGGGAGCTTCGCCCCGGCGCAGCGTCTCAACCAGGCCACCTTCATCCGTCTTGGCCACATCCGTATTGCCGCTCTCGACAAAGGCTTCGGCGGTCACGTCGCGCGTCTTGCCGTCGCTGTAAGTCGCCACGATGCGGACCTGCTGGCGTGCGCCGATCTGCTGCACCACCGGGTCTTTCGGAAACACGTCGATCTTCGTCACGCGCGGCGCCTGCAGGTCGAGCTTCGCCCCGTCCGCGATCCACGCCCGCAGGATGTTGTAATACTTGTCGCCCACTTTCGTCCGTTGCCCGCCCTCGTGCGGCACGCCCGCGGTCGCTTTGAGGAGCATCAGCGAATCGTCCGGCGAAGCGGCATTCAGGCGGCGCGCGGCGAGATCGTCCTTCAGCGAACGCACGTCGAAAAGCGGATCGTAACCGCGGAGCGAAAGCTTGAAGCCGACCTTGCCATCCTTCGCGCCGTGACAGGTGCCCGCGTTGCAGCCGAGCTTGGTCATCGTGGGATTGACGTCGCGGATGAAGTCCACGGGCTGTGCTTCGACAATGTCTGCGACTTCCACCGGTGCGGTGGCGGACTGCCCGGCGATGCTGATCTGTAGCTTGCCCGCGCCGTTGCGCAGCGCTTTCACCTGGCCGAGCGGCGTGAGTTCCGCCACGCCGCCGTCGAGTTGGAGCTTGGCCATCCGCGTCACGTCGGCGACGGCGCCGTCCGCGAGCTTTGCGGTGATGACCAGTTGCGCCGAGGAATACTTGCCGCTGAGCGCCACCTTGGCCGGTTGCACGTCGAGGCCGACGATTCGCGCCCCGGTTGGCAGCGCCTCGGGCGCGGCGGGTTTGATCATTTCCACCGCGATGGCATTGGCCCGGGCGGAAACCGTGGTGAGGGCGAGCGCGGCGGTGAGCGAGAGGAGGACTTTCATGGGTGAAAAACTATTGCGGGGCCAATGCGGCGGCCTGCGCGACGGGTGATTTTGCGCCGATCGGCACCGGGATGAATTCCTTCACAACCTTCGCGGTCGCCGCTTCGATGACGCGCACCTTGCCGTCCTCGCCCGCCGCCGCGACGAACCGGCCATCGGGTTGATAGGCGAGCGCATAGATACCACCAGTACCGACCGGCGTGCTGCCGAGCAGCTTCACGTCGCTCGTGTAATGCGCTTCGGTCTGCGCCTTCTCCGCGTCGGTGCGCGCCTGGAAGGCTTTGTTTTCGATCGCCAGGATGTCCGCCGGCATCTCGGTGTTGAAATCGTAGTTGTAGAAATGGACCGCGCCGACGCCATCGAGCGAACTGGCCGCGGCGAACGACTTTCCATCCGGCGCAAAGGCCATGCTGTAAATGCGGCCCTCCATTGTCGGCCATTTGCGGATGCAGAGCGCGTTATCGCCGATGCGGCGCTGCACTTTGCGCTCGATCCGATAAGCCTGCGGCACGCCGTCCGCGCCGCCGACGAGGAATTCATCCCGTTCCGGATGCCGCGCCACGGTCTGCAAGCCGCCGCGCAGCGCGCCCGGCGTGATCGAGGAAAGATTGTCGATGAAACGCTGCGAGGCGACTTCGGTGAGCTTCGCGCTCATGTCGCGGCCGACGCTCACGAGTTGGTCGCCTTTGTGCGTGAACGCGGTGTCGAGCACCCAGTCGCTGTGCGAGGACTGCATCAGCACTTCCTTGCCGGTCTCCGCTTCGATCGCGCGCACCGCATTGTCCGGGCATCCAAAGGAAACCAGTTTGCCGTCGGGCGACCAGTTCACGCCGTAGAGCGTGTCGTAGCCGATCGGCACGCTGAGCGCGAGTTGCCGCTTCTCGACATTCCAAATCTGGATCTCGCCCATTTGCGCCGGCCGTCCGCCGGCCGCGGCCAGCCGTTTCCCATCGGGCGAAAAGCGCAGCGATTGCACGCGCTCGCTCAGCCCGATGAGCCGCGCGACGAGTTGCGAACCGTCCGCCTTCCACAGCAGCACTTCGTGAAAACCGGCGACCGCGAGCAGCGTGCCGTCCGGCGAATAGGCGAGTGAAGTCACGACCGGCGGGCGCTGATAGACCGGCGGATGTTCGGCATCGATGTGCTGGCGGGCATTTGCGGGAGTGTCGTCCACGGCGCCTTCGGCGATCCATTTCCGAATCAGCGCGATCTCCATCTCGTGCAGCGGCTTCTTCTTGGGCGGCATCTCCGCTGCGCCATCGGTCGGCGTGATCTGCTGCACGAGCAACGACTTGTCGGGATCTTTGGGCACAACCGCCTTCGTCCCGTCCTTCAGGCATTCCTCACCGCCGACCAGCAGCTTCGCAAAGTCGGTCATCACATACCCACCGCGCGCCTTGGCCGGCTGATGACAACCCTGGCATTGCGCCTGGAAGATGGGCCGGATCTTTTTGAAATAGCTGATCGGCGCGTTTGGATCTTCCTCCTCTTTTTTCGGCGGCGCGGCGACCACTCCAGCGACGAGCGCGAGCTGGAGCAGAGGGAAAAGAGTACAGCGAAATGACCAGTGGTTCATGCGGGGTGAAACGGCGCGGAGCATGCCGATGCACCTCCCTCCCGGCAATATACGGAATAGCGTAAGCGATTCCGCGAAGGGTTCTGCGGTCCGCTGCGGCGGCGGCTCGCTCAGGCGAGAATGTCGCTCACCACGTGCCCATGCACGTCGGTCAGGCGATAGTCGCGGCCGCCGAAGCGGTAGGTCAGTTTCGTATG
>JBBQIZ010000281.1:0-4581 GCA_038325425.1 Chthoniobacterales bacterium
CCCTTTCTGCTCGCCGCGTGGCGCGAAATGCCGTTGCAGATCCCTGATTTTATCGGCCTCGGCATCGTCGTCATCGCGCTGATCGGAGAAAGCCTCGCCGACCGTCAACTCAAGCAATTCAAAGCCGATCCCGCCAACAAAAGCCGCGTCTGCGACACCGGCCTCTGGCACTACTCGCGGCATCCGAATTACTTCTTCGAGTTCCTCGTCTGGGTCGGCTTCGCCCTCGCCTCGCTCGATACGCCGCACGGCTGGATCACGCTGCTCTGCCCGCTGCTCATGTATTATTTTCTCACCAAGGTCACCGGCATCCCGCTCACCGAGGAATATTCGCTAAAGAGCAAAGGCGACGCCTATCGCGAGTATCAGCGCACCACGAACGCCTTCTTCCCTTGGTTCCGCAAAGCATGAGGTAAACAGATGCGTATGGACGCGATTGCTTTGGCCTGCGCCCGTGCCGCATAGTCACCGCGTGCGTTCCGGCGAACCTTTGATCCTGATCGTTGGTGGTGGCATCGGAGGGTTGGCCTTCGCGCTCGCCGCGCGCCAAATGGGACTCGAAGTGATGATTTGGGAGCGGGCGCCCGAACTGCGCGAAGTGGGCGCCGGGTTGCTCCTCACGGGCAATGCGCTGGCCGTGGTCAAGCGACTCGGGTTGAGCGAAGCGGTCGCCGAGGCGGGGCGCAGCGTGAGGACGTGGGAAATTCTGAATCGAGCGGGGAACGTGTTGCAGACCTTCTCCACTCCGTCAAAGACCCCGTTTTCGCTCAGCATTGCGCGCTCCGCATTTCAGCGATCGTTACGCTCCCTCCTGCCTGACGACGTCGTCTGGTTGGATCGTGAAGTGGTCGCTCTCGATCCCGTTTCCGAACATGGAAGGATTTCGGTCCGGTCGGCTCACGGGGAGGTGTGCGCTGCGGATTTTGTCGTGGGAGCCGATGGTGGCAGGTCGCGGGTGAGATCGGCGCTTTTCGGCGATTCGCCGCAAAATGTCTGCGGCTATGTGGGCTGGCGGGCATTGGTCGATCACGTGCCCGAGGAATGGCGCGATGGTCGCATCACGGAATCATGGGGCGAGGGCTGTCGCTTCGGAATCGCGCCCGTGTCGGACACCCGCAGCTATTGGTACGCGACGGAAAATGTGCCGCCCAGGTGGACGCTTCCGCCGGAAAACTACCGCGCTCACTTGTTGAAGCGATTCGGGCACTGGCATGCGCCGATTGCCGAAATGATCGAAGCGACTCCCAGCGAGCGAATTTTACTGAACGACATCGCCGATCATCCCCGGTTGCCGAGTTGGCATCGGGGAAGCGCCGGTTTGCTGGGGGACGCGGCGCATCTGATGACGCCGAACCTCGGGCAAGGCGCTGCGATGGCCCTGGAAGATGCGTGGGTCCTTGCTTGCTGCGTGGAGCGGTTTGGGTGCAGTGAGGCGGCCTGGCGCGCGTTTGAACGGCAGCGCCGCCACCGCGTCACGGGGATCGTCTGGCTGTCGCATCTGGTCGGCCGGGCGATTCAGCTCGAAAACGTCTGGCTGGGTCGATTGCGCGACGCCGCCTTGCGTTGCACCCCGGACGCCCTCGGACGCCTCGCTCTTTCACCCGTTTTCGACTTTCGCGTATGAGGGCTTGCGTCGAGGATCGTCCCCGCATGACGGCCCGCGATCTTCCCAGTCTCGATGAGTTGGGTCGCGATCTTTTGCAGGTCGGCCGGTGGCGCCGGCTGCTTTCGCTCACCGTTCCTTTCATTCTCGCCGCGGGGTTTTTCTTTTTTGCAGGACATGGCTGGTGGCCGCTGGCCTTGGCATGCCCGGTCTTGTTGAGCTTCTTTACCTACGGCTCCATCTCCCACGATCTGGTGCATCGCACGCTGGGCCTGCCCGCGTGGTTGAATGAAGTGCTGCTCTGCGCGGTGGAGTTGATCGCGCTGCGCAGCGGACACGCCTACCGGATCAGCCATTTGCATCACCACGCCCATTTTCCCGCGGAGGATGACATCGAAGCCGCGGTCGCGCGGTTGCCGCTGCATCGCGCGCTCTTCGAAGGAATGACTTTGCAATGGCGTTTGTGGTGGCGCGCGGTGCGCCAACCGGGGCGTTACAGGGCCTGGGTGGTGGCCGAAGGTGGGGCGATTGCGCTGCTCTTGCTGGTCGCCGCCGGCAGTCTGCGCTGGACATCGCTGCCCACGATTTACGCCGCACTCATGATCGCGGGCAGTTGGATTTTTCCGATCACGACCGTGCTGATTCCGCACAACGCGACGGGCACGGACGCCCTCACGCAGACGCGTCTCTTTCGCGGCAAAGTCCTGTCCGTCCTCGCGCTGGAGCATCTTTATCATCTCGAACACCATCTCTATCCACAGGTGCCGCATCACAACTGGCCGACGCTCGCGAGACGTCTCGATCCGTATTTCGCTCGCGCGGGATTGAAGGCGATCAAGCTGTTCTTTTGACATGCACGATACCCGGAGCCCGGAATCGGAATCCCTGCTGGCCGCCTTGATCGGCGACGGCCGCCCGCTGCTGTCGCTCACCGGGCTGTCGTTGATCTTGTCGGGCGCGTTCGCGCTTTTTCTCTCGGCCACCGGCGCGTTTCTTCCGCACGACATCGAGTTTCTCGGCATGGCTCCGCAAGAGCTTTGCGCGATCAATCAATGCCGCATCGTGCATTTCATGTTTCACGACCGCGTGTCGTTCGGCGGCGTCCTGATCGCCATCGGGACGCTTTACCTTTGGCTCGCGCACTTTCCCCTGCGGCGCGGAGAGGAATGGAGTTGGTGGGTTTTCGCGCTCTCGGGAGTCACCGGTTTCGCGACATTCCTCTGCTACCTCGGCTACGGCTACCTCGATACCTGGCACGGTGCAGCCACGCTCGCCTTGCTGCCGTGTTTTCTCGTCGGGCTGTGGAAATCAGGCGGACTGCTCCCGCGTCCACGCACGCACTGGCGTTCGTTGCGGACGCCCGGTTTGCCGCTCGACTGGCGTTCGCGCAATGGACTGGGGCGGATCTGTCTTTTACTCACGGGGCTGGGGAAGATTGGCGCGGGCGCAGTGATCATGACGGTCGGGATGACGTCGGTGTTTGTGCCTTCGGATCTGAGCTACCTCGGACTGAACGCGGCGGACCTGAATGCGATCAATCCGCGTCTCGTGCCGCTCATCGCCCACGATCGCGCCGGCTTCGGTGGCGGACTGTTTTCGTGCGGACTGATCGTCCTTCTCGTCGTGTGGAAAGCGCCCATCACTCCCGCTTTGTGGCAGGCTCTGCTCGTCGCGGGATCGGTGGGCTTCTGCTGCGCGTTGGGCGTCCACTTCATGGTCGATTATCTGGATTTCCTGCACCTCACGCCCGCGGTTCTGGGCGCTTTGCTTTACCTCGCGGGCCTGGTCGCGACCTTCCCGCTGCGGCGTTGACGTTTCTTGAACGAACGCATCCGCGAAGCTGGCGTCGGCGAAGAAATGTCAGCCCGCGGAATCCGCTCATGATCAATCTCGACTCCATCCTCGAATCCAACGTCGTTCCCGATCCGCTGTTGCGGCTTGGTATCCGGCATCTGCTCGGCGAAACGCTGCGCGAAAAATGCGGCGTTAGCATCGAGGCGCGGCAGGCGGCGCTTCAGGCACAAATCGATGGACTGCGCCAAAGCCCGATCGCGATTCAGACCGGCGCGGCCAACGAACAGCACTACGAAGTGCCCACGCGCTTTTACCAATACGCGCTCGGGAAGCGGCTCAAATACAGCTCCGGCTACTGGCCGGACGGCGTCACGACGCTGGATGAGGCCGAGGAAACGATGCTCGCGCTGACCTGCGAGCGCGCCCAACTCCAGGACGGCCAGCGCATCCTCGAACTCGGCTGCGGCTGGGGTTCGCTCTCGCTGTGGATGGCGGAAAAGTATCCGCAGGCGCGCATCACCGCGGTGTCGAATTCCCGCACCCAAAAAGAACATATCGACGCGGAAGCCGCGCGTTGCGGGCTGACCAATCTCACGATCATCACCGCCGACATGAACGTCTTCGACATCGACGAAACGTTCGATCGTGTGGTCTCGGTCGAGATGTTCGAGCACATGAAAAACTACCAGCTTCTGCTCGCAAAGATCGCGCGCTGGCTGGCGCCCGGCGGCAAGCTGTTCGTCCACATCTTCACGCATCGGGAGATCGCCTATCATTACGAAGATAAAGGGCCGAGCGATTGGATGACGCGCTACTTTTTCGCCGGCGGGCAGATGCCGTCGCATGACACGCTGCTGCATTTTCAGGACGACGTGCGGCTGGAGCACCGGTGGGCGGTCAGCGGCACGCATTACCAAAAGACCGCCGAGGCTTGGCTGCGCAATATGGACGCGCACCGCGCCGAGATCCTGCCGCTCTTCGCGCAAACCTACGGCGAGGCCCAGACCACGCGGTGGTGGGTTTACTGGCGCGTGTTCTTCCTCGCCTGCGCGGAGTTGTGGGGCTACCGCGGCGGCGAAGAGTGGATCGTGTCGCACTACCTTTTCCGCAAGCCATGAGACGGACCGCGTTGATCGCTGCGGTTTTGGGATATCTGCTCTTGGCTGGCGAATGCGGCGCCACGA
>JBBQIZ010000282.1:0-4520 GCA_038325425.1 Chthoniobacterales bacterium
GCGAGGCGATCGAGATTGGGCGTCTCGTAAAAAGTGCTCCCGTAACAGCCGAGGTCGCGCTGGCCGAGGTCGTCCACGAGGAAGAATACGACGTTGGGCGGAGCCGCGGCGACGGTGAGGGTCAGCGGGATTTGCAGGGCGGAGAGCAGGGTGAGCAGAAGTCGCATGAGGGAGTTTGGTGAGGGTGTTTATGCCGTCGGGCGGGTCGCGCTGAATTCGTACACGACTTTTCCGGCGACGCTGTGATGGCGGAAATGGATGCGGCTCTGCTGATTCGCAGTGGTCAGTTGCACGGAAAGAAATCCGCCCTTTACGCGATGGAAGCGATGCCACTCCGGATCGTGGCCGGGCGTCCCGCCGGCGTGCGAATCGCTCGCCGCGCCGACGCTGAATTCCTGCACGCCCGTGGCCGGATGCACGGAGTGGTATTGCCAATGGCGGTCGCCGCAAACCACGAAGAAATTGTCCGGCACATTGGCCTGCATCCACGCCCGCAACTCATCGCCTTCGTGGGTAAAGCCGGCGTTGGCGTGGTTGTCGTTTTTCTGCGCGCGATCGGGACCGACGAGCGGCGTCGGGCTGATCAGCAGCTTCCAGGTCGCGTCGCTGGCCTTCACCGTTTTCTTGAACCAGGCCTTCTGCTCCGCACCCCAGATCGTTTTCTCCGGACCGTCGGGAAGATTATTTCGCGAGCGAAAGTCGCGACCGTCGGTCAGCCAAATTTGCAGATCGCGGCCCCAGCGAAATGTCCGGTAGCCCGGCTCACTCATCGGCGTCTGCTCGCGAAAAATCCGCTGCCCTTCCGCAAATGTGAACGCACCCATCTTCGCGCCCGGCGACGCGTCATTGTCGAGCGTATCGTGATCGTCCTTCAGCCAATAGGTCGCGCTATTCCGGAGGCACTCGACGAGCCGCGGCAGGCTGAACATTCGCTCCCAATGCAGTCGCGCCAGCGCCGGGGTCTTCGCGCGGGGTTCGTCGTTGTCGTAATAGATTACGTCGCCGGTCATCGAGATGAACTTGGGCGCGAGCGCGAGCATCGACGGATAAATCGGGTGACCATCCGCGTGGTCGCGATCCGGGTAGCCCTGGCAGGTCATCACGCAAAAGCGAAAATCACTCGGAGTGCCGGGCGCAGGTGCAGTTTCGAAGCGTCCGCGCAACGCCCCGTGTGGCTCACCCGCCGGGCTGGTCGTTTCCACCGCGTAGTGGTAGGCGGTGTCGGGCTTCAATCCGCTCAGCGCAAAGTGGTGCGTGTGGTCGGTGGCGGCGGAAACATCCATCCACGCGGTTTCGCGGGCGTCGCCAAGGTCTTCGCGCGTTCCGTAGCGGACGCGGATGCGACCGTCTGCACCGGGGCAGGCGCCTTCGATTTCGTGCGCGGCGACGGCTAGTGCCGCCGGTTGATTCTTCTTCACCTTGCCGGGAATGACGACGCCCTCGTTCAAGCGCGTCGGCCGCGCGGTGAGGCGCGTCCAGACGATCGCGGTGGTGTCCGTGACCTCGCCGACTTTCACGCCGGTGGCCTGATGCGCGGCTGCCGCGTCGGCGGCGCGGGCGGAGGGAAGTAGCGCTCCGCCGGCGAGAACGGCGGTGCTCTTGATGAAGTCGCGGCGCGTGGTGCTTCGTTTCATGGGGCGACGTCGGAGGTCATTTCAGTCGTCGCTGCCCGCCTTCTTTTTGCGCGGTTCTCCCGGCATCGCCCGTTGCGTGGCCTTTGCCCAGGCTTCGTAGGAGGCGCGCATCGCCGTCACGCGCTCGGGCTGTTGTGCGGCAAGGTCGTGCAACTCGGTGCGATCCTCAGCGATGTCGTAAAGCTCCCATTGCCGCGCCTTGTTCAACGTGTCCCAGACGAGTTTCCACTGGCCCTGCCGCATCGCGCCGTTGCCCGCCCATTCCCAGAAAATCGCGTCGTGCCCGGCCCGCGAGCCGCCTTGCAGCACGGGCAGCAGGCTGCGGCCTTCCACTGACGCGGTTGGTTTTCCGCGGAACTCCGCAGGATAATCCGCGCCGGCGAGATCCAGGCAGGTGGGCAGCACGTCGATGATGTGCCCGACCGCGCCGGTCATCGTGCCGGCCTGCACTTTGCCCGGCCAGCGGACGATCAGTGGCGTGCTAATGCCGCCTTCATTCACCCAGCTTTTGTAACGGCGAAACGGCGCGTTCTGCGCCCAGCCCCACGCGGGGCCGACCGCCGTGTAAGTGCCGGCCAGGCCGGGTTGCTGGGTGTCGTCCCGCCCGCCCGGTTCTTCCGAGCAGCCACCGTTGTCGGAGAGGAAAAGCACCATCGTCTTTTCGTCGATGCCCAGTTCCTTCAAAGTCGCCAACACCTTGCCAATATTCTGGTCCATGCGATCGACCATCGCGGCGTAGGTCGCCATGCGGAGATCCTCCCAGTCCTGATTCGCGCCTGCCCAATCATACGACTTCGCGTCGGTGGGCGAGAGCGCCCATTTCGAGTCGAGCAATCCCATGGCAATCTGCCGTGCGTGCCGCTGCCGCCGCATTTCCTCCCAGCCCATTTTGAATTTGCCGCGATACTTCGCGATGTCCTCCGGCAAGGCGTGCAGCGGGTAATGCGGCGCGGTGAAGGCGAGATGAATGAAGAACGGCTGGCCTGTGCCGTGGAAGCGTTTGATCGTCTCGATGGTGTGCCCGGCGAAGGCGTCCGTGGTGTAGAAGTTCTTCGGAAACTCGCGGATGAGTTCGTCGTTGCGGCCAAAGACGCGGAGTTTGCCGCCTTTCGAAGGCGGGTCCGGTTGCGCGGGATTGAAGAAATTGCAGCCGCCATCCATCAGCCCGTAAAACTCGTCGAACCCGCGGTCGAACGGCCGCTGGGGCGCCTTCGAGCCGAGGTGCCATTTTCCGCTCAGCGCCGTTTGATAACCCGCCGCCCGCATGGCCTCGCCGATGGTCGGCATGTCGAGCGGAATGGCGCTGCCGTTGCCGCGCGGATACATGCCGGAGAGCAGCGACGCGCGGGTCGTCGTGCATTTGGCGTTGTTGTAAAACTGCGTGAAGCGCAGCCCTTCCGCGGCCATGCGGTCGAGGTTCGGCGTTTGGATTTCGCCACCGTAACAGCCGATGTCGGAGAAACCCAGGTCATCGGCCATGATGACGATGATGTTCGGCCGGTCGGCAGCGGTGGAAAACGCGCTGACGGCGAGCAGGAGGAGCGCGGAGAGGGTGGGGGGCAGGAGGCGCATGGGTCGAAGGTTACTCAGCTTTCTTGCGTTTTGGCTTGGCTGGCCCGGCTTCGGGTTTGGTGCCCGGCGCGATGTTCTCGATGAGGCGCGGCACGTAGCTGCCATAGCGGCCATCGGGTGACGGGCCGCCGGGTTTCATTTCCCGAACAAGCGCGTGTAGCGAAGCGGCTTTGTCGCCCAGCGCCTCGATCGCCGCGAGCGCGGACATGGCGGCGAGCACCCCGTTTTTCTCCGGAGGAGCGAGCTCGCCCAGGACCTGCAGGGCGGCGGTGCGGGAGGCGTCGCTGCCAAACATTCCGAGCGCCTCCGCGGCGGCGATCCGGACATCCGGCGAGTCATCGCTCAACGCCTTTTTCAGGTCGCCTTCATCTGCGGTGACGGCGGACGCGCCGCGCATCCGATGGCCGAGCACCGCCCACCAGCGCACGGCGCTGTCGGAATCGGTGAGGAGTTTCTTCAATTCGGGCAACGCCGCGGGATCAAGCATGGACGCCAGTTCCGCGGCGGCGACGATGCGCGCCTGCGGATATTTTGCGTCGTCGCGCGCCAGTTCATACGGAGTGCTCCCGGCAGAGCGGGTGTGCATTTCATTTTCCGGCAGAAAGCAAATGTCGCGCACTTCCACGAGCTGATCGCGCTGGGCCTGGCGCAGCTTTTCCAACACCGCGCGGTGCTCGGGTGAGCCGGCGAGATTTTGCACTTCGTCGCGATCGTTTCGCAGGTCGTAAAGTTCCTCCGGAGCCTTCGGCACGCGCCAGAAAATGGACTGCGCGTCTGTCGCTTTGCCAGATTCGAAAAGCGCGGTCCAGACGCGCGTCGTCGGAGTCTGGAACTGGAAATCGACGTGCTGCGCCTGCGAGACGTGCGGGAAATAATTCCGCAGGTAAACGTAACGGCCATCGGTCACGCTGCGCACGAGATCCATGCGTTCGTCCATGCGTCCGCGTTCGCCGAAGAGGAAGGGCGGCGGCTCAGTCTGATGCGGCCCGGCAAAGGCACGACCCTGCATCCACTTCGGCGGTTCGATTCCCGCGATGCTGAGCACGGTGGGCGCGAGATCGACAAAGCTGACCATGCGGTCGGACTTGCCGCCCGTGGTGTATTCCTTCGGCGCGAGATGTTTCCACTTCTCGGGAAAAAAGACGACCATCGGGACGTGCAGACCGGAGTTGGACGGCCAGCGTTTGCTCCGCGGCATGCCGCTGCCGTGATCGCCGTAATAAAAGACGATGGTGTCCGCGGCGAGCCCGGCCTCTTCGAGTTCCTTCAAGTGTCGGCCGGCATCCGCGTCGGCCTCGCTGACCTTGTCGTAGT